>CAJUMI010000140.1 GCA_910587545.1 uncultured Muribaculaceae bacterium | reverse complement strand
ATCAGCGTTCGAGCCATACTGTATCGCGTTTTCTGAATTTTATCGGACAGCAATATAATAATATAGTCAGGCTCCAGGCTCAGGTACTGCTCAAGCGCTTCTACGGTTACGATTCGTTCCGTCACGGTCAACTTGAGATAATCGAGGCTGTCGCTTCTGGACGCGACGCAGTCGTGCTGATGCCGACCGGTGGCGGAAAATCCATGTGTTACCAGATGCCGGCACTGCTTGCCGAGGGATGTGCGGTGGTCATATCTCCGCTTATCGCGCTGATGGATGATCAGGTAGCGGCTCTCCGGGCCAACGGCATTCCGGCCGCGGCTTTGCATTCAAATCTCTCTGAAGCGGATAGCCGTGAGATAGTCGACCGGCTCGGAAAAGGCAGCATCAAACTGCTCTATGTGTCTCCCGAGCGCCTCTTGCTCGATCTCGAGCGTTGGCGTGGCCGATTCGAGATCAGCCTGTTTGCGGTCGATGAGGCGCACTGCATATCGCAATGGGGACATGATTTCCGGCCTGTCTATACCGAACTTTCGCGTATCAAACATATTTACCCGTCGGTGCCCGTGGTAGCGCTGACTGCCACTGCCGACAGACTGACGCGCGACGATATCGCCCGACAGCTCAGGCTCGTCGGGCCGATGGTCTACACCGGTTCTTTCGATCGCCCGAATATAAGCCTCAGTATCGGACAAAATCCCGGAAAAGCGGGGCGTATCGCCGCGATAGAACGTCTGATAGAGCGTTATCCCGATGATTCGGGCATAGTCTACTGCCTGTCGCGCGCCGGAGCGGAAACTATGACAGCCGAACTGCAGCGCCGCGGCCATAGGGCAGTGTGCTATCATGCCGGTCTCAGTGCCACTGCCCGCGCCGTAGCCCAGCGCCGGTTCATCGACGGCGACGCGACGGTGGTCTGTGCCACAGTCGCCTTCGGTATGGGCATAGATAAAAGTAATATACGTTGGGTCGTCCACAACAACCTGTCGCCAAACATCGAGGCCTATTATCAGGAAGTGGGCCGAGCCGGCCGCGACGGACTTCCCGCCGAGGCGCTGATGTTCTACTCATTGTCCGACCTGCACACACTCAGAGCGTTCGCCGACGAATCCGGGCGTCAGCTTGTCAATCGCGAGAAACTCGACCGTATGCTGAGCTATGTACAGTCGCCGGTCTGCCGTCGGCGCACGTTGCTCAGTTATTTCAGCGAGATATACGACCATGACTGCGGAAACTGTGACAACTGCCTGAATCCGCCGCGTCGCATCGACGGCACGATCGCCGCTCAAAAAGCACTCAGCGCGGTGTTGAGATGTGGAGAAAGGGTAGGGGCTTATATGCTTGCAGATATATTGGCCGGCGTCTCACGCGACGACATCCGCAAACAAGGCTTCGACCGTATAAAAACATTCGGAGCAGGCAGCGACATCCCGCTTAAAAAATGGAACGACTATATATCGCAGATGATTCAATACGGCTTGTTTGAAATTGCCTATGAAGATGCCAATCATCTCAAAGTTACGGCTTATGGCCGCAGTGTACTTGCCGGTAACGTTCTACTGGAACTATCGGAAACAGAGCCGTTGACTAAGCCTGCGAAGTCTAAGAAGTCAACGTTCTCGGTCAAGCCTCGGGCCGATTTGGTGTCATATCTAAAAACGGTGAGGCGCGCGATTGCTGTCAGAGAAGGTTTTCCGCCCTATCTGATATTCAGTGATGCCACTCTCACCGACATGGCGGCACGACGTCCCCGGACTATAGCACAATTCGGTGAGGTTTTTGGCGTAGGAGAGAAAAAATGCGCCCGTTTCGGCGCCGAATTCATCAATGCGATAAATAAATTTTTTGAAGGCGTGGAAGAGTGAATGTTTTGTTAATTAGCGATATAATGTGCGCTATCCCGAACATTACATTGGCATGACAAATAAAAGATCTTCCAAAATTTGCACAATTGAAAAAAAACGACTAACTTTGCATCGCAAAAACGCAAAAGATGGTGCCATAGCTCAGTTGGTAGAGCATCGGACTGAAAATCCGTGTGTCCCCGGTT
>CAJUMI010000139.1 GCA_910587545.1 uncultured Muribaculaceae bacterium | reverse complement strand
GCGCCGCATATTGAGCGAAATCGACCGGCCCGTCGGTTTTGCACTCGTTAACACCGGAATGCAGCTGCAAACCAATAGATTGCCGTGAAAAAATATTCGATATTTTTTAGTCTCAGGTCGCGCGAGTCGTGACATAACTGTGTGATAATAGAGCAAAAAAATCAGATTGTCAGTGTTATGTGCGAACCTAAAAGCCTGCTGGAGTGTTAGGATGTTGAAAACAAAATTAATTTGATTCAGTTAAATGTTTGATTAATTTATAAGTTGTTTGATTATGAAAAAGCTTTATTACGTGCTCCTTATGGCGTTGCCGGTTTTATACTTCGCATCATGTGATGATGATAACAACCTTCCGGATGTCGATGTCTCGATTCAGGTTGATGGCGGAGTCAGCGTCGATGGTAAGATCTATGTCGTGCAGGGCGACACTCTCAAAGTCGAAAGCATCAATGTTATCAATAATGAGGAAGGCAAGGAAGCTATCATCACTTCGGCTACCTATTCATGGGACTACCGTTATGCGGGGGTATCGATCACTCCTCCGTTCGGAGCTCAGTTCGTGACCGATGATATGCCACTCGGTCAGCATCTGATGCAGATCGAATGCCCGTTGTATGCAGTCGATAAGTCACCTGCTATGATGTATATGGCCTACAAAGTGGATATCGTTGAAACAGCAGATGATATCCCGGATGGAGTAGCGTCCACGATTGTGAAGGTAGATCCGGGTATAAAGGAGAATTAACAGCATCTCTGACCTATAGATATAGAAAAAATGTCGCCGACTGACTGTCTGCGACATTTTTCTATTTTTTGGGGGAAGGGTGGAGTGTCTGAACGTTATTTTTCAATCGATTTCAGTTCCGACAGCATGCGCCGGGCTCTTATGTGATTTTTTATACACTTTTTAGTTCCGATTATTCCACCGACAATTGCGCCTATCACTCCTCCGGTGACAATACTGTAGTCGCCGAATAAAGACATTTCGTAAAATATATCAGTGAGCAAGATGGCGGCCGCAATAAAACACACGATAGTCGCACGGTTTTGATATAGCACGATTTTTGAAGCGTGAGTCAGAGCTTCGACAGTCGAGACCGCCGAATAATTAATTTGTTTAACAAATTTTCTGAACCATAGATCCCAGCATCCGACCACGATGCCGAACAATCCGTAGGCTATGCACAAAGCTATCGAGGCATCAATGGCTCTGTAAAGGAAAAACGCGAATAAAGGGAAAGAGAATCCGAAATAGCCCACGCGATAGCTTCGCGCGAGTTTCTGCTGGTTGTTAGTCACGCGTTGTGTGGCAAGACATCTGGTAAGTTCCAGATTTTTTTGTCTCAACGCCTCATTCTCTATGATGAGAGAGCGCCATTCGTCTTTTATTTGTTCAAGGTCAATCATTTTATCAGAGTTCAGACATTTTCGACATTTTTTCTTTTATGCGATGCAATTTTACAGCGACGTTGGCATGAGAAATGCCTGTGATAGATGCTATCTCTTCATAGCTTTTTTCATCAAGCCATAATGTTATTATAGCTTTTTCGATCGGGTTAAGCTTCGAAATCAGATATTGCAACTGCTTGTAATCGGCAAGTTTGCCGGAGTCATCATCGGTTGTGACAGGCATATCAGGCTCAAGTGAGATATTATTGGCGTGTTTCTTGTTCCGTCGGTTCCAGGTTATGCAGGTATTGATGGCCGCGCGGTAGATCCATGTCGAGATCTTGGCGTCGCCTCTGAATTTGTCAAAGCCGTTCCATAGATTGATGACCGTTTCCTGGTAAAGATCATCGAAGTCGACGGATGGTGATGAATATATACAGCACACCTTGGCGATAACCGACTTGTGTCTGTCGAGAACTTCCAGAAAACGCTTGTCTTTGTCGTTGTTGTTTTGCATTACAGATATATGACGCGCGTATATACAAAAAATTACACCAAAAATAGATCTGATGTAATTTTTTTAAGGGCCGGTAATCTATATTTGAAAAATATCCGGATATGTTTTTATCATACAGATTTCGTCTGTCCGCTTGTTTCATCCTGAGGAGAATCTTCTTCCGGTCCTTGACTTCCGTCTCTTTACCAGGCATTTCTACAAACACTTAGAGCTTGTTTAAAAACGATTGTTAACAGAAGTGAGTTTTCGGAGAGTAATT
>CAJUMI010000138.1 GCA_910587545.1 uncultured Muribaculaceae bacterium | reverse complement strand
GGGTCGGGGGTTGACCAGCGGGCGTAGGGGGTGAGGGAGCGGGCGCCGAAGTCGTAGGAGTTGCGGCCGCCGGCATGTTCGCGCTCCTTGCCGCCGAACAGATACCGCTGTCCTTCGGGCTCGATGGTCGGCTCGCCGTATGGATAATATGTCGTCTTCTGAACGACATTCCCTGCCTTGTCGACAACGGCGGCGTTGTTGCCCTGCCAGTCGGTGATATAGTATCGCGGTGACCCCGAGGAGTCGAAGTAACCGCCCGGGAAGCCCGAATATTCGAGCCGGCCGTCGCAGAACACATGCGCCCCTGCGTAGACTCTTGACAATGTGACCTCATAGTCCCCGTCGGCGGGCAGGTCGCCGCCTATCACCGATGCGGGTCCCTGGGCGTAGTCAACACGGATCTTCCGTCCGAAGCCGTCGTAGCTGACGGTCTGGCGGTGGCATCTTAATATCAATATGTTTTGTGAGACCAACATTTATAATCAATCACCCATTATTTTGCTATTCCGGGAGCGGGAGTCTATAGTCGCAGAGCGAGAAGCCGAGGGAGTCGCAGAGTTCCTGGGCGCGGGCGTTTCCGTCACAGATAGCGGCGCGCAGCAGCACCTCGCGCGCGGCGCCGCGGAATTCGGGCGTGTCCTTGAAATGCGGCTCGAGCACGCGATAGAACCGCTCCGCCAGGTCATCGTTGCCCTCATAGCCGAGCATCACTTTGTAGTAGATCGCCAATCCCTTGTCATCGCCTTTGTCATGATAATACTTTTCAAGTCTTTCAAGCGCCCACCGGCTGTTATGGATCACCGCCAGCACACGCAGAGTGTCGATAGCGGACGGTTCAAAACATAATCCTTTTACACCCACATAACCACTGGCTAAATAATCAACCAACCGAAGATCAAGTGTATCTTTTTTAAACGTCTTGGGATATCTGAAATTTGTATCATGTTTTCTATTATAATTTTCCATTAACCGTTTTCCTGTTTTATAAAGTAATCTGTCATTGATTACGGAACTGAAAAGGAATGGAACCCAATCGATATCATAATCCGCCCACTTGGCAGGACCGATACTGTCTAATGTGTATTTTTTTGAGGATTCGACTAAGTACAGATAGGGCAGATAGCTCATATCTTTTACCGGATAAAACTTCGTACGTCCGGACATAAACCATGCTGAATCATAATCATGTTTGATATAACCTCGCCACAGAGCTCCGTCCATAATTTCACGTGTCCTCGCTGAATCATACGCAAAATAATAACCGATTACACGAAAATACCCTGTTAGCGTGTCATATTCCTGAATTACGCTATCAGATCCATTCGCTTCTTCTTTGACATCGGTTTTATTCTCTTTTGCTCCGCTGCATCCTACGCCACATAATTGAGCCAGTATGAATAAGATGAATATTATATTAAGTCTGCGCATAATGTCATGGTTGAAAATTAATTGAATCGTATTTTTATAATTCACAAGGGATGCCGTCGACTTCCATATTCGTCGCTTTTCCCAAATTAAAAAACTCCTCTATAGCTTTATTAAGAAAATTATAATTCTGAAATCTAAGCATAACCCTTATAAATGGGATAAGAAAACTGCTGATTTCAACGCCCCTGAAAAAATATCGCCATTCAGGGCCCTCCATTTTCGGGCAGTTAATTTTTTGAGTATTGTCCTGATTAGTCTTTAAGACTGTGTAGTTATCAGTAACCACCATCTTTTTATCATTAATTACGAGCGTCCCTGTTGGTGCCTTGATTACTGAATTCGGCATTCCTCTTGAGAATGTCTGCGCGATCGGCTCCGATCCATTTTCCGGGGTTTTACCGGTGTTACACGAATTGAGTTCAATGAAATTCAAATCGTTTTTTGCCGGATCGAAAGTCTCAAATTCAGTCCATATCAGATTTTGAAATGCGGCCGCGCTTGTAATAGGGTGTCCTTTATATGGAGAATCGGGACGATCATCTTTAACAAGAGTTGGTGCTCCGTGTATGAATACAATAATATTGCCATTGTCAGGATAATAGCCGACTTGTCTTTCCAAATCCGGAGCAAAACATCTTACCTCTTCACCGTTCGGATCAATGAAGTTGATAGGGTCGCCATTGCAATAAGAATACGGAGATATGCTAAAATTTTTTATTGCTGTCCGATAAAACTTGAAGAAGGCAAAAATGTTTGGCTCGAACGCTGA
>CAJUMI010000137.1 GCA_910587545.1 uncultured Muribaculaceae bacterium | reverse complement strand
CGATGGGCGATATAAATTTAGCCCGATTTGTATACACAGATCCTGCGTCGGTCAACGAGCTCGAGTCTGCTTTGGTCGTTGATCTCAGCAATCCCGAGCGCGTGGTGATTCACGGCATGACTGCCCGCGGAGAAGTCAGACTCTTCGATCTTTCCGGCGTCGAACTGCGCCGTTGTTCGGCCGATGACTGTGGTGAGGCTTCACTTGACCTGTCCGGGCTGCCCACGGCCGTCTATATTGTCAACACAAAAGAAACAACATTTAAACTTTATAGAAAATGAGAAGAATATCATTCATAACTTCTTTTCTGATGATGTCTGCCGCGGTTTTCGCCCAGACTTACAATCTGTCCGTGACAAAATCAAACGGCCAGACAGTGGTTATCCCGACCGAGGATATATCAAAGATAGAATTTGTCGAAGAGGGTGCGCCTTATCTTGAAGTGGTGCCTCAGGTCCGGCAAGTCCCTTATATCGGTGGCAAAGTGGCGTTCGAAATCGTGTCAAACTGCGACTGGACATACAAAGTCGACAAGGCAGGCGTCAGCGAAGTTTCCAAGACCGACGACAAGCTTGTGCTCAATTTCCCGAGATATGTATCGGTCGAAGCCTCGGTCTACAAGATCACCTTCGATTACGAAGGCAAGCAGGCCGTGGTGACCTTGACTCAAGAGTCCGCGCCCAAAGCAGACCTGCTCGACATAGTATTCAAGGAAGATGGCACGGCCGAGGATGTTTCGCCGTTCAAACATGCGGTCATCACCAAGGATGCACCCACGCTTATGACCTACTACAGCGACATGCACAAACGCCACGTGGCCAATTTCCGCCATGCACCCGGTTCGAGCGTCACAACAGGCTACTACCGAGTCAACTACAAAGCCAATGATGATTTTATCAGCCGCGTGGCCGACGGATGCACGTTCGAATCGATCATAATGCTCGGCGATACGGATCCATCGAATGCCGAGGTGAAGTGGTTCAGCTCGATGCAGGCCGGCGGCATAGGTTTTATTCTTCCTACGCACGATCGCTCCAAATGCATCACTTTCCTTCCCAATGTATCAACCACAGGTTCGTCGAACTGGCGCTGGACCCACAGTCAAGTGCAGCCTGAGGTCGGAAAATACTACCACGTAGTCGGTGTATGGAACAAAGAGGAGGGCAAGACATACATTTATATTAACGGCCAGCTCAGCGGCACAGCCTCGGCTCCGGGCAACTATGTCCCCGTAGCGGCCGGTGCCGAATCGTTTATAATCGGAGGTGACCCGGAGTCCAACCAGACAACCTGCGCTTCGGCCTGGAACGGCGACATCGTGACTGCCCGCATCTATGACGAGCCGATGACGGCCGATCAAATCGCCGGACTATGGCAGGCAGCTGCCTTCGACGAATCAGCCAAAGCATTTACGATCACAGATCTTCAGTACATGTCGACATGTGAGGTGGGTTCAGGCTACAAATATTCGATCTACGGCAAGGGATTCGAGCAGGGTGATGTGATCGAGTTGCAGAAAACCGACGGTTCGGCGATTTTCCAGCCCGAGACTACAGTGTCGGCCGACGCGGTGAAGATTGTAATCCCTGCCAACATGACATCAGGCGTCTACAAGATTATCGTAAAGCGTGGAGATGTAAAAATGCCGCTTTGCGCGGCCGGCTTCACAGTGTCGGCCAATCCGCTCGAACCGATAGTACCTAAGGTTATCGCCCATCGCGGTGCTCACACCGACGGCGCTACCGAAAACTCTATCGCAGCTCTTAAAAAAGCTATGGACGCAAATTATTACGGCATCGAGCTTGACGTATGGCGCACTACCGACGACCGTCTTGTGGTTCACCATGATGGCGTTATGTCGGGGCTTACTTTCTCCAATTGCTCTTACGACCGTATCAAGGATCTCAAACTCGCCAACGGAGAAGTTCTGCCGACTCTCGACAACTTCATAGCTACATTTAAAGAAAAGATGAATACTTCTACCTCGAAGCTCATCATCGAAATCAAACCCTGGAATGATAATCGTATCATCGATCTTGTCATGGCCATGGTCGAGGAAGCCGGCATCAAGGATCGTGTCGAATATATCGCATTCAGCTACAACAATTGCAAATATATCGTGTCCAAGCAGTCTGATGCCAAGGTCGGCTACCTTAACGGCGATCTCTCGCCTGAGACAGTCAAGAGCGCAGGCATCTGCAGCGTAGACTACAGCATG
>CAJUMI010000136.1 GCA_910587545.1 uncultured Muribaculaceae bacterium | reverse complement strand
GGGTTGTTCTCAAAACAGAAAAGAAGACGGGCCATCATCTCCTCATTGTAGGGCGGCAGTTCGTAAGGCCATATCTTCCTTGCTGTGTTACGCGTAGAGGTCGACATGCCGCCACGCTCCATAAACTCATGATTCGGCTCGATACTTGCCGTGATAGCCCATCCGGGAGCATATTGCGAGACATACGGCTGATCTATCCATGTCCCGGCAATATCGATACGATAAGGCAACTGCGATCTCACACCCAGGCGCAACGATGTTGTCGACCGGGCTTCGAGTCCATCGTCGGGCATACGCTCAAGCTCAACATACTCTATTCCACGCTCATGGCAGAATTCACGCTTCACATCGCTTCCTCCGTCACTGTTCACCACAAACACGTCAGGTTTAATCCGATCCACTGTCTCTACAAAATCCATCATGCCCGAACCGGTGTTGATACAAGCATCTGTGACATATCTGATGGCCTTGACCATATAAAGACGCTCCCGCTCCGAATAGACAGGCATGCGGTTTTTCAGTTCCATGATTGTAGCGTCGGATCCGATGCCAACATAGAGATCGCCATAACACGACGCCTCCTTGAAAAACGCGACATGTCCCGAATGAAGCATATCATAGCATCCCGATACAAACACTTTCTTCCTGTTTCCCATACAATATCAAGAAAAGTGATAATTGTTAATTCCTGTCAAATATATAAAGAATATTCGATGAAAAGAATAGCGATCGTCATGCAAAGCATGGTTCGCGGTGGCGAAGCCTGTTTTTGTCTAAAATTACACGCTCATATTATCCGACAATATTCCATAGTTCTTTATATTTGCGGCATGACAGACTATAACAAAATCATCGGAGATATATATCGCGAAATGACCCCTCTATGGGGTTCAGGCAAAGTTGCAGACTACATACCCGCTTTGGCAGAAGTAGATCCGCGGCAACTCGGTATCGTTGTCGACACCGTTGACGACATGCAGAGCTACCGCATAGGCGATGCCGACATTCCTTTCTCCATACAAAGCATATCAAAAGTATTCACACTTGCCATGGTCATAAGCCACACCGGCGAAGATCTTTGGAAATCAGTAGGACGCGAGCCGTCAGGCAATCCTTTCAACTCTCTTGTCCAGCTTGAGCATGAGCAAGGTAAACCGCGCAACCCATTCATCAACGCCGGCGCTCTCGTTGTAACCGACAGGCTCATGTCGCTTTACCCACGTCCAAAAGAGGCGATAATCGACTTCGTGAGGTCGATATGCGGCTCCGACGACATTTACTTCGATCACCAGGTTGCCGTGAGCGAACGTCAGAACGCCGACCGCAATCTGGCACTCGCCTATTTCATGAAAAGTTTTGGCAACATCCACAATGATGTCGAAAAACTAATCGACGTCTACTGCCACCAATGCGCCCTGGCCATGAGTTGCGCCGATCTTGCACGCAGTTTTCTCGTTTTTGCCAACCGCGGAATCAACCCGCTCAACGGACAGCGCATACTCACCGAAAGCCAGGCAAAACGCATGGGAGCGCTTATGGCCACATGCGGCTTCTATGATGAAAGCGGCGACTTCGCCTATCGCGTCGGACTTCCCGGCAAAAGTGGCGTCGGTGGCGGCATCGTCGCATATATGCCCGGCAAACTGTCTATGGCAGTGTGGAGCCCCGAACTGAACAGCTATGGCAACTCTATAATCGGTATAGAAGCATTCGAGCGATTCACTACCGGCATACGCAATTCCATCTTCTGAAGCTTGGAATCCGATAATTGTGAAATTTATTTTTAAAATAAGCCAACTTATTCAAAAACAATTACTAACTTTGCGCCGCAAAACTACGCGGAGGGCTATGTCAGTCATCCCGCGCAAGTTGCATACAGTTCACATTATTAACCCCTTATTTTTTAAATGACTGACGAAGTAAAGAACAGCCCGATCGAAGATTTCGACTGGGTTGCCTACGAGAAAGGCGAGACTCCGGGCGAAAAATCACGTGAGGAGCTCACTCAGACCTACGGCCAATCACTTGGCACCGTCAAAGACAAAGAAGTAATCGAAGGTACCATCATCGCCCTCAACAAGCGTGAGGCAGTGGTTGACATAGGTTACAAGAGCGACGGCATTATCCCCTTCAACGAGTTCCGTTACAACCCCGAAATCAAAGTTGGTGACAAGGTTGAGGTTTTCATCGAGAACCAGGAAGACAAGAAGGGCCAGCTCATCCTGAGCCACCGCAAGGCTCGTGCAGCCCGCTCATGGGAGCGCATCAACCACGCTCTCGAGAATGATGAAATCATCACAGGCTACATCAAGTGTCGCACCAAAGGCGGCATGATCGTCGACGTATTCGGCATCGAGGCATTCCTCCCCGGCTCTCAGATCGACGTTCGTCCCATCCG
>CAJUMI010000135.1 GCA_910587545.1 uncultured Muribaculaceae bacterium | reverse complement strand
AATTGCGACTGATGCTTGTTTTTTATTAACATTTGTTTTTAAACAAACTCTAAATATGACATCACAGGGGTAGATATCTCAGACGTGGATCTTTCCGACCTGCCAGACGTCCTCACTCAGGACGGCACCGACATTTCGATCGCCAATCCCTGCATCTATCTCAGGCTCAATAATCCGATGCAGCCCTACAGGCTCACAGCACGCACCGGCATGACCATCACCTCGCACCACGGCGAGCAGTTGGCCGATTACAGCATCAATAATCCCTATTTCACCATCGGCAACAACCACGACGACGGCATCTACGCCTTCTGTCTGTCGCCGACCGATCCGGCAAACAGGCCCGAAGACTTTGCCGCGGCAGAGTATGTGCCTTTCGCATCGCTCAGCAATGTGCTCAGCGGCCACGGACTCCCCTCGTCTCTTTCCATCAGTCTCGACAATCCCTGTCTGCCCGACCAGAAGGTTGACGGCCTGCCTCTCGGAGTCGAGCTCGGCAGCATCCACGGCAATTATCTCTTCCGTGCACCCATAGCTCTTAAAGAAGGGTCGACCATCGTATATGCCGACGAAGCCACCGGATGGGGATCGGAAGATTTTGATCATGTGACCATCACCGAACTCAATATTCGCGCCACCATTCAATGTGACATCCCTATCGCGCTCGACATAAAGGCCAACCCCATCGATGCCGGAGGCAACATCATCAACAATGTCAGCATCGAGGGGGTGCACATCGCCGACGGCTCACAGCCCCAGGAAGTCAACATTCGCATCACAGGCAACATCACAGGCCTCGACGGCATCCGCTATGAAGCCGTGGCGACAGCCGGACCCGACGGCGGAGCCCTCCGCCCCGACATGAACATCAGGGTGTCCAATCTCCGCCCGACCGTGTCAGGATACTATGAAAAAGAACTTTAATACCACTCTTCCCAGTCATCACAACAGCCAAGCAATGAAAACCATAATCAGATATACTCTTGCCGTCGCAACGCTTATCGCTTCGTTTGCCGCCGGCGCGCAGAACACCCGCTCGGGATACTTTGTCGACGATTACACATATCGTTTCCAGCTCAATCCTGCGTTCGGCAACAGCCGCGGTTTTGTGTCTATGCCGGGCATCGGCAATCTCAACGCAGGCGTCAACGGCAACCTTAATGTCGACGACGTCCTCTATAATATCAACGGTCGCACAACGACCTTTATGAACCCCGGGGTCAAGGCCTCAGACTTTCTCGGAAATATCGCCGACGTGAGCAAGCTGCGTGTCAACACGAAGATCGATATTTTTTCAATCGGGTTCAAAGGCTTCGGAGGCTACAACACCATCAACTTAAATGCTCGTGCCGATGTCGGTCTCAATTTACCCAAATCGCTGTTCTCTCTGCTCAAGGAAGGAGTGAGCAATCAGACCTATAATATCGATGATCTCGCGGCGCGTGGAACGGCCTATGCCGAATTTGCCCTCGGTCACTCTCATAACATCAACAAGGAGTGGCGAATCGGCATCACGGCCAAGTTTCTTGTCGGAGCCGGCAATATCGACGCGCGTCTTCACAATGCCAACCTCACACTCGGCACTGACGAGTGGACAGTCACTTCAGACGCCGAGATCAATTCATCACTGAAGGGGCTGACATACAAGACTGATATCAACAATCTCACGCAGCACCGCTACGTCAACGGAGCAGATGTCGACGGTGCAGGTATCGGCGGCTACGGCTTCGCAGTCGACCTCGGTGTGATCTACAAGCCGACACTCCCCGTCCTCAGAGACTTCACGTTCTCGGCCGCTGTGCTTGATCTCGGTTTCATCAACTGGAACAACAATATACTTGCCTCGACCAACGGACCCCGTACGTTCACCACAGACAAATACATCTTCAACGTCGACGACGACGCCATCAACAGCTTCGACAACGAGTGGGACAAAATCAAGGATGATTTCGGCGCGATATATGAGCTCGATGATATGGGCGACCGCGGCAAGCGCACTACCGCTCTCGGCGCTACGGTCAACGTCGGTGTCGAATACACCTTCCCGCTCTATCGCCGCCTGTCGTTTGGTCTTCTCAACACGACCCGCATCAACGGCGCCTATGGCTGGACCGACTTCCGCCTTTCGGCCAACATCGCTCCGGTCAAGTGTTTTGATGCTTCGGTCAATGTCGCTGCCGGCACTTACGGCATGGGATTGGGCTGGCTCATCAACTTACATGTGCCGGGGTTCAACCTCTTCCTCGCCATGGACCATACCGTCACCAAAGTGTCAAAGGAGTATGTGCCGCTGTCGTCTAACGCTTCGGTCAACTTCGGTCTCAACTTTCCCTTCTGATATTCACAACCTTATATACATGACAGCGCCGGACTCGGATGAGTCCGGCGCTGTCGCGTGATTGCCGGAGAGGGATAAACGATAAAATTTTCTCTTTGTCAGTCAGCGTTTCCGCGCTTTG
>CAJUMI010000134.1:274-2512 GCA_910587545.1 uncultured Muribaculaceae bacterium | reverse complement strand
TCACTACGCAGACGGGTGGAGTCGAGAGCTGCCAATGTCGACACCTGCGACGGCTTCAGCCCAGAATAAATAAGAGTGACAAGGCCGGTAATATCGGCCGGATTGAACACGACAACAACGTGTTTTACATCCGGACAATAAGCCTTGATATCCTTGCCGAGCTGTTCGGCTATTTCGGAGTTGCCACGCAGAAGATCCTCACGTGTCATGCCTGCCTTTCTGGCAGCTCCCCCCGACGACACAATATAGCTCGCTCCGGTAAATGCCTCCCTGACATCAGATGTCGCAGTAAAATTTATACCGCTGAAGCCACAATGGCGCATCTCCTCGACAACTCCCTCAAGACCTGGCGCATAGGTGTCAAAAAGACAAATGTCAGGTGTCAAGTGCATCATGGCCGCAGTCTGAGCCATGTTTGAGCCAATCATACCGGCAGCGCCGACTATGACAAGTTTCTCATCTGTTAGAAATTTCATAACGTATATCGTTTTTTGAATTGATTGTCAAAGACACTTTCATTAATGTAACGCGTGGTCATGACCGGCTGTTCATCTTCCGGACTAATTTCATTGAGGGTTATATTTTTTTTATCTTTACTAATATAAAAATCACTTCAGGCTAAACAAATGAATCGGGATTTAAAAGCATTTTGGAAAGATATCATATCAGGCAAAAAGTATCAGGCAAACGATCCGCGTCTTATCGAAAAACTTGAGCATACGAGAGTCAGGCTATGGGAATTCAACAATCTTCGCCCCGACCGCACAGATGAGATGAAAAATATGATACAGCAGCTTTTCGGGCATATTGGCAATAATTTCCATATCAACCAGCCTTTTCGATGCGACTATGGCTGCAACATCTTCGTTGGAGACAATTTCTTTGCCAACTTCAATCTTACAATTCTCGACGAGGCATGCGTGACAATCGGAGACCACTGCTTTATCGGACCGAATGTAAGCATGTATACAGCATGTCATCCTCTTGAGGCGGACGAGCGCAACAAATTCATCGAATGGGCCGAGCCTATAACCATCGGTAACAACGTGTGGATCGGCGGAAGTGTCACTATATTGCCAGGCGTGACAATAGGCAACAATTCAGTAATAGGCGCGGGGGCGGTTGTAACCAAAAACATCCCCGACAATGTAGTAGCAGGAGGCAATCCGGCAAAAATCATAAAATACCTGTGATTTTCTCATCAGTATGTAACATTTATTGAAAATGCGACGTCCAATAAATAAAAACAAATTTATTTATGAAACGAATATCACTTCCTGCCGCTGCCATCGCTCTTCTTTCTGTAATCGCAGCATCATGTATCGGCGTACTATCGTCAGACAAAGCCAAAATGATTGAAAGCGGAACAAACTACAAAGTGTTCTCGGTAGAGGACTTCAATGAACTTATCGCATCAGCAGTCGATGTCTATGTGACTTTGGGAGAAACAAATCCTGTTATACGCATTGAAGCCGATCCTGAGATAATAGATGGGATCAGTGTTGAAAACAAAAGCGGTACAGTCTGCATCAACGACAAAAACAACATTGCCGAAAAAAAGAACAAACCCAAGGCCATAGCTGTTATCTCTGTAAAGAACCTTGACAAAGTATTTGCTACCGCAGGTTCAACTGTCGTGTTTGACAAACCGGTGATCGGTGAATTGTTCAACACCAATTCAACAATCACAGTAGACAGCGCCAAAGTCGCGGCCTACAGACAGCCGGAATTATAGCCTACATCTCTCAACGGTAACATGACATTGCCAATTAAACGCGGCGATGTCATTTTTTATTAAATTTTCTATGATTTATTTGGAATATTTGAAATAGTTACTACCTTTGTAATCGATACAATTTTCTTAAAATAAGATGTACACTAAAACCGAATACAGCGACAACCAATTACTGAAGATGATGCAGCAGGCCGGATTGCGCCCGTCGTTGCATAGAATCGCAGTTTTGTCATTTGTCGCCAATTCGCGAAGCCATCCCTCGGCCGACGAGGTATATACCCGACTTTCAAAGCAGTTTCCCACAATGTCACGGACAACAATCTACAATGCGCTCCATGCTTTGGTCGAAACATCTCTGCTGCGAGAACTTGAGATTGAAAGCGGCACAATGCGCTATGATCTTACCCCCAAACCTGATCACGGCCACTTCATATGCCGAAAATGCGGAAAAATCTACGATACTGAAATGCCTGACGGTCTCATGTCATCAGTTTCACCAGGCT
>CAJUMI010000134.1:0-264 GCA_910587545.1 uncultured Muribaculaceae bacterium | reverse complement strand
TGCATCGACTGTATCGACATCTTTTACAAAGGGCTATGCCCAATGTGCACAACTGAACAACATTAAATAACAACAATAAAACCTTACCAAAATGAAAGACCTTAAAGGAACAAAGACCGAGCGCAATCTTCAGGACGCATTCGCAGGCGAGTCACAGGCCCGCAACAAGTACACCTACTACGCCTCAAAAGCACGTAAAGACGGCTACGAACAGATCGCGGCCATCTTTGAGGAAACCGCCAACAACGAAAAAGAACATGCCAA
>CAJUMI010000133.1 GCA_910587545.1 uncultured Muribaculaceae bacterium | reverse complement strand
ATTTGCTAGCTAATTATGTGATTTTCAAGTGTTTATCTATTTCCCGATGCAGAAGTTTTGGAAGATGTTTTGGAGGATGGTGTCGGTGGTGATGGTGCCGGTGATGGTTGAGAGATGGTGGAGTGTCTCGCGAAGATCCTGGGCGATGAAGTCGCCTGAGAGTGAGGTGTTGATGCCGTCGATGGCACGTGTGATCGATTGCTCGGCGTCGACGAGCGCGCGGTGGTGGCGCGCGTTGGTGACGATCACGTCTGTGGCGCTGATGTCGGCGGCGCCCGATATTTCCACAAGCAGTTGTTCCAGAGCCTCGATGCCGTTGCCTTTTGATGCGGCGATCTCCACGGTTTTGTCGCAGCATAGTCCTGCGAGCCGGCTGCGCACTTCTCCGGCTCCGGCTGCGTCTGTTTTATTTATAACCGCAACGAGTGTCTGATCATCGGATATGTTGCCGATGACGTCGGCCGATGTGGCCGCCACGTTCTCAGGGCGTGTCGCGTCGATCACCCACAGCACGATCCTTGCCGAGCGCATGCGCTTCAGTGCACGTTCAATGCCTTGGCTTTCAATGCTGTCGTCGGTTTCGCGCAGTCCGGCCGTGTCGATAAATCTGAAGCATACGCCGTCGATGTCGGCTGTGTCTTCGATGATGTCGCGCGTTGTGCCGTGGACATCGCTCACTATTGCTTTCTCGTCGCGCAGCAGGCGGTTGAGCAGCGTCGATTTGCCGGCATTGGTTTCGCCGACAATCGCTACGCTGACGCCGTGTTTGATCGCGTCGCCGGTTCTGAAGCTCCTCGCGAGACGGCTTACGGTTGCTTTAATTTTCTGTGCAAGTTCGAGCAGGCGCTGTCGCGATGCAAACTCTACGTCTTCTTCTGAGAAGTCCAGTTCGAGTTCGAGCAGCGACACGAGTTCGAGCAGGCCGTCGTGGAGATACTGAAGCTCTGCCGAGAAGTTGCCGCGCATCTGGCTCATGGCCAGGCGGTGGGATGCTTTCGAATCTGCGGCAATGACGTCGGCCACAGCCTCGGCCCGGGCGAGGTCGAAGCGTCCTGTCGCAAACGCCCTGCGGGTGAACTCGCCGCGCTCGGCCAGTCTGGCTCCTGCCTCACAGAGCGCGTTGATCAGTTCGCGTTGGATATACACCGATCCGTGGACCGACAGTTCGATGACATCTTCGCCCGTGAACGATTTCGGGGCGCGGAACACTGTCGCCACTGCCTCGTCGAGATTGTTGCCCTCGGCGTCGTCCACGCTGCCGAGATGGGCCGTGTGGCTGACGGCCTCGGCGAGCGGTCGGCCGTGCCAGATCCGGTCGCAGACCGCTATGGCCTGCGGGCCGCTGATGCGTGCCACAGCTATGCCTCCCGTGCCCGGAGGGGTCGAGATGGCGCATATTGTATCGTTATTGCAAAATATGTTGTTGATCATCGTCTATCTTTTTTTACGTTGCCACTCATGGTAGGCACACTGTGCCTCGACCTCATTTTCGATGTCGTCGGGCAGTGACGCGAAGAAGTCATAGCCCGTCACGGCCTCTACCATATCTATAGTCACAGCTGAGGCCTGCACTCCGCCTTCGACCGGACCGTTGTTCATCAGAAATCCGATGCCGCGGGGCGGAACGGAGTAGGGCGACAATACGACTTTGAAGAATCTTTCGGGTACAGGGATTTTCCGCTCTTCCGGTCCAATGGTTCGCGGCATGTAGTCGCTCAGTACGGGGCCGCAGATTATAATGATCGCGCTGTCGCGCACGGCCCATTGCCGGCAGTTGCTTTCAAGCGTAGCCCAGGCTCCGGCGTTGAGTTTGTGATCCTGAGGGCAGATGTTTGTCAGTAGATGGGATTCTCTCATTGCCTCGGCGTCCCATTTCACGTCGGCCGCCGGTGTCATGTGTCCCCGGTCGAAGCCTGAGCGGCGGTAGTCTGACAATTCGGCCGTTCCGCACACACTCCGGTCGACGTCCCACTTCGCGTCTCTGCTCTCCCGTCCCTCAGTCTCCCGTCCCGTCAGCTCCCACGCCACGTAGTTGGGCTGGTGGGCTTCGGCGTTATACGACACCGTGAAACCGGTGTATTCGACTATCTGCTCTGCCTGCGTGCCGTCGGTCCCCACTTTAAGCAGTTCCCGGCTGTTTCCGGCCGATAGCTGCGGGTGGCGGCCGTCCGCTGCGGTCAGTCGCCATGCCGCGAAGATCAGCAGTGTCACGGCGGCGAGAGCAACTATCGGATGCACCGTGCCTATGCGGTGAAACATCTTGCGTCTGTTGCGCCGCATGCCGTATGTCGTCTGTCGTTTCTTCATCTATTTCCGTTTTTGTGGTCGATTTCTTTGCAAAATTAGCAATATAGATTTAATCAGACAAGCCGTGTCTGTTTTCGGTTAGATGTTAATTTTATTTACAGATTTAACTTAAAATGGCTAATTAAATTAGAGGGGGTGATTTTTAGTAAGAAAACGAGTGAAAATGTCGAAATTATTATTTTAATTTGCGGCTGCAAAATAAGAGTCTGTTTAAAAACAAATGTTAATAAAAAACAAGCATCAGTCGAAATTT
>CAJUMI010000132.1 GCA_910587545.1 uncultured Muribaculaceae bacterium | reverse complement strand
TTCACAAGCAGGTTCGAGCGATACGTCGCCGAAAACATCACTCCTGAACAGCTTAAGCCCACCCTGTCGGTCGATGCCGTTCTTGAATTTGCCGACATAACCCAGCAGTTCACATCTCTTCTGCGTCGCTTTGAACCGCTCGGCCCGGGAAATCCCAAACCTGTTTTTCTTTCACGCAATGTTTCCGACTTCGGCACAAGCCGCATTGTCGGTCACAATTCCGAGCACCTCAAACTTGAACTTGTCGACGACACCTCTGGCAAAGTCATGGATGCCATAGCATTCAACCTTGCCGACAAAATCGATATCGTAAAATCAGGCAGGCCGTTCGACATTGTATACACGATCGATCAGAACAAACACAGGTCAGCTCTGCCGGGAGCGTTTCAGCTTCTCATAAAAGATCTGCGGCCATCGCAATGACTCCTGCCGAAGTTCTTAAACGACATTGGGGCTACGACTCCTTCCGGCCTATGCAGGAAGAGATCGTAGCCTCTGTGCTATCCGGGAACGACACTATCGGACTTCTTCCAACAGGCGGAGGCAAAAGCATTACATTCCAGGTCCCGGCTCTTATACTTCCCGGACTAACAATTGTTGTAACCCCGCTCATCTCTCTAATGAAGGATCAGGTCGACAATCTGCGCCTTCACAACATCACAGCCGCGTGCATACACTCCGGCCTCTCTCTGCACGAACGCAACCTCGCCATCGACAGGTGCCGAATCGGAAAAGCAAAACTACTCTATCTTTCGCCTGAGAAACTGGCCGATGACAATTTCATTGAGATCCTTAGGCAAATCCAGCTTTCATTGATTGTTGTCGACGAGGCCCACTGCATATCCCAGTGGGGCTACGACTTCCGGCCATCCTATCTGCGCATAGCACGTCTGCGCGAAATCTTCCCCCACTTGCCGGTACTTGCTCTCACGGCATCAGCCACGCCGCGGGTCGTCGATGACATACGATCCTCACTGCGACTGAGAGGGAACCATACATTTGCCCGAAGCTTCGACCGCGACAACCTGTCTTACATTGTCCGTCATACCGACGACAAAGACTCTCAGCTATTTCGTATATTGAAAGGAGTGGGCGGAACGGCAATTGTCTATGTCAGATCACGCCGGCGGGCTGTCGAGATAGCCCGAACGCTGGCTGATGAAGACATTTCCGCTTCATTCTACCATGCCGGCTTATCGGCAGAAGAGAAAAACGAGCGGCAAAACCTTTGGAAACAAGGAGATATTCGGGTCATAGTTGCGACCAATGCATTTGGCATGGGCATCGACAAACCCGATGTCCGGGCTGTTATACATTACGATCTTCCATCATCTCTTGAGGAATATTATCAGGAAGCCGGACGTGCCGGACGCGACGGACTGTCATCCTATGCTGTGACACTGGTTGGACCGTCTGACAAAGCCACACTATCCAGACGACTGTCCGAGTCATTTCCCGACAAAGATTTCATTCGTCGCGTCTATAACCTTGCAGGAGTATTCCTCAACGTTGCGGTCGGCGACGGATGGAATCGCCTCTACGACTTCAATTTCAATATCTTTTGCAAAAAATTCTCTCTTCCGCCGGTCCCTGCCCGAAACGCACTCGACATCCTCACACAGGCCGGACTCATTGAATTCAACGAAGACCGCAGATCCTCTGCCCAAATTTTCATGCTTGTCGACAAAGCAGGCATTTATTCAGCCTCACTCGACCATGAGACCGAGAGAGTTCTAAACGCTGTCCTAAGAAACTATACGGGAATATTCGCCGACTACACCCCTGTCAACGAAGAGCACATCGCCCACTGCCTCGACCTCACGCCGCAGTCAGTCTACGAAGCATTGATCCGTCTCTCGTCAGCCCGGATAATATCCTTCATACCTCGCAGGTCAACACCTTGGCTAATCTGGACAACTGCACGTGAAGATGCTTCACGCATCCCGATACCACGCAGCGTATATGAGATCCGTAAACAGCGTATGAGCGAGCGCATCGAAGCCATGAAACGGTTTGTCTGGGATAACTCACAATGCCGTTCGACTACAATACTTGAATATTTTGGAGAAAAAAATTCGCCGAAATGTGGCCGATGTGATGTATGCCGGCAAAATCCGGGCAGCAAACCACATTATGACGCAATTTCTGTTTCCTCTACAATAGACTATCTCACATCAGGCGCCGGACACACATTACAATATATTCTTGACCAGCTTCCTCCGTCCAGGCACAGCGAAGCTGTCTCTATACTGCGCGATCTGCTTGATTCACATAAGCTCACAATGCGCAACGGCGTTATATCCAAAGCCATATAGGAATAACCCATCTCTGTTTTTCATCATGAGGCAGCCTGAAATTCATCGGCTCCTCAACCCTTGGGTTAAGACAGTTGTTCTTTTTGTGAACACACACAAAAAGATTCATCACCCATGACATTACTTTACTCTCTTTTACTTGCTGTATCGTCACTGACGACACCGCCCCCGGTCAAACCGGAGCCGGTTCTCATAGATGTTCAGCCCGACCATATAGCTGTTGAAAACCTATCTATCAATACTTCGGTTATTTTTTGTGAGTTTGT
>CAJUMI010000131.1 GCA_910587545.1 uncultured Muribaculaceae bacterium | reverse complement strand
ATTTGCAATCGTTTATCGCCGGACACTGCTATGAGTAAAACCTTAATTCTACTGACATGTCTGACCATCATGAGTCCGTCAATTTCCACCGCCGAAAGTGTCACATTCAGCTACGACAGGGGCGGAAACCGCATCAAGCGCGAAATAGTGCTTGATGCAGACAAGCCTGATGTCATTGTGCAGAAGGCCGACAGACAATTTTTCTCCGACCGACTGTCAGAAAAGGATATCAGGATATATCCAAACCCGACGAAAGGGCAGTTGCAGATCGAAATAAGCGGAATGGAAGACGATGACAACTGCACTATGGCAATATACAACATGTCCGGTGCCAAGGTATGTTCGGCAAGTGCCGACGAAACGCCCGTCACGATGGACATCAGTTCATGTCCCGACGGAGCGTACATTCTTCATATCTCGCTCAACGGCACCGACACGGCCTGGAAAATCATCAAGGAATAACAACCCTTCAAATCAAATCTCATGAAAAGCCTGCGCCTGATCGTCACCCTGTTTCTATGCCTGTTTGGCATAGAGACTGCAATTGCCTCGGCCGATGACAATGCCGACGACAGATTTGCCGGATGGACCGAAGAACAATACCGGAAATATGAAGATTCGATCCGCGCGGCACTTTATCCGCCGGTCATTCTCCATCGAAACGACAATCCGGCGCCGCTTGTCGGCGGTGATAAGCGCGAAAAGCCCCAAAAGACCGCAGACCACATCCCGACAACCGTCGCTATAGACAAGACAAAAGCCGTAGGGCAGATCCCGATAGAATCGGGTATGTCTTTCGGAGCCAAGACCTACAATGTGCCTATTGAAGTCTATCCGGGCATCAGAGATTTCCACCCGAACCTGTCTCTGACCTATAACAGCTATCTCGGCAATTCGGCCACAGGTACGGGATGGTCGCTTTCGGGAATTCCGGCCATTGTACGTGGCTGCAAATCGGTCTGCCATGACGGCAAGACAGAGGGCATAGTAATGGACAACAACGATCCGTTCACTCTTGACGGAATGAGGCTTATAAAAATCAGCACCGCCACCGACTATATACTCTATGAAAGCGAACGCGGTAAAATAAAGGTCAAGATATATCGACGGCGGGATAATGAAATATTTCGAAGTATTCTACCCCGACGGCAATAAAGGTATATTCGGGTTTACCTCAAATACATACAACCGGATGCAATATCCTGTAACATCATTAAAAGATGCAATGGGCAACACTATAAACTATGCCTATACTTTTGCCGACAATAATTATGACATAAAAAAGATCAGCTATAACGGATCATCGGTAGATTTCGAATATATCAACAGGCCGGATACAATCATTTCGTTTGTCGGCGGCATGAAAGTGTGTAAGACGAAGCTGTTGCGGAGTATAACCCCTTATTTCAACAACAAAGCGCTTAGAGTCTATCAGCTTGACTACACGGTCATTAATTCAAGATCCTTTCTCAGCCGGATCGACTGTTTTGCCTATGGAGATTCGTTCAATCCTCTGCTTTTTTACTACGGCAGCGGGAACACTAATAAATCATACAACTGCTCCTCAACGGGTCTGATAGAATGGTATATATCCAAGGATCCCAATCGGATAAGAATAACAAAAGGGAAATTCGACTATGATAGCGGAGCTGACGGCATTATTATGCTGCCGAACGAATTTCCTTATTGGAAACATTACAGGTCATCAAATCTTTTCAGACATTCCCAGAACAGGCTCACAACGCATTCGAATAATAGCGTCACTTATGATATAAAAGGAAATATCACCGAAAAAAGCGATGTCGGATCATTTGACTACACTATCGCCGACCGGCCCTATGCCATTTCAAAAGCAGATCTGACAGGCAATGCCATGGCCACCTGCAGTCAGGAGATAGCATATACGTCATTCTCGCGCCCGGATTCGATTGTCGAGAACGGCTATAAGGCCAAATTTGTCTACAACGATGACTTTGACAGAGTGAAGATGACCGTATCGCTGAATAATTCTGTATTCCTCAAGCGTTATTATCTCGGCGGTTGCTATGAGATCGACCAAAGAAGCGGAAACAACTTGGAGAAACTATATCTCTGCGGCGATTACTACGATTCGCCTATTGCAGTTATAAGGGCCAATACTAATAATAAGTCGATCGTCTATATCTTCCGTGATTATATGGGAAGTATCACCCATTTATATCTAAGCACGGGAAAAAGAATTCATGAGATCAGTTATGATGCTTGGGGGCGGCAGCGCGATCCCGCGACATTGCGTGTCTATGACCACGACAAGCAACCGGCTCTGTTTCTGGGTCGCGGATATACGGGTCATGAGCATCTGCCGTGGTTCGGGCTGATCAATATGAACGCGCGGCTCTACGATCCGGCGCTCGGCCGCTTCCTCTCCCCCGACCCCTACGTGCAGATGCCCGACTTCAGCCAGAACTTCAACCGTTACTCCTACGCCCTCAACAATCCACTGCGCTTTGTCGATGAGGACGGCGAATTCTTTTGGGCTGTCGTAGGCATAGCTGCCGCAGTCTCGGCCGTTGTGAATGTCGCTACCCACTGGAAAGAGATCAAGTCGGCCGGTGGTTGGAACAGCTTCTGGAAAGGTGCCGGCTATGCTTTGACCGGAGCACTTGCCGGCGGCGCAGGAGCTGCGGCTGG
>CAJUMI010000130.1 GCA_910587545.1 uncultured Muribaculaceae bacterium | reverse complement strand
GTGACTTCTTCGCCGGCTACTCGCCCGAGCGCATCAATCCCGGCGACAAACTCCACACCGTCGAGAAGATCAAAAAGGTCACCTCAGGCTCAACTCCCGAAATCGCCGACATCGTCGACGGCGTCTACAACTCAGTCCTCGTCAACGGCACCC
Organism: uncultured Muribaculaceae bacterium; assembly: GCA_910587545.1. Classification (GTDB taxonomy): domain Bacteria; phylum Bacteroidota; class Bacteroidia; order Bacteroidales; family Muribaculaceae; genus CAG-873. The sequence goes on along the minus strand of CAJUMI010000130.1, from coordinate 2,813 downwards.
ACAAAGCCCCCTCGATCAAAGTCGCCGAAGCCTCGAAAATCATCGAGAACTCGCAGCGCGACGTCAACATCGCCTTCATGAACGAGCTGGCCAAGATATTCAACGCCATGGGCATCGACACCCACGACGTCATCGAGGCAGCATCGTCGAAGTGGAACTTCATCAAGCTCTCGCCCGGTCTCGTCGGCGGCCACTGCATATCGGTCGATCCCTATTATCTCATCCAGAAAGCACAGATCTACGGCGTGCTGCCCCGCGTGATGTTCTCGGCCCGCCGCCTCAACGACGGCATGGGCGCCTACGTCGCCAACCAGACCGTAAAGTGCATGAACCTCAAGGGCGTGAAAGTCAAGGACGCCCGCATTCTCATCCTCGGCATCACATTCAAGGAGAACTGCCCCGACATCCGCAACACCAAGATCGTCGACATCTACCACACCCTCGCCGAGTACACCTCCAACATCACCGTCTATGATCCCTGGGCCAATCCCGACGCCGTCCGTCACGAATACGGAATCAAGGTCGTCAACGCGCTCTCCGAGGACGAACGCTACGACGCCGTCATTCTCGGCGTGGCCCACAACCAGTTCCTCGACCTCGACGTACGCTCACTACTCGCCGACTCCGCCAACGGCGTAGTCTACGACGTCAAAGGCATTCTCCCCCGCGAAATCATCGACGGAAGATTGTGATATCACATAATTCCCGTATACTCCTAAATACCGTAGTGCAATACATTAGAACCCTGATAAATATATTATTAGGGTTCTATAGCACTCGTATTGTACTCAATGCTCTTGGAGAGTATGATTATGGAATATACGCTTTAATAGCCGGCATTGTCGGCATGCTATCTTTTTTCACCAATGCTCTTTCTATTACAACCCAACGTTTTTTATCATACCACAAGGGACAAAATAATATTGAAAAACAAATAGTAGTATTCTCTAACAGCATAGCTATCCATGTTTTTATAAGTATTGTGATAATACTTCTTTTAGAATTTACCGGTATTTTCTTATTTGATGGGCTATTGAATATTCCGTCAAACCGTTTATATGCGGCTAAGATAATTTATCAATGCGCAATATTAATGGTCGTTACATCTATAATAACTTCTCCTTTTAGAGCCGCATTAATTGCTCGAGAAAATTTGACTTATATATCCATAATAGATGTCCTTGATGGTATATGGAAAGTTGTTATAGCATTAATTATTGCGGCTTCAACCCTTGACAGACTAATCGAATATTCTGTTTTAACGGTAATTATATATGTGTTTACATTATTGAGTTTTGCGATTTATGATTTTGTAAAATATCCGGAATGTATTTTCCCTCGAATATCTCATATTAATAAAAAAATTATCCGAAAATTAACTTCATTCGCTGGATGGACATTGTATTCAACGGGATGTATTTTAGGTAGAAACCAAGGAGTCGCAATCGTGCTGAATGTTTTCTACGGAACAGTTGTTAATGCGGCTTATGGAATTGCGGTTCAAGTGAGTGGTGCCGTAAACTATATTGGATCTGCATTGCAAAATGCTTTTTCTCCACGTATAATCATGTCAGAAGGTAGTGGCAATCGACCAGATATGCTTCGTTATAGCAGATTGTTCAGTAAAATATCTTTTTTGATGATGACTGTGATTGGCATACCTATTGTTGTGAACATATCATCTATATTGAAATTTTGGTTGGGTGAGGTTCCTGTTTATTCTGAGCTATTGTGTATTACAATCATAATTTCCGCAATCCTTGACCAACTGACAACAGGACTTTCAACTGTTAATAGGGCTATCGGAGATATAAGGTTTTATTCTATATTTGTTGACACGATTAAAATTATAACTATACCGTTGTTATTTATTTTTCTTCAACTTAATATACCTCTAATATATGCATTTTGGATATATCCGATAACTGAATTAATAAGTGCCATGGTTCGTTTTCCCATATTAAAGAGAAATATAGATATATGTATTTCGTCATGGATGGCAGATGTATTTTTTAAATCACTACTTCCGATATTACAGCTATGCACATGTTATTTTTTGGCATCTAAGTTCAGATTTAACTTGATTGTATTCTTTGCGGAATTTATATTTTTTACATCAATATTTCTCATGCTATGTTATAAATGTTCTTTATCAGATCAAGAGCGGATTTATGCCAAAAGTCTAATCTACAATATTATAGGGCGGAGTAAATGAATCAACTGTATAAATATAATCAACATACATCAATAATCGCGACTTTGATAGTAGTCTTACTGTTTTGTGCAGAACTGACCGCCTATGCAAAAGATTATGTAAATCAAGTCGTTTTAGAGATTTGTTTGTATTGTGCGGTATGCATATTTATGTTCATATATGCAAATAAAAATCCAATTCGTCCAAATTTCACCAATCCGTTTTGGATTATGTTATTTGTATATTTATTACTACTTTTCATACGCATCGTTGCTGACTTTGTTATTCCCGAAAAGGGCTTCTTTCTATACAAATCAGCTGAAACGGTTGTATTCTTTTATATTTTTCCCATTATAATCCCAGCCATTTTTTTCTATAGCTTCCGATTTTATTATAATATTAAAAAGATTTCCTTTTTACTGGCTATAATATTGACATCCTGTATTTTGAAATCTATATATGATATATTAAACGGCAATGCCGTATTAAATAACGATGGACGGTTTGATACTGCTATTTTTTCAATTTCACTTGGTCAATATGCGACATCATATGGGCATGAACATGAAGCGAGCATCGGTGTGAATGTCGGTCGGCGGTGAAATGCTTTGGTTTTCAG
>CAJUMI010000129.1 GCA_910587545.1 uncultured Muribaculaceae bacterium | reverse complement strand
TTTGATTTTTGCGATAGCGATGTGTCTTTATGTGTTTACACAAAGATACGCAAAATTTTGATATAAACTAATTTTCAACATCTACTTAACTAATTTAACAACCATAAACCAATGCACAAATTTCTGATTATTCTGACTGCAGGTCTGATCTTCACTTCATGCTCAAGCAAAGAAGATGACGGTAATCACGCTTCGCTTCTCCCGCCATCCGATGTCAAAGTCGAACGCACATCCGCCGATCAGGTGCTCGTGACATGGAAAGATAACTCTGCCTCCGAAACAGGCTATGCAATCATGGTTCGTAGAGCCGACGAGCCCAAAAGCGAAGAAGTGGCTCAGGTCCCGGCAGACGAAACATCCTGCACTCTTACCGATATTCTGCAAGAAGGAGTCAAATATTTTGTCGGAGTCAAAGCTTTCAACAAAACAGAACAAACCCGTGTGATCTCAGTTCTCTTCGAGATGCAGGTGCTCGCTGATATGCCGATGGCCTCGATCTCGAAAATCAATTCAGGTGACAACTGCATCTGGGGTACGTACCGGATCTCCAATGTGAAACTCGCCTCCGGTGACCAATGGGGTCTTTGCTGGAACAAGGAAGGCCGTCCCACAATCGACGATTCACTCCTTCAAGGACCGGCAGCAGACGCCAACGGCAACGTCCTTCAGGTGATCCCCGACACAAAACTCGAATACAATACAGAATATAAGATACGTGCATTCGTCAAGACATCTCTCGGCGTATTCTACAGCGAAGAGAGCACCGCAAGCATGACCGAAGATTATCCGGCCATCACACTCAACTGGACTAAAGTCCCGACAACCGGTCTGCCCGCTTCGATCGAAGTATATGAGACGACTTCAAAACTCAACGGAGATGCATTCCACGCCTGGTATGCCATCGCCGACATTTCTAAAGGGGACGTCGAATTCCGTGTAAACCTTCCGTCGAGCGCACAGACTATCGACGATCAGGCTGCATCATTCGACGGCAACTGTTATGTGATGGTCAACGGCGGCTACTTCTATAACGGACGTAACACCGGCCTTGCTGTCGTCAACGGCACAAACAACGGTTCGGTCAACCCTGTCCGAGGATCTCTCATGACCGGTGATGCCGAATATGACGTGATGTATGACGTCACCCGCGGTTGCTTCGGCATAGATGCCAACGGCAAGGCCGCAGCCTATTGGGCCGGAACTGACGACAACGGCAATATACTGTATTATAGCACTCCCCTTGCCACAGTAAAAGGAGAAAGCAAATATGACAAACCTTCAAAAGTTCTGCCCGAAGCACCTGTCGGCTGGACTCCTAAATACGCCCTCAGCGCCGGTCCCCTTCTGCTTATCGACGGCAAAATTCCCTTCAATTTTACAACGACTTCCAAAGGAGAAGATTTCTATCTGACCAACTACGAAGTGATGCCCTATGACATATTCGGGCCTACAGTATCCCCCGACCGTACGGCAGCGGGCAGCACCGCCGACGGCAAGATAGTCCTCTTCATCTGCGACGGCCGCATCGCTTCATCAGACGGAGCCAATCTTCTCGAACTCGCTCAGATACTCAAAGGCATAGGCTGTGTCAACGCGGTCAATTTCGACGGCGGCGGTTCGACCGGCATGATGATCGGAGACAAGCATGTCAACGACCAGACACCCAACAATCGTCCGGTTGTCTCCACACTCGGTTTCTTCAAGAAATAAGCAATACCGCTACTTTATGAAAAGTAAATCATTATCAGCCCTACTGTCTGCTCTGCTGTTCATAGGCACATCGTGCGGCGAAGATAAATTCAACAAACCGGAATTTGTTAATCCGGATGGGGGCACCGGGACTGTCGAAACGCCAAAACCCGGCAAGATCTATAGTTGGGAACAAGAACGCAAGGGCATTCTCGATTACACCGACATGGTGCTTTTCTATGGGGGCGGTCGTCAGCGCTACATAGCCAATTGGGATGAAGACCGCATTTCTTCTTATGTAACATACACCGACGAGAAAGGTAACGAGACATGGTTTTTCGATGCGTTCCTCTTCCTTGAGTTTGCCGACTATGGCACCGGATCAAGCATGGTGACATATGCCACCGGTTACACCGATCCGTCTACAGGAAAAATCCTGAATTCGGCAACAAAAGCCGATTGGCAGCGGCTCGCCGACTATTACTTCACCCATAATCACAATCTTGACGAGCTCGACAAGACCGTCGGCAAAGCAGCAGGCCGTCTCGGCGCCCCCAAAACCAAGCGCCGCGTTGTCATCACAATCCCCGAACCGATCAAGACCCGGAACACAAGCGTTGCAGGAAGTCCGTCGACATACTGGGGCAAACTTGACGACGCTACCCTTGACTTCTCCAAGTCCGAAGACCGCGTCAAAGCATGCTGCTGGTATATCGATTATATCCGCGCACTATTCAACGACAGGGCTTACCGGAACATCGAGCTCGCAGGCTTCTATTGGATTTCAGAAAAGGCGACAGAATCGCAGGACATCCTTGCCCCTGTATCCGAATATCTCCACGGCTTGAATTATTCATTCAACTGGATACCATTCTTCACAGCCGCAGGTTATGATCAATGGAAAAAATGGGGGTTCGACTATGCTTTCTATCAACCTAATTACTTTTTCAAGGCCGATAACGAAAGCAGCGACACTCTGAGCGGCCGCCTCGACGAAGCCTGCGAACAAGGTTTGAAAGCCGGCATGGGCATGGAAATGGAATTCGATGATAATGCGCTCGCCTCTTTCGGGACAAACTGCCGCGCATATAAACTGCGAAACTACATGAAAGCATTCCGCCGTCACAAGGTATGGGACAACTGCCGTTTAGCCTACTATCAGGGCAACAATACCGTTCACTCGCTCAAAACCTCAACGAGAGAAGAAGACAAAGCCCTATACCACGAATTCGGTAACGTTGTCACTTCCCGTCCCTATCGCTCCAAATAGTTAACACGCAATCAGTTTCGAAAATTATCACTATCCGGTTAAGCATTTTTAGTTGTAATAATTATGGTTGATCCCTGCAAATGGAATCAACCATAATTTTTTTATTACTGTCCGCTAAACCATAAGAAGGCGAGTCCAACTTTCTGAACGG
>CAJUMI010000128.1 GCA_910587545.1 uncultured Muribaculaceae bacterium | reverse complement strand
ATGCCACAAATTTAACACTTTTCTCAAAATTCATGCACCGGGTTTTCGGCTTGAGCCCTTTATTCCGGATTTTTCGAACTCCGGAACCCTAATAAACTTTTGATTTTAAATCATCCGATGAATTACACTTTCCTCGCCGGTGCCGGCATTTTTTCCGCTATTTGCGCACTGCCTTTAAATGCCGGAGATATTAACACCGACATGCAATTTGACAAATATCCGGCCTATACAGCCGAAGACCTTGAGTTGGTAGTAAACCCCGACTCAACATTATTCACAATCTGGGCACCCTCGGCCCGACAAGCCCAGTTGCGCATTTATCCGTCGGGACGTAATTCAGAACCGGAACTCACTGTAGACATGACCCGTGCATCCAACGGTGCCTGGAAGGCATCATTAGCAGGACAACTCTATGGCAAATTCTATACATTCCGCATCAACCATGACGGCAAATGGCTTGACGAGACACCAGGAATCTGGGCGAAAGCTGTAGGCATCAACGGAGACCGAGCCGCCATCATCGATTTCAGCAACACTAATCCACAAGGATGGGACGATGACCGCCGTCCATCAAATATGAAATGCACCACCGTGATTTTTCAGTAAATCCGACGTCGGGCATAGCAAACAAAGGCAAGTTTATCGCTCTCACTGAAACAGGCACACATAACTCATTTGGCGACGCCACCGGCATCGATCATCTGAAAGAACTCGGTGTGACCCACGTCCATATCCTTCCAAGCTATGATTTCAATTCGGTAGACGAAGCCAATCTTCCGGCCAACAACTACAACTGGGGCTACGACCCACTCAACTACAATACACCTGAAGGCTCTTACTCAACCAACCCGTCGGATCCCGCCACACGTATCAGAGAATTCAAACAAATGGTAAAATCGTTACACGACGCCGGCATAGGAGTGATCATGGATGTAGTCTACAACCACACAGCTCAGGGAGACGAATCGAATTTCTCGCGCCTCGTTCCGGGTTATTTCTACCGTCACCGTCCCGACGGCACTTATTCCGACGCTTCGGGCTGCGGCAACGAAACAGCCTCGGAGCGAAAGATGATGAGTGACTATATTGTCAATTCAGTAAAATACTGGGCTGACGAATACCACATAGACGGATTCCGTTTCGACCTGATGGGAATCCATGACACTGCAACAATGGATCGTGTAGCATCGGAACTGAAGAAAATACATCCCGATATATTTGTTTATGGAGAAGGATGGACCGCCGGCGACTCCCCTCTCGGACAAAATCATCGCGCACTTAAAGACAATGTTGGCAAAATGACTGGCATAGCCGTGTTTTCCGATGACATCCGCGACGCCATCAAAGGGCATTATTCAAAAGCTGACGACCGTGGATTCGCCACCGGCAAACCGGGCAACGAGGAAACCGTAAAGATAGGTATTGCAGGAGCTACCGCCCATCCGCAGATAGACTATTCGAAAGGAAACAACTCAAAATCACCTTACGCCAAAGCACCGACGCAAGTTATCAACTATGTTTCGTGCCATGATGATCTCACTCTGACCGACAAACTCAACAAGTCGATGCCCGACGCCACAGCCGACGAACGCAAACGCGCCGCAAAACTTGCACAGACAATAGTGTTCACTTCTCAAGGCACTCCTTTCATGTTTGCCGGCGAGGAAGTTTTCCGCAATAAACAAGGTGTTCACAATTCATATAATTCTCCCGACTCAATCAATTCCATCAACTGGGATCTCAAACATGAGAACGCCGATCTGTTCAACTACTACAAGAACCTGATCGCACTGCGGCGCAGCCATCCGGCATTCCGCATGACTTCGGCGGAGGATGTCGCCCATAATATTGTCTTTGACAACATTTCAGAGCCCAATCTCATATCCTACTCCATACGCAATAATGCCAATGGTGACGAGTGGGCTGAAATAAAAGTGATTTTCAACGGCGCCGATGATGACAAGGTTGTGAATGTCGCCAAACACGACTGGACAATTATCGCAGCCGACGCCCAGATAGATCCCGACGGCCTTGGCAAATCAAAGGGAGGAAAAATCACAGTCGCCCACCGCTCTGCGACTATTCTCGCACGCAAATAAATCGGCTGCGCCGGCGCGAACCGTGCTACGCACGACATTCGCTATTTTTTTCGTCGAATATAATTTTTGAGAACATTTGACTCTAAAAATCGGCTGCGCTGGCGCGAACCGTGCTACGCACGACATTCGCTATTTTTTTCGTCGAATATACTTCGTATATTTGTCGACTTAAAATCAATACAATTCCCTGATCAAAATGAAGACAAACTTAAGCTCACAGATCAAGATCGACACGGTCTCGCGGAGATATTACGAGGCTCAGTCGGACATCGACGTCGCAGCTCTGACACGCGACGAGAAGATCTACACGCGCATCTTTGAGACAGTCCCCGATGGCGCCGGATATCTCGCCCGTCATATTGTCAGAGTAATAAATAAAAACGTCGAAACCAAAGGACACTGCGCTATCGCATTCGGCGTAGGTGCAAACACCGCACCGGTCTACACCGAGCTTGTGCGTCTCTATGAAAAAGGAGAAGTCTCCTTTGAAAAAGTGACAGCATTCAATCTGGCCGAATTTTATCCTGTAAATCCCGACGGTCCGTCAACACTCGCACGCCTACGCTCGATCATACTCGACAAGGTTAATATCCAGGAAGAGAACATACATTCTTTCCCGACAACAATGGCGCGAGAGGACATCTTCCATCTCTGCCGCGACTATGAACAGGAAATAGTAGATTGCGGAGGTCTCGACCTCACGATATGTGAAGTCGGCCCGGCCGGAATCATAGGCTACAACGAACCCGGATCGCTTCCTTCGTCAAAATGCCGCCTTGTGCTTCTCAGCGGAGAAACCCGACAGACAATATCAACCAACTTCAACACCGACACTGTCCCGTCAACCGCTATCACCCTCGGCATTGGCAATATACTTTCTTCGACCAGAATCATGGCAATGGCCTGGGGAGAAAACCGCTCATCGGCTGTAAAAGAAACAATCGAGGGCACAATCACGTCAGATGTACCTGCCTCATTTCTGCAAACCCACAACCATGCGCGTATAGCTCTTGACCTC
>CAJUMI010000127.1 GCA_910587545.1 uncultured Muribaculaceae bacterium | reverse complement strand
ACTCTCCGAAAACTCACTTCTGTTAACAATCGTTTTTAAACAAGCTCTTAATCAATAAGTTTATTTTTCAGCTGCAAAGTTAAACCAAATTTTTAAAAAATCGCCCCATGATTTATCAAATATAACATTAAAATATGTTAAATATATAATTATCAATTAACACAAGCATAGTCTTTTAGACAAAATCGCCCGAGATCGTCGCCCATATCGCACAAACTTTTTGAAACAAAGACTTCTTGATCTCTCATACGTCCGAGCGCACTCACATATTCAATGAACTTGCAGGTAACACCGCCCTAATATTGGCCCATGTTTCTGTTCGTCAGGCCACGATCCGGCTATTGCTTCTACTCTCCCGGGCATCACCACTCTAAACCTGCAAGTCGCTCTGAGGTCGTCAACAACTATGCCCCACGTGGACTTTCACCACAGAGGTATGGCAGAGATATGACATGCCCGTGACACTAAAAAACCGCAGAATTTCAATCAATTCTGCGGTTTAGTCTTGTTTGAGCTTTTGTTGGCCGGAATCTGTCCGACCCGCCAAGTGGAGTTGGGGGGACTTGAACCCCCGTCCAAACGCGGAACTAATGAGCTTTCTACGTGCGTATTCCTTGCTTGGTTTTTGTGCCGTGGCAGGCGAAGGACAACCAACCGCGGCCTTAGTCTCTAAAATTTCGGAGATCTCTCGAGACTCTTGATCTCCTATTTCCGATTTAGCTGCACCGCCTGTTCGATCCGTCTCGGAAAAAGGACGATCGGGCGATGTCTTGTCTCCGCAACTGTTGCGGAGATTAAGCTGATCTACTGTACTTCAATCAAGCAGCAAGAGCGTAGTTATTTTCGCCATTTAAAATTGCTGATGTCCCAGATTAAAGAGCGTAGCCATCATTGCTCTGCACGCTTACACACCACTTCTACACGCTGTCAAAACCGGTCAACCCCGTATGTCAAATCGTAGAGTCTGTGATTTGTACTACAAAGTTAATCAATTATCGCCGATTTTAGTTCATCGATTAACGTAAATTGTATGTCATGCACGATTTTTTTCCCAAAAAGCATCTTCCGGGCAGCCTTTTCTGACAAATAATGCTATCTTACGGCTAATCCACTCGCAGTTAACCATATATTTCGTATCTTTGTAATCATTTTCCGGATTTGTAATAATTCTAAGGTTTAAAAGACATTGAACATCTCACAACTATCTGATGCCCGACGTAAACCGTCGCTGGCTCTTTCACTAACACCGGTAGCTATCATGTTGCTTTCGCTGATAATGATAATCATTTTTGCCGGGAGTTCCGCGATATCTGACTACAGCCACATAGTATTGCTTGTATCAGCCATCGTCGCCGTTGCGCTTTCGGCCATAAACCGGACTATTTCGCCTGAGAGGCTCGCAAATGGATTCAGGCGGAGCGCTTCACAGATATTACCGGCTGTGCCGCTGTTGGTGCTCATAGCTCTTATATCCACAACTTGGCTTCTGTCGGGAGTTGTGCCAACATTGGTAGACTACGGCATAAAACTTCTCAATCCTACATTTTTTCTGGTCACGACATGTGCGGTCTGCGCGCTTGTGTCAGTGCTGACAGGCAGCTCGTGGACCACCATCGCCACAATCGGTGTAGCGTTCATCGGCATTGGCAAAGTCATGGGCTACCATGAGGGTTGGATCGCCGGAGCCATTATTTCGGGCGCATATTTCGGTGATAAGGTGTCACCCCTGAGCGACACTACCGTGATAGCGTCGTCGAGCTGTGGCGTCGATCTATTCGACCATATCCGCTTTCTTATGCTCACATCAGTGCCTGCTATGACAGTCGCACTGATCAGCTTTCTATGCGTAGGCCTGCTCGGCAATCATGCCGAAGTCGGAGAGGCGGCCGAAATCGTCGACGCGCTGCACTCTACGTTCAACATCACACCACTCACCCTTATCATTCCGCTTATCATCGGCATCATGATCGCCTTGCGTATACCGACGCTTATAACTCTAAGCACGGGATCAATTCTCGGTATTGCCGGAATATTCATTTTCCAGCCCGATATACTTGCCTCAATCGAGGGAACGGGGCTACACACATTCTATGACCATCTCGCGGCAACCGCGCGCACTCTGTGGAGCGAGACCGCACTGTCGACGGGCAACTCATCACTTGATTCGTTCGTATCGACCGGAGGCATAACAGGCATGCTGCCGACCATATGCCTTGTGATCTGCGCAATGCTCTTCGGAGCGGCCATGATAGGCACAGGTATGCTGGCCGCGATAGCCGAAGCATTCACACGCCGCCTGAAGCGTCGCGGCTCCATCGTCGGCGCCACGGTGTGCAGCGGACTTTTCCTCAACTCCTGCACAGCCGACCAATACCTATCTATCATCATCGGCGGCAACATGTACCGCCAGGTGTATCAGCGTTACGGACTGCAGCCGCGGATACTCAGCCGGACGCTCGAAGATTCGGTCTCGGTAACATCGGTTCTGATTCCGTGGAACTCATGCGGTGTGACCCAGTCCACGGTGCTGGGAGTCTCAACACTCACCTACCTGCCCTACTGCATATTCAACGTACTCTCGCCTCTAATAACTCTTGTATTGGCGTGGACCGGCTATAAGACCGGCGTGCTCAAGCCGCAGATCCAAGAGTGATACAGCCCGGATATTTCATGTCAACGGTATTCAGGAAATCTCGAATACCTCATCCTTGTCGGTAACCAAGGTTATAAACAAGGTCACTACCCCACAGACAAAAGCGAACACATACCACCATTGGTTGCCAGACTTCAGCGCGACGACACACAGAAAATAGAGCGTGAAGCACATGCCAATACCCGAAAGCCATTTATTGATCACCACGCGAGCCGGCTTTCTAATCCAGATCCACAGCGCATACCCTATAAACATAGCGAACGCTACCGACGCACAGCCTACAGGCAACAGCAGATCCTGACAGATAGGTATCAACAACAAACTCAGTTCGATCACAATCATGAGGGCATTAAGAACTTTGCTTTCATAGAAAGCATACAGTCTGCGGTGTCTGATTTTTGTATCCATAGCACAAAGTAAATTAAAAAAAGAGCCGGGTGACAGGGTTGTCATCCAGCTCGTAGAGGGGGCGGTTACC
>CAJUMI010000126.1 GCA_910587545.1 uncultured Muribaculaceae bacterium | reverse complement strand
CAACGAGGCCTGCGGTGTTCCTTTCCGATGACAGGCGGCCGCCCGAGTAGGAGAATATGCGGCCACTGCCGGACGGTAACATTATCGATGTGTACCCGACCAATGGTTCGATAGTGTAGTACGAGGTCAGACTGCCGTTTCCGGTAACGATGGATGCAGATGCAAGCAGACGGTGAGCCTGATACCAGGTATAACGTCGGCTTGTGCCGTCGGCCTCGGTCATGGATGTGATGTTGGCGCCACCATCATACGATTTTATCGTCTGCACGGCTGCCGTCTCTCCGCCTCGGAGCATGACGATGCGGCTTGTCAGCGGGGACATTCCGTTGAATGCCGAGTATTCCCGCCTGATCTCTATTGAATCTACCGAGAAGCCTGTCGCGTAGCTTTTCCATTTCCGCGTTACCGGAAGGCGCGCGAAGCCTTTCTGCGTCGCCGTGCGAAAGAACGGCGTGGCGACATCCTCTGACCGGACATCGCAGGTCATGAAATATTCGTTGCCGAAGCTGTGGACGGTCGAATGGGGTATCGGCGAGAGAGCGTTGAGGGCAAGAGTGTCGCGGGCGACAGGTTTGCCTGCTGATGATCCGGCGGGAATCGATCCGTAATTATGGCGGGTGACGATGCGGCGGCTGTTGCCGTCGGGATAATGGCGGGTGGTGACCGCCGAGTCGAGACGCATCAGATCACCCTGCGCATAGACATGGCATACGTCGATAGCTCCCCATTTGTCAAGACTTTGGTCGTATTCTTTTCCGAATGAACTCTTGTAGACATTGCCCTGAACATAACGCCCTGTGCACCAGACGAAGTGACGGGCTGATGAATGGTAGTATTCCACCGTTTCGGCGGGTTTATGGCCGCCGTCGCGATATTCGTAACTGATCTTTTTACAAGAAGCGGAGCGGGACTTATCCTCTCTGAGAAGCCTGTATATGTGGACTTTGTGCAAAAGAGCTTTTCGAATTTATCCTGATCGGAAATGCCCACCGGCGGGATCCCGTAGTGCGGCAGGTTACCGATCGCATTATAGGGTATGGTCTCGCCGAGTATCATGCTGAACATACTGGTTGGCGTAGGTTCTGTGGAATACTGAGGAGTTATGTCATTAGTTGTGTCAGGAACTTTCCGGCGCGACGGTGCTCCCAACTCGTGGATACAACGGCTGTTGTCGAATTCGTAGTCCGTCCTTATTGAATTGATGATGCCTGTGCCTGTAACCGTCTCTGTCACTTTGTTATAGTAGATCACCATGTTCTCGGCCGGAAAGCCGGGCTTTCGGCATGATGAGGTCAGCTCGGCCGTGAGTGTATAAATCGAGTAGTCGCTGGCACCGGGAAATCTCTCGTCGTATGTCTTTGATCCCGAAAGCGAGATGAAATCGTCGATCGTCAGATATTGCAGGGGCACGGACATCACCGGTTTGGAATATGTGAACTTGCGAATGCGCCGACGGCCTGTCAGCGGATCGACAGTCTCGATCTCGCTCACGGCTATACCGTTGTAGACCGACGTCAGGCTGTAGTTTTTGGCACCTGCCGGCGGCGTCCAGTGCTTGGATATATACTTGAATGTAGTGATCGCTCCCGTGACATCGGTCATGCTTTTCAGTGACCATGCCGTAACGGTAGCCGGATTGTGCTTGCGCGCATGATTGAGATCAAATGTCGAGAGGTCGAGGACGCTTTGAAGATAGTCTGTCGAGCCGTTGGCATAGCCGAAGAAGTCACGGCCGTATGAACCTTCATGATATGTAAACGTACGCCGGTCGATGGTCTTACCGTCGGATGTTATCTTCACCCCTTTAAGGAGCCGCTTGGAAATATTGGTCTCGTCACAGTCGAATTCAACTTTGCGTATCTCGGAGCGGTCAGGGTTGCACAGAGATATACCCTTGATGAATATCATAGTGCCGATCCCACCCGCGGCAAAGTCAATGGAGAAAGCTTTGCTTTTGATGGATGCGGGTATGGCACGGTCAAAAAAACGGGTCGCGCCGTCGGAGTATGAGGCGACAGACGACAGATAGCAGTCCATAGAACTATAATAACTCCATTTGCGCCCGAACTTAAGAGTGATCGGTGTGTCGTCATGGCGGTCGTAGTTGTCGGTGGAATATGCTATAGTGATTTCTTCGGAAGTGACAAGCGAGCGGATGGATGTCAGGTTCCATACCACCGGCACCTCATAGCTGATGTCGGTATATGAACCAGATCCGTTGGCGATCCAATGCTCGCGCTTGCATATCTCACGCTGACCGAAAGTGTATCTGATTCCCTCGGGCGTGACAATCGCGAAACTGTCAGTGGCGAATTTGTTGTTTGTCGAACACATCCTCTCGATTTTTACACCGTTTTCGCTTATGTGGACTAACGAATCCTCTGTGATAATGAACGAACCGGAATAGCCCGGAAAATCATAGCTGTAGCGGTCGTAATTCGCATCGGTCTCATACATAAGCTGATTCTTCAGGGATGCACTTGTGGAGCCGTATATGTCGAACGGACGGCTTTCGTCAGGCATCACGCAGACTTGACGGCTGATGCGTCCGAGACCGTGAAGCGTCCAGCCCAAGGCGATGTTCCCCGCCTCGTCGCTGACTTTTATGCCGCCTGTATGGTAGCTGATTGACAGGGCTATGCCGAGGTCGCCCGAACGGCATTCAAGAAGCGGTACCGAGATCTCGGCTGTACCCGTGGCATACGACACCGGGCAGTCCTGATAGCGGTACATCGCCGTGGCCTCGGGCGACGGGTTGACGGTAAGGCTGCTGAGTGTACGCGGATAGTCATAGCCCATTTCCGAACCCGTAAGCTCTTGACAATACAGACTTATGGCGGCAATGGCAAAACATAGAAATGTGACAAGGCGGCGCATGACGGTGAGGATTAGAGTTTATTGTTTTATTGTCAGTTTGATGGCTTGAGGCGATTGGCTGTCGTCGGAGATATACAGAACGTAATTGCCCGGGGGCAGGCCGTCGGTCGACCATTCTATTGTCGCTCCGCGACTGTAGTCTGTCGCGGGCATCGATGCGTACACGCGGCCGAGTACGTCGGTCAGCATCATCGAGATACGGCAGTCGCCCGGCGATGTGCCGCTGACTGTGACAGCGTTGCCGTTGGCAACCACTGTCAGGCCGTCT
>CAJUMI010000125.1 GCA_910587545.1 uncultured Muribaculaceae bacterium | reverse complement strand
GCGACACGGAAAACGGTATCGCCGCGCACTTCGAAGTCATAACGGATGCCGGGAAACGTCGCCGAAAGACAGCTGTCGCAGCCGCGGGTGAAGCGCACTTCAGTCTCCACGCCCGTAAACTCCGCCTGAGACAGATCCCACAACTTGCCGTCGATAGGTATATTGTCGGCGACGATGCGCTGAAGCACCGCACATTCACCGTCATGAGGCAACGAAACGCCTGCGGTCAGCGACAAAGCGATGGCGACGGCGACGAGAACAGATAATTTGCGAGACGAGAGGCGAGACATGGTAGCAATGGATTAGGGAGTCGGTTTTTCGCAAAGGTAACACCCACGAAACCACTTTCGCAAATATTTTTATATGTTTTATAACATATTTTTTAGCTTTTTGGCGGCTGGTACTGGTGAATAATGTGAAAAGAGCTTTCTCAAACGCTTTATGAAATTCGTCTTCTCAATCGTTTTTCTTGATCATGTCAATTAATTTCTGCACGATGGAGAATAAGTTTTAACGGTTTTTGTGGGTGCTAAAAAATCAAGTATCTTTGCAAAATACATTATATAATAAAACACATAGGCCATGAAATTCAGACTTTTGGCTATTGTAGTATTGGCGATCGGAATTTCTTCGATCTGTCTTTACGGACAGAACTATCCGGTGTTTTACGAAGGCGCTATAGCGGCAACGGACAATGCCCGCGTAGACAGCATTCTCCTTCTATGGGAAAAGGCTGCGCCCGACGACCCGGATCTCGCGTCGCAAAGTTCAGAAAGCTGATGTCGCAATGTTACAAACCGGTCATAACCAAGGACTGGGACACGACCTCCGACAATGACTCGACCGATCTGATCACAATAAGCCAAAAAATAGATTGGCCGGTCGTAAAAAAGCCAACTCGATAATCGACAGTGCGAAAGAGAAAAATCCCGATCTGTTCAAACTCCGCAAAGACAAGATTTACGCCAATTATCGCCTGAAATTAGGCGCCGAGTTCATCAAAGACTCCGAGAGAGCTTTCCGTCGTCAGACGGAGTTGAAGATCGGACGAAAAGAAGAAGCCATCGCAACTGACACCAAGGCATTGGAAGCCAAGGACGCGGTCAAGTGAATGTAGATTTCGTGATCTGCATGATTATTATTAACTTTGCAACACAAAACAACAATCACATCACGAAACAATTAACAAGAAAACGATAAATGGCTCTTCAATGCGGCATCGTGGGTCTGCCTAATGTCGGCAAATCCACTCTTTTCAATTGTCTTTCAAACGCCAAGGCACAGTCGGCTAACTTTCCTTTCTGCACAATCGAACCCAACGTCGGTGTGATCACCGTTCCCGATGACCGTCTGACCAGGCTCGTCGAGATGTGCCAGCCCAAGTCTGTGGTTCCTGCGACCGTCGAGATCGTAGACATCGCCGGCCTCGTCAAGGGCGCCTCGAAGGGAGAAGGCCTCGGCAACAAGTTCCTGGCCAATATCCGCGAGACCGATGCCATCCTGCATGTGCTCCGCTGCTTCGACGACGACAACATCACCCATGTCGACGGCTCTGTCGATCCTGTGCGCGACAAGGAGATCATCGATTATGAGCTGCAGCTCAAGGACCTCGAGACCGTCGAGGCTCGCATAGCCAAGACGCAGAAGGCCGCTCAGACAGGCGGCGACAAAGTAGCGAAGATGCAGTATGAAGTGCTCCGTCAGATCAAGGACGCGCTTGATCAGGGACTGCCCGCTCGCTCGGTGAAATTCGAGACTCCCGACGATCAGAAATTTGCCCACGAGCTCTTCCTGCTCACGTCGAAGCCCGTGATGTATGTCTGCAACGTCGACGACGCGTCGGCCGCAACAGGCAACAAATATGTCGATGCCGTCCGCGAAGCCATCAAGGACGAGGACGCGCAGTTGCTTGTGGTCGCCGCTCAGACCGAGAGCGAGATCGCTGAACTCGACACATATGAGGAACGTCAGGAATTTCTCAACGAGATCGGTCTGACCGAGTCGGGCGTGTCGCGTCTGATCCGTGCGGCATATTCGCTTCTCGATCTCCAGACTTACTTCACTGCCGGTCCCGACGAAGTGCGTGCATGGACTTTCATCCGCGGATCGAAGGCTCCTAAATGCGCCGGCATAATCCATACCGATTTCGAGAAAGGCTTTATTCGCGCCGAAGTCATCAAATATGACGACTACGTCTCTCTCGGCGGCGAGACCGGCGTCCGCGAAGCCGGCAAGCTGTCGGTTGAAGGCAAGGAATATATCGTTCAGGACGGTGACATCATGCACTTCCGTTTCAACGTCTGATGCTATTTGCTTTCTGCTGAAAAACGCAGGAGTCCGTCCAATATTTAATGAGGATCGTCAGATCATCATTAAATCGACAATTCCGGCCTGAAAATAAGCATTCAGGAATAAGGACTATGGATTATAGCCGCCCACGGCTCGACAGAACACATCTCAGTGACATTCGACGGCGTTATCGTGTAGACAGCCGGCCTAACGCTAACCTACAGCAGAGATGTCGATAAATGCGTAAAGACTATCACTGACAGCGTAACAAGGACATAAAGAGAGATATTGACCGCCGACATGACTGATAATTATTTTGATTACTGTCAAATTATTCGTAATTTTGCGAGAATAAAAACAACAACATAACCAACCAAAATAACGACAATTATGAAAATTGAAAAAATCATCGGTCGTGAGGTGCTCGATTCACGCGGCAACCCCACAGTTGAAGTAGACGTAATCCTCGAGTCTGGCGCATTCGGCCGCGCATCAGTGCCCTCCGGCGCATCAACAGGCGTCAACGAAGCTCTCGAGCTCCGCGACGGTGACAAATCACGCTACATGGGCAAAGGCACACTCAAAGCCGTAGCCAACGTCAACGGCCCCATCGCCCAGGCCCTCATCGGCATGAACGCTCTCGACCAGATCGCAATCGACGAAAAGATGCTCGAACTCGACGGCACAGACACCAAGTCGAACCTCGGTGCCAACGCCATCCTCGGTGTATCGCTCGCCGTTGCCAAGGCTGCAGCCGACTATCTCGGTCTTCCCCTTTACAAATACATCGGCGGTTGCAACACATACGTTCTTCCCGTTCCGATGATGAACATCATCAACGGCGGCGCACACTCTGACGCTCCCATCTGCTTCCAG
>CAJUMI010000124.1 GCA_910587545.1 uncultured Muribaculaceae bacterium | reverse complement strand
GCATCTGACTACGGATCAGAAGGTTACAGGTTTGAATCCTGTAGGAGTCACAACAAGAGTTTGACTGTGAAGTCAAACTCTTTGTTTGTATATAACAGAAAGTTTTTCGCATGGCGCAAATATAAATGAAGATTTATTAACGATTTAGTTTTATTTTTCGTAACTTTGCATGGTTTTCACGAAGATAGTGTTGACTTATTACATATCACGCTAAAACAAAGTACTATCATATGCGCGAAACAAAACGCGCCGTCCTCACGCTTGAAGACGGCACAACATTCGAAGGCAAATCCTTCGGTTATGAAGGATCCACATCGGGCGAAGTCGTGTTCAACACCGCAATGACCGGCTATCCCGAAAGTCTCACTGACCCATCTTACGAAGGCCAGATTTTGTCCACCACATTCCCTTTATTAGGAAATTACGGGGTTCCGCCGTCTGACGCAAACCCCATGATGAGTGATTATCTTGAAGACGCCCACATCCACTGCAAGGCCATTATCGCTCAGGATTATTCCTGGGAGCACAGTCACTGGCTGGCCAACAGATCGCTCGCCGACTGGCTGAAAAGCGAGAAAGTGCCAGGCGTCTACGGCATAGACACCCGCGCGCTGACAAAGCATCTGAGAGAAAAAGGGTCTATGCTCGGCAAAATCACCATCGAAGGCTGCGACGATGTCGATTTCTACGACCCAAATCTTGACAACCTTGTGGCCAAGACGTCAACCGAAGGCGTGACGCTCTATGACGTCGCTCCCGACGGATCGTTTATCACAACGGCCATCAACGCCGGGCATCCTCAGCTTCAGACCTCGGAAAAGAAAACCGTGGTGCTCGTAGACTGCGGTGTGAAGCATAACATCATCAGATGTCTCATCCGCAGAGGAGTCAGAGTGGTGCGCGTACCGTGGGATTACGATTTCTCGGCGATCGATTACGACGGACTATTCATATCCAACGGCCCCGGCAATCCGGATCTCGCCACCGCAACCGTCGACCATCTCCGCAAAGCCCTCGGCGAGGACCGGCCTATCTGCGGTATCTGCATGGGCAACCAGCTACTCGCCAAAGCGGCCGGAGCAAAGACCTACAAACTGAAATACGGACACCGCAGCCACAACCAGCCTGTCATACAGGCCGGGACAGACAAATGCTTCATCACATCGCAGAACCACGGCTTCGCTGTCGACTCGGACACTCTGCCGTCAGACTGGGAGCCGCTGTTCATAAACATGAACGACGGGACCAACGAGGGCATACGCCACAAAACAAAGCCCTTCTTCTCGGCCCAGTTCCACCCCGAGGCATCAAGCGGCCCCAAAGACACAGAATTTCTTTTTGACACATTCATCAGCATGCTTTAATTATATATATGACTAACAAGAAATCCATAAAGAAAGTCCTGCTGCTCGGCAGCGGTGCTCTCAAGATCGGAGAGGCCGGCGAATTCGACTATTCCGGATCACAGGCTCTTAAAGCATTGCGGGAGGAAGGCATAAACACCGTGCTGATAAATCCTAACATCGCGACCGTCCAAACCTCGGAAGGTTTTGCCGACAAGATCTACTTTCTGCCGGTAACGCCTTACTTCGTAGAAAAGATCATCGAAAAGGAACGCCCCGACGGAATCATGCTCGCATTCGGCGGACAGACCGCCCTCAACTGCGGAGTGTCGCTCTATGAGGACGGAGTGCTTGACAAATATAAGGTCGAGGTGCTCGGGACTCCTGTCCGCGCGATCATGGACACTGAAGACCGCGAGCTTTTCGTCAAAAAGCTCGACGAAATAAATATCAAGACAATCAAAAGCGAAGCGGTCGGCAATGTGGCAGACGCTCTGCGCGTGGCCAACTCGCTCGGTTATCCGGTCATCGTGCGCGCCGCCTATGCGCTCGGCGGCCTCGGCAGCGGGTTCTGCGACAACGACGAGCAGCTTGTATCTCTCACTGAGAAAGCCTTGTCATTCTCGCCCCAGGTGCTTGTCGAAAAATCACTCAAGGGCTGGAAGGAAGTCGAGTATGAAGTGGTCAGAGACCGCTTTGACAACTGTATTACAGTATGTAATATGGAGAATTTCGACCCGCTGGGCATACACACCGGCGAAAGCATCGTCGTCGCTCCGTCGCAGACACTTTCAAACGACGACTACCACTATCTGCGCTCACTGGCCATCAAGATCATACGCCATATCGGCATCGTCGGCGAATGCAACGTGCAGTATGCATTCGACCCATCGTCGATGGACTACCGCGTGATCGAGGTCAACGCCCGCCTCAGCCGGTCGTCGGCTCTTGCCTCGAAGGCAACAGGCTACCCGCTGGCGTTCGTAGCGGCCAAGCTCGGCCTCGGCTACGGCCTGTTCGATCTCAAGAATTCCGTAACACGGAGCACTTCGGCATTTTTCGAGCCGGCCCTGGATTATCTTGTAGTGAAAATACCGCGCTGGGACCTCGGCAAATTTCACGGTGTAAACCGCGAAATCGGCTCGTCGATGAAATCGGTAGGCGAAGTCATGGCGATCGGCCGCACATTCGAGGAAGCTATCCAGAAAGGCCTACGCATGATCGGACAGGGCATGCACGGCTTTGTCGGCAACAAAGACAGCAAGACAGACAATATCGACCATGCACTCGCCGACCCAACAGACAAACGTATCTTCGTCATAACCAAGGCCATGAAGAGCGGCTATGACGTAGAGCGCATCCATCAGCTCACCAAGATAGACCGCTGGTTCCTCTACAAACTCCAGAACATAATCAGGACCGAGGAAGAACTGGCGGACTACGACAGGCTTGACCAGCTCCCGGCCGAACTGATCAGGACAGCCAAGCAACAGGGTTTCAGCGACTTCCAGATAGGCCGCGCCGTGTTCAAGGACAAAATGACCGACGGCGAGAACACCACACTCATGATCAGGGCCTTGCGCAAGCGACTCGGCATCGTGCCTGTAGTAAAACAGATCGACACGCTTGCCGCCGAATATCCGGCGCAGACCAACTATCTCTACCTCACCTACAACGGCTCGCACAACGACGTCGAATATCTCCACGACCACCGTTCGATCGTCGTGCTCGGGTCGGGCGCCTACCGCATCGGATCGTCGGTCGAATTCGACTGGTGTTCGGTCAACGCCCTCATGACCGTCAAGCGCGAAGGCTGGAGATCGGTCATGATCAATTACAATCCCGAAACGGTGTCGACCGACTATGACATGTGCGACAGGCTCTACTTCG
>CAJUMI010000123.1 GCA_910587545.1 uncultured Muribaculaceae bacterium | reverse complement strand
CGATCGGGGTGTTTGGCGGCCATGCGGCACATCGGTCGATGATGTCGCAGAAGTTATCCTATTGGCATATTTGGTGGCAAATTTAGACAAAAATTTTTAGAATAGCCGGATGTTTTCGCTATTAATTCTTATCTTTGCGGAGTAATGAGACTGACAGATTACAGCAGTCGGAGATAAACCGGCTTATGTTTATCAATGAAGATAATGATACAATGAAATATTCAAGCGGCAAGCCGATAACCGGCACCAGATACAATTCGAGGTGGGATGGTTCTACCCTGCTGATTCTGCTTTTGATCGTCGTAGTGTGTATTTGGCTTGTCTTTCTTGATGATTGGTTGTTGCCTGTCATTCTGATGGCTGCGTTTCTGTTGATTGTCATAACCGGCCTGCTGGGTATATATTACAGGATTGACGGCAACAATCTCGTGGTCTATCAGTTTTTCAGACCTACCGCATATCCTATTGATAAGATTTCGGAAATCAAGCCAACGAATTCGATACTGTCATCTCCGGCGACTTCATTGACTCATCGGTTGGCGGTCAGTTTCTCGGACAGGAAGGTTCTGAAAAGTGCTATGCCTCTTGTTATTTCGCCTGTAAGGCAGCGGGAATTCATAGATCAATTATTGGCGATCAATCCGGATATCAGCCATTAGGCAATTGGATATTACGGCGTAGATATGCCCTGAAATGCTTGGATCTGTCGCTTGTCTCCCTGATGATTACATCGACTTCGGTCATAGTGCCGGCGAATATCAGATTGCGGTCGGCATAGGCGATGGTGTCGTTGAGAAGTTTTAGTGTGCCGTTGATCAGAGTGTCGGAAAAATTTCTTTCGCTCTCGCGTTCGATCAGCATTCTGACTGCCTGTAACCGGAGATCGCGGACGCGTTCCGGCCCGGGATTGAATGCTTCGAAATCTTTTATTGACTTACGTATGCGCGAGATGCGAGCTGTAGACTGATGATATTTGCCCCGGGCGATCTCCTTTGTCATTTCGCGGACAAAGCGATCATAGAGACGGTCTATGTCGGGATCGGCGAAAAAGTCGAAGTAGTCTTTGATCGCCTTGTTTGAGGCATAGGCTGTCAGCAAGACATCGATTATCTGTTCGCGTGAGAGCGTTGCAAGTTCCTTTTTTAGTGCGAGTTTCGACATGATTTTATTAGTTGTTTAGTAGCCCGTCATTTCAGACAATTTCATGACCGGAGGACCGACGGTAGGGTTTCTGGTTCCCCAAGAGTCCTTGCCGACATTTGTTTTCAGGATCTGATAGATTATGCCGCCGACGTCGATGCCGATCGATGCTTTGGAGGATATTTTATAATAGGGTTTGATTATCGGTTGTGTTTCCCAATGACGGGTCAGAACAGATCTGTAGCTTTGGGCGCCGACCTGCACTCCGAACTTGCTCGAGAAAGAGTAGTCAAAATACCCCCCGATGCGCGACGAGTTGATAAAGCCGGCGGCAGCGCGGTCATACGTCCTGACCGGCGAATAGCAGGATGCGAAAACGGTCATGCTTAGCTTGTCGCTGAAACGGTAGGTCACGTCGGCGCCTATGCCGTAGGATGTCTGCAATCCGTTGAAATAGCCATATTTTATGGCCTCGCCATAGATGTTGTATGTTATATTCCCTGTCGTGAAACCCATGTTCAGCCGGCCGCGCTCTATGCCCATCAGCCCGGGCATGTGAGTAGTCGAACCGTGTGCCGTAATAGCTCCGTTGTCCCATGCCGATATTACAGCGTTTCCAGACTGTAATATGCTGTAGGGCTGACGAAAAGAGATCGATCTGACAGTGTCGGCTGTCGGCAGGCTGATAAGGGTTTCGGGCGGGATTGCAAGAATATTTTGCAGGTCAATGTATTGCGTGGCTATGCTGTCTGTTGCCCTCAGTTCTTTAGCGGAGTCGGGCGGCACAGGGCCGGGGGTGTGATAGTCCTGTGCGATAGCGGCTAACGCAATAGCCGGTGACAGCAAGAGGAGTGAAATCTGTTTCATTCTATGCAGTGATATCTTTATGTTGCAAATATACGGATAAGTCGAAGACAAACCCAAACTTGTTTGAGTTTTGTTGAGCGAGAGTACATCGGACGAAGTCAGATATACGGATAAGCGAGCGCAAAAGAAAAATTATTTTATTTTGTTGAGCGAGAGTGTATCGGACGAAGTCAGATATAGTGTTTTATCTGTGAACTACAAGCATATAGCCAAAGCCGCGTTGATTGATTATCGATATTGATGGATCATGTCTGAGCATTTTGCGGAGTTTGTGGATGTAGCCGTGGAGAGAGTTGCGGTTGCTTTGGTCATCGCGTTGCCATACAGTTATCATCAGGTCTGATGCATCGACAGGCTTTCCGATATTTGTTGCCAACCGTTCAAGTATCTTGGATTCAAAGTGAGACAGTTCGGTATCTTTATCCGCAAATGACAGTGTCTGTGTTGTCACGTTAAAAGTGTATGTACCTATCGAAAACCTTATATCTTCGGTGCGGTTGTCGCCATACCGTCTTAACAATGCCTTGATTCTGACTATCAATTCCCGGAGTTCAAAAGGTTTCTTCAGATAGTCATTGGCACCTATTTCAAAACCTTTTTCCACATCATCTATGGTGCTTTTTGCCGTTAGGAATAACAACGGTACATTCGGCGAAAGCCTACGTATTTCCCGTGCCATAGAAAACCCGTCCATCTTTGGCATCATTACATCAGCAACCACTATATCGGCACCGTCGGATTTGTATTTGTCAAGCCCTTCGATTCCATCAGTTGCAGTAATGACATCATAACCTTGACCGCGCAGTGTGTCTGCAACAATCAATGTCAAATCTTTCTCATCCTCAATAAATAATATCTTATTGCTCATCTTTTCTGAATTTAATCGTAAATATCGAGCCTTCTCCCTCCTTGCTCCTGACAACGATTGACCATCCCATTTTGTCAACCATACTCTTCACATAATACAGACCGATGCCATATCCACGGACATCCTGACGGTTGCCATGTGGAACGCGGTAGAACTTATTGAACAGATAGGGAATCGACTTTGACGGGATGCCGATGCCGTTATCTCTGACAGAAACTTCATTGTTGTTTCCGGATATACTTATCTCAACACTCTCGTTGGAGTATTTGATAGCATTGTCAATCAGATTGTTCAGCACATTTGCCAAATGCGTCTTATCGGCTTCTACGACTATATTATCAGCCACGTTCACATTGATGGTTATATCCTTATCGCCTCTCATGCGCTGGGCGGCGGCGATTTCTTCTACAAACTCGCGTAACTGTATATCTTCAGGTCTGAGTTTCATAGTTTTTCGACGTTCCATACTCATTGCAAGGATATTTTCC
>CAJUMI010000122.1:142-3367 GCA_910587545.1 uncultured Muribaculaceae bacterium | reverse complement strand
TTATTGACCTATCTGGCAATGCTGCTGTTCACAGCTTGCTCTAACAGCGAATCAGCTCTAAATACTGAACAGCAGGAACTTGAAAAAGAGCAGACCGAACTGGAGAAAGAACAGGAAGAACTGCGTAAGGAATACACTGAAATGAAGCGTGAGTATCAGCAAGAAAAAGCAGAATTTCAGCGTACGCAAAAATGCCTCAAGGCTCAACAGTCAAAGAAATAGAAACGGCTTAATCATACATAGACAAAGACAGGCAACCCCGACAGTGATTGTCGGGGTTGCTTGTGTTAAATACACCTCGCGCAATTGTTAAAATAGTTAATAATTATTTACCCAAGCGGGCTAAAGCCGATTGAAACGGGATTTGCCAAACAGCTGAAATGCAGATATTTCGGTCTTGGCACAATTTTAAGGAAAACACATCGCCAAATCAGCGTATTTTTGTACCGCGCAGCTTATAATTAGCTGATATTCAATGGTAGTCAACACTTCCACATGAACTTAGAAATGGCATTTGAGGCCGAGATCGAGGTTGACGCGTAACATGCTCGACGAGAGCGTCTCGCCGTAATAGTCCTGGTCGACATAGCCCTCTAAAAGTGTAAGGCCTGCGGTCAGACCGATGGCTTTCGACAGCCTGAACTCCACGCCGAATGAACCGTTCAGACCAATTCCGTAATCATAGTTTTTTGCGAGCGGCTTACCTTCATATTTAAGGCATTCATACGACATGAACAGACCGGCACCGACACCGTAGTTCAACATCCATTTATCCGAGCGGAGTGTAATCCGGCCGACAAACTGAGGTGCGAAATAATGAAGTCCCCACCTACCTTTAGGAAATGCGGCACTATAACCGCCGGAAACCGGTACGCACATCGTAAAACCGGTGAAATAACCGTCATATAGAAATCCCACGCCGATCTTCTTTGACGATATCCATTCATACCCGACCTGAACATTGCCGCCGATGCGCGGTTCGCCTGAGTGTAAGTAGTCCATATCAACCTCGGTCGCGATATGAGAAATACCTCCCGCTACAAAAATAGAATGGCCGGCGACGAGATCCGTTTTTTCATTTCTCGCAGAATTGATATCCGTTTCAGCTGCGTTACATACCGTGAAAAACGACAACAGAACCAACAAAAGGACGACAGGGAATTTTAGCTTTTTCATTTTAATACTGTTTATGTTATTAGTTATAAATCCCTTACGGATTATACAGGTCGTGATTGTAAAAATCCATTATGTCACGCGCCATCTCAAGTGCCGCGGCCGCAGGCGATGACGGATCGAGATCGGCAGCCGCGGCATAGTCGCTCATGGCATCGGCCTTTCGGCCAAGTTTCCAGAGAAGACGGCCACGCATGTAAAGCAGATCAGCATTCGGGTTAGATGCGATAGCGCTGTCGAGAGCCGATAGCGCCTCGTCAAAGCGACCTTCGGCTGTCAGTCGTTCAACATCCGCGCAAAGTTGCTTGTTATTATCTATGATATCCATATTTTTATTAACTTTGGCAAAGATAAGTATAATTGACTAATTAATACGAAATTCGCATGAAAAGATTCGTCACTGTCACAATGGCGTTCGCATTAGCCTGCACTGCAACAGTCAAGGCTGCCGACCCGATGAGTACCAACTACACATTCGCCGAGTGTGAGGGATCATTGATGCCCTACCCCGAAAACATAGTGACCGCGCCATACCCGGATTCGCTCGAGGCAGTTATGATCAATCATGTCGGACGACACGGAGCGCGATATCCGGCGTCGTCGGCCAACTGCATGAAGTTGCGCAAAGCTCTCCAAAAAGCAGATTCGCTCGGCACAATCACAAATCTCGGACGCGAGCTGGCGGAAATCAACGAGCACGTCATTGCCGTTTCGTCAGGCCGGTGGGGAGCCCTCGACTCTCTCGGCATGGCCGAGCAGCGCTCGATAGCGACCCGTATGTTCCGAGCCTATCCGGAGTTATTCAAGGGCGGCACGGTCAATGCCATTTCATCTTACTCTCCACGAGCGATGATGAGCATGATGAGTTTTGTGCATCAGCTCGACCGCATGAGCAATAAGCCAGACTATCTCACTTCTACCGGACGCATGAACTCTCCACTGATGCGGCCTTTTGATCTTGATGAAGATTACATAGAGTTCCGCAAGACAGATGAAGTCAAAGATACCTATAAGACATACTTCGACGCGACATGCCCTACATCAGCGGTCGCCCGTGTATTGGGCAAAGGCTTTGAATTTGAAAACGCCGACGAGTGGCGCGACCTTGCAATCACCGAATATTATGTGATCGCCGGTCTTTCGGCTATGGGTATAGAGTGTGACGCGTCCCGCTTCTTTTCGCGTGAAGAGTACAACGCCCTGTGGTCATGCTTCAATATGCGGCAGTATATCCAGCGTACAGCCAGCGTCATTTCAACCATTCCGGCCGACATAACATCGGCGCTCGTCCTCAATCTTATACAGACGACCGACAATTTCATCGACGGCAGCAATCCTTATGCCGTAAACCTCAGATTCGGCCATGCCGAGACCATAATGCCATTGGCCTCGCTCCTTCATCTGCCGGGATGCTATTACATGACTAATTATTTTGATACGGTCGCTCTGCATTGGCGCGACTTCTATGTCGTGCCGATGGCGTCAAACATCCAGTTCATCCTGTTCAAATCAAAGCGTAGCGGACGCTACTACGTAAGAGTCGATTACAACGAAAAACCGATCACCCTTATCCCTAACAACGAGTCAATATATCTCCCGTGGGGCATAGCTCGCGACTATATGATGAACTGTGTGCCTCTTTACGCTCAATAACATTAGATTAGACAATCGATTTATTTTTAATTAACAAACCTGTGCAACAATCACTCCCATATCACATGCTAATTTTGCGGTGTAATCCTCAAATAATTAGCAGATATGGAAAAGATCAGCATCAACGACATCATTTTTGCAACAGCTAAAATCCAGGGCAGAGTCGCCGCGAGCCTGCGCCTGAGCGGCATCGCATCAATGGCTGACGTAATCAAGGAGATAAAACGTGAAATCGGCTCAGCCAACGGTCTGCTGACGATCTCTCTCCGCAACATGACTCAAGGCTGGAGCGGCCGAAAATCAGTGTACCTGTCTGCTGTCCCAATCAGAAACAATTGAGATCTAAGAGTTTGTTTAAAAACAAATGTTAATAAAAAACAAGCATCAGTCGCAATTTCA
>CAJUMI010000122.1:0-132 GCA_910587545.1 uncultured Muribaculaceae bacterium | reverse complement strand
TCTGCCGTTCAGAAAGTTGGACTCGCCTTCTTATGGTTTAGCGGACAGTAATAAAAAAAATATAAATTCTGCAGTCTTTAGAGTTTGTTTAAAAACAAATGTTAATAAAAAACAAGCATCAGTCGAAATTTC
>CAJUMI010000121.1 GCA_910587545.1 uncultured Muribaculaceae bacterium | reverse complement strand
GCAAGATACGGCTTGCAAATGTCGCTGCAAAAGAGCTGATCTTTGATTTTAAGGTAAACATAAATAAATAATTAAAATAATAATCGGTTTAATTTTTCATGGTGACCAACACCGTCGCTAAGATATTAACATTTTTTCAAATCTACACAAAATGGAAAGATTTTTTATCAATATTTTCAGCTTTTGCAAGTGTCGTTAATGCATTTTAACGTAGTTTTTATTGAAATCCCATTGGGTGATGTCGTCACGCCAAGCGGCCGCAATTAATCAATTTGAACTCTTGTTTGGTGAAATTGCATCGAAATGACAAAAATAATCTTAACAGCCTGTGCTATTTGGCATAAAATTAGTAACTTTGCGACTCAAGTATTAGATTAAGGAGTAATAGAATTTATCAACCTGCTCACCGGGCCACGATATCATGGCGCCGCAAGGTGCCGGACGGACAGTCTCACGGCAGGCTTATAAACCGTATTAATTATCATGTTCTGTAACCAACATTTAATAACACGTTTTTTATCAACAACTCTTGTAGCTCTCTCTCTCGCAGCACCTTGTTCGGGTTTTGCCATGCCGTCTGACGACGACGCGAGCGACCGTTCTTTCTTGTTCTTCGGCAAAAAGAAAAATAAAAAAAACACCGAGAACACCGACACAACCTCATCTAAGACTGACTATGAGACCCTGACATCCGAAGCATCGTCGGTGTCTGAAGGGCTTTTCAACGTCATACGCAAGGGTGAGGACTATTACTTCGAAATTCCCCGCCGCCACATGGGTAAGGCGATGCTTGTGATCAACAAGTTTGTCAAAGTGCCTTCCGAGCTCAACGAGGCGAGCGTCAACCGTGGCGTCAACTACGCCAATCAACTTGTAGCCTTCGAGATCGACAGCATAGAGAAGAAGGTGAGAGTGCGTCAGTTCCGCCCGCTGCCCGACATCGATCCCGCCGACGCCCTGTCGCGTTCGGTTGCAGAGAATTATATCTCGCCCATCATCGCGACATTCAAGATCGAGTCATTTAACAACGACTCGACTGCCGTCGTTGTCAAGGTAAACGACATCTACAACGGCACAAAGACAAGCTTCAACAATGTATTCAACGATATCAACATCGGTACGTCGCCCAACACCGATCTCTCGAAGATCAATAAAATCAAGGCTTTCGACAACAACATATATGCCCTGTCGGAACTGACCACAAAGGTTTCGGAACCCGGAGGCACCGTCTATGTCACCGTCGAAGTCGGCTCGACGCTCCTTCTTCTGCCTGAAAAACCTATGGCGAGACGCTATGCGAGCCCGCGCATCGGCTATTTCACCGATTCGAATCTTCTTTACGGCGACAACCAGCAGCGAGTCCACCGTCAGCACTTCATACAGCGCTGGCGACTTGAGCCCAAGCCCGAGGATGAAGCCGACTATCTTGCCGGACGCCTCGTGGAGCCGCAAAAGCCGATTGTCTTCTGGCTCGACAACTCGACCCCCCGAGTATGGCGCAAATATCTCCGCAAAGGTATCGAGGACTGGAACTCGGCCTTTGAGCTCGCAGGCTTCAAAAACGCTATCCGCGTAGAGCAGATACCCGACACGGGCGATATCGACCGCGACGATGTTAGCTACTCGGTTCTCACCTATGCCGCCTCTACGAAATCCAACGCCATGGGGCCGTCGATAACCGATCCGCGCACAGGCGAGATCCTCGAAGCCGACATCATCTGGTGGCACAATGTCCTCGACCTGCTGCACGACTGGATCATTATTCAAACCGGAGCCGTCAATCCCGACGCGCGACAGCTCGAGCTGCCCGAGGAACTGATCGGCGATGCCATGCGTTTTGTGGCCTGCCACGAAGTCGGCCACTCTCTGGGTCTGCGCCACAATATGATGGCTTCGGCAGCCATTCCGACCGACTCGCTGCGCTCTCCGTCATACATCGAGAAACTCGGCGGCACCAGCGCCTCGATCATGGACTATGCCCGCTTTAACTATGTCGCCCAGCCCGGCGACGGTGTGAAAGCACTTTCGCCTCAGATAGGGCCTTACGACCGTCTCGCCATCGAATACGGCTACCGTTGGTTCGGCCACAAGACTCCCGAAGAGGAGTATGACGACCTTCAGGCGCTGATCGACAATCACGGATCCGACACCTACCGCTACAGCGAGGCGCAGGACTCCCGTGAGGCCATCGACCCCCGCGCGCTCAGCGAAGATCTCGGCGACGACCCGGTCAAGTCTGCCAAATACGG
Source organism: uncultured Muribaculaceae bacterium (assembly GCA_910587545.1). GTDB lineage: Bacteria > Bacteroidota > Bacteroidia > Bacteroidales > Muribaculaceae > CAG-873. The sequence continues at coordinate 1,152 of CAJUMI010000121.1, read as the reverse complement.
CATCGCCAACCTCAAACGCATAATGCCTCACATCGTCGAATGGACAACAAGCGGAAAGCCGGGACAGGACTACGACGAGGCTTCGCGCCTTTACTACTCGGCAGTCGGCCAGTGGCAACTCTACGTCTACCACGTGCTCGCCAATATAGGCGGCATCTATGTCGACAACACCACCGTCGGCGACGGCAATCCGACCTATCGCTTCGTCGAGACTCCGCGTCAGCGCGAGGCTGTCAAATTCATGATCGACGAAGTGCTGACCCAGCCTTCATGGTTGTTTGACGCCGATGTGTCAAACTACACATTCCTTGTCAGCAACACCCCATACGGCCGCAGAGAAAACTCCCCCAACTACATTCTGAAAAACGCGCAGAGTTTCATCCTCTGGGACCTTCTGTCAGACAACCGCATAATCAGAATGTATGAAAACGAAGCCATGAACGGCAGCAAGGCTTTCAAGGCGTCTGAAATGATGGATATGCTCCACAATGCGCTATTCGCCAAGACGATCAGCGGGGCTGCTCCTGATGTGCGCGAGCGATCTGTTCAGAAAAACTTTGTCGACGCCCTCATCATCGCAGCAAGCGAGAACCAGGGGGTAAAAGCAGGTGTGACACGCTCAATCGACGCCGACGATGCGGCGATGTTTGTGAAAAATCCGATCGAATTCGGCTGCATATGCATGCACTCCCATAGCGGCACTCGCGGCGCACATTCGCTCGGCGAGCGAGCTCCCGGCCGTCGCACGCTCAACTACTATGGCAGTCAGGGCAACCGTGTGTCCGACGCCATCTCGCTCAAGCGCGGTGAACTCATGCGCATCCGCACCCTTTTGTTGTCACGCATGGCTTCGGCCTCGCGCGACGCCCGCTACCACTACGAGGATCTCGTAATGCGTATCAACACAGCCCTCGGCATTGCTCAGCTAAAATACTGAGCAACGCCTCATTACTCTTGATAATCTCTCCTCAAACAATGAAATACAATCATATCACTCAGTCTATTCCAATAACCAATCTCAGTGCGATGAAACAGTTATTTTCCAAATTAATGGCCTTATTGTTCTGCATGGCCATCCTGCCGGCTACCGCCGTCATGGCACAGCGTACTGTCAGCGGAGTCATCCTGTCGTCCGAAGATCAGGAACCGATG
>CAJUMI010000120.1 GCA_910587545.1 uncultured Muribaculaceae bacterium | reverse complement strand
TTTTTCTCGGTGAAATAATTTATTTGTCAGATGAAGTCTTGTCTATTACATATAAGTTCTTATCTATTCTCAGGCGTTTTCCTCGTCTGCTTTTTCAGCGGCTTCGGCAGCCTTGTCCTCTGCGATCTCGTCGTCCTTGAATTTTGTTATGTTGGCGGCGATGAGTTCGTTATACCAGGTGAACAGTTTCTTTATGTCATTGGTGTAGACTCTGTCGCGGTCGTATTCGGGCAATATTTTACCGAGATATTCACGCAACTCGCTGTCTTTGCCAAACGATTTGAGATCCACAGCCTTGCTGCCGGTGTAGTCGCTGATTTTCTGAAGTACTTCTGCCAGCGGCATATCTTCGCCATCGGTGTAGATTGCTACGTCGGCAAGCGATATCACTTTGTCGTGGGCGTAGGCGGGGGTGCGTTTGCCGTTTTGCAGTGACTCCACGATAAGCATGTTTTTGCCTTGGCTGATAAGTTTGTATAGACCTGGCTTTCCTGAGATGGAAACGATTCTCTTGATCATATGATTAAATGTTTTATCTGTTAGTATATATCCTTATGCCGGAATTATCGGCTACAAAAATAGTCATTTGGATTGAATTATAACCGATATTTAGTAATTTTGTAGCTCTTAACCCGTCCATATAACAATCGACACGTTAAAACAGATGAAGTTATATCTGAAAAATCTTGTTCAGCTTGTCCTTTCTCCCGGAAAAGGGTGGGAGGATGTATCAGCCTCTCATGCCGATGACCGTGGTGAGCTGCTTGCGTCCTTCTACAGGTTGCTTGCGGTCTGTTCGCTATCTGAATTCGTGCAGGTCCTTTATGGGAAAACCGACATACTGACAGCCGTTGGGCTGACTCTCGCGATGTTCGGTTCATATTTTATATCTTACTTTGCCGCGCGCGCTGTTATCGATCATTATATGGAGCGTTTTGGCGAGGCATCTCCGGCCAGGATTTCAGGCTTCGTGATCTATGGGCTCGGTCTGCTTGTTATAATTGAACTGATCGAGAATCTGTTGCCGACCGATCTTACATTGGTCAAGTTTCTTCCGCTTTTTGTTGGATTGATTCTTTACCGCGGCTCGGTGTATATGTCTGTTCGCCAGGGTAGTGAATTTGGCTTCCTGTGTCTTTCGGCCGTTGCGGTGATAGTTGTTCCGATCGTCCTTTACTCTATTCTCTCACTCATTATTTCCTGAATGTGATGAATCCCAAAGATATCAATATCAAAAACCGCCGCGCGACGTTCGACTACGAGATAAGCGACACCTTCACCGCCGGTATAGTGCTGACCGGTACAGAAATCAAATCTCTCCGGCAGGGCAAGGCCTCGCTGGTCGACTCGTTCTGCTATATAAACGACGGCGAGGTCTGGGTTAAAAATATGTATATAGCCGAATATTTTTACGGCACATATAACAATCATGCGACCCGCCGCGACCGCAAGCTCCTGCTCAACCGCAAGGAGATTGACCGTCTCGAGCGCTCGGGACGTGAAGCCGGTTTCACTATCGTCCCGCTAAGACTCTTTATCAATCAGCGCGGTCTCGCCAAACTTGTCATCGGCATCGGACGCGGCAAAAAAGCTTATGACAAACGGCAGTCGATACGAGAGCGTGAGGACCGCAGATCGATGGCGCGTGTGATGCAGAAAAAATGAGTTTGCGCCGTACAATAATAATTATTGTGGTCGCTCTTGCGCTTATAATCGCCGGGGCGGCTATATGGCTTGTGTCTAAAGCGGCCTCTGCCTATGAGGGTGGTGAGACTGTGCGTATATATGTGCCGGCTTCCGTAAGCCCGGAAAGTTTGCGAGATTCTCTTGTCAGCCGTCTTGGCGGCTTCGGCGATGATGTCTATGATCTATGGCGCCTGCAGCGCTCATCGGCAGCGAGAGCCCGGGGCAGTTATGCCATTGATCCGGGAGAGACCGCTCTGACTCTTAGCCGCCGTCTGCGAAGCGGCCGTCAGAATCCCGTGCGCCTCACATTCAACAATGTCCGTACACTCGACGAACTGGCGCGCAGACTTGCCGACCGCATGGAGTGGGGGACATCCGACTTTCTTGCCGCATGCGATTCTGTCCTGAAACCCCGCGGATTCAAATTCCCCGAACAGTATCCGGCAGCATTCATTCCCGATACATACGAATTTTATTGGACAACGTCTGCCCGTGACGTCGTCAGTAGGCTTGCCGACTATCGCGATCGTTTCTGGAATGACGAGCGGAGGTCTGCAGCCGCGGCATTTGGCCTGACACCTGTCGGAGTTGCAACTATCGCTTCGATCGTAGAAGAAGAAACGGCCAAAGCTGACGAACGGCCTACTGTCGCACGTCTATATCTCAATAGGCTTTCTCGCCATATGCCGCTACAGGCCGACCCTACGGTCAAATTCGCGGTCGGAGATTTCAGCCTGCGCCGCATCCGTTCCCGTCATCTTGAAATCGATTCTCCCTATAACACCTATCGGCGCACAGGTCTTCCCCCCGGTCCGATACGCATTGCAGACTCCCGGACGATTGACGCTGTACTCAACGCTCCGTCCCACAATTATATATTCATGTGTGCACGTCCTGATTTCTCTGGCTATCATAACTTCGCGGCCGATGCAGCGTCACACTCGCGTAATGCCGCAGCCTACCATCGTGCGCTCAACAGCCGCGGAGTCCGCTGATTCTCATCTTGAATTTTATGCTTTCAAAACAAGTCCGACTTCAGGAAACACCGAAGTCGGACTTGCATTGAATTTGATAGACGTTAATTTACCCCCGATGGGTCAATTCATCGTACGATGGCGGCAATTTGTATTTCTTTACGACAGGATTGCCGTCTGTGGGGACAAAATACATTGTCATTGTATCGTAATCAATCGCATAACACAATATTTCCTCGTCTAATACAAGTTGTTTTGTCGGATGGCCTGTAGCGTCGAAACATAGAATTGAAGAAATCTTTTTATTCAGATCGTCGATGTTGCGATTTTAACACCGATATAGCCGACATCAAAGCCATCTTCGGAAACTGAAGGATTTCTAAACATCTCCCACCGCGGGCTTTGTTTGGCCGTGCGACCGAAAGGAGTCTCGATCATCTTTACTTTGGATTCAATCTTTATCGGACCTTTCAGCATAATGGAGTTATTATGAATCAGATCAAAGACTTCGATTATATTCCATCCCAGATTTGATGCCACCATAACATCGCGGTCCTTTGAAACCGCCATGCTAAACGGGGCAAGACTATTGCGAGGTACAAAGTCTCCTTCGCCGGCTATAAAATCCAGTCTTCCGATTGTATCCACCACTTCTCCCGATATTTTGGCACTGACAAACCTCACAGAGTCTTCAAAAAAAGGAGCATAGATGATTTCGTCGTCAGAAATCATCACACCTTTGAGAACATCGGTCTTGGCTGTCCCTAAAGTATTGATCGTCGATGACAGAGAGTCTGCGTCGATTGATATTCGGAATCATTAGTGTCCACTAAAAAATCATAAGAGTTCTTTGAAATCATTGAAATTCAAT
>CAJUMI010000119.1 GCA_910587545.1 uncultured Muribaculaceae bacterium | reverse complement strand
AATTGCGACTGATGCTTGTTTTTTATTAACATTTGTTTTTAAACAAACTCTAAATTTCCGGCGCTGTTACTTCTGTAGAGTTGAACTGGATATAGTCCGAACCGAAAGAGTCGGTTTTGCTAATGTATATACGGTGTCCTTCATATCCTCTCCCATGCTCCAATTTCAAGTACAATCCGGCTTCTTCAATATTTCCTTTGCATTCTGAAGATATTATGCAGCTATTGATAATCATTATCAATAGAATGCCGATTGTCGAACGGCCATATCGTATTGTCCTGTTATGATTCATAATTTGAGTTATATTAGTTTTGTCTTTTTATTCTACCTTCCAATTAGTCGGAGATGACGGCCATATGCCTGTGCGTTACGTGATGAGACGCCTTCTGTTTCAAATATTATTTTCTTTTTTTCTATACTCGCACGGTATGACTGATATGCATCGAAACCGAATCGCATATCTATCCAGGATAATCCGTGGGCAGTGGCCACATATCCCGCCACCATATTACCAATATCCCTTGCCGAAGTATATATTGTCACGCCACTTTCAGTCTTTCCCATAGGCATACCTCTATATACATCGATATCATCAATCTTGTTATCTGTCCCATTAGTAGTTTTAAAATCATATTTTTCACCATTTCCGGCTCGACTGTATGTCACCTTAGTTCCCAATAATTTCTTTAGAGTTTTTATCAACTCCTTTTCTATAATCATATTTTTTATTTTGAAAAATATTCAATGATAAATTCTTCTATTTCATGATAGCCTAATCCTTCATGGGAAATCTCTTTATGTAATATTGCTCGTTGCTTATTACTTAGATGATACTTCATTGCCGTGCATCCTATTAGCAAGTCCCGGCTATAATCAAAAATATATCACATACGGATCGTAATTGAATGGTATCGCATAATCGGCAACTGTTATATTGAAATCTTTATCATGACCTTTGATCTTCTTCGCATCTGACCTGACGGATTCATCAATGATAACATATGCGGAATCTATGAGCGAATACCCTATTGAACATTTGTCAAGATCTGCCGGACGAGGATCATGGGGAGATAATCTCCATATTTTATATTCCTTATATCTCTTATTTTTCTCTTGTTGTTTGCTTTGTGTTAAATACATATATTGTATGTCCGGATTTTTCCTTATTATGCTTGATAATTTGGCTTTCATTTTTTCATTTTTAATAGAGACAAAAGGCAGAGACATACTATATGTTACATAAGTAATACCTTCGTCTATACTGGGTTTTACTATGTCAAGGCGATCAATTATCGTAATAGAATCAATCGAATCAACCATGATAATATTGATAATATCAGGTTCGACTGACTTGGACGAGAACATACAGATTGTAATTAATAATATCGCAGTTAGAAAAACTCGTCTCATGATATATGCTTTAATTTATGTATATTTCTTGAAGATAATTAATAAAGTCATTTTTACGAGAATCCTTATTATATCTCTCTATTCTTAAAGATTTAACTCTCAAAAGTTCGAAATCGTCAAAATATGGGTACAACTCTTGTATGATTCTCGCAAGGGGAATATCTCCGTTTTCAGGAACCCCGGGCTTCTTGTCTTCAGGAAAGCCGGATGGCATGGAGTTGTCAGGGTGGCTGTGTATGTCCCTCTCCAATATATTCTCTTCGTGGTTCATTACTTTCCTCATAACATATGCTCCGGTACGTTCTTGATAGCTGTCTTGCGATGTACCTATATAATTTTCGATCGAACCTGTTTCCTTGTCCTTGGATCGGACTAAGCTCCATTCTGCACTGGTGTTGGTGGCTAACATCATGTATATATTATCACTATTTTCCACACCCTTCACTTTGAAATAATAGCTTTGTGGGGCACCTTCAAATTTAACCTTTTTTATACCGTATATTGTTCCTCGTTCAAAAACGCGCTCCTGTATTCGTCCTGACGAAGTCTTTATGCGAACTAAATCATAACGCGGTTCCTTGATTATGTTTGCTAAGGCACCAACGCTGTTAAACTCATATATATCCATTCCTGTCAGATCGACTTTATTTATCGGATCGCCGCCGCAATAGGCATACGGGGACAACCAATTATAGTCGTCAGCTTTGGGATCGGGCTGCATGAAGCGGGCGATGTCGGGGGCGTAGGTGCGGGCATTGAAGTCGTAGAGGTTCACTCCTCTGAGTGAATAGAATTCCTTTCCGCTGTAAAGATATGGATCGGGGTCCTTGACTTCCGATCCCTGCACCGGCAGGCCGTAAGCATAGTAACTTGCATGATTGCGGTTGTTTCCCTGATAATCCCGTAGGTAAGGAAAAAAGCAGCCCATCGCAATGTAGCCGTAAGGCGTATTGACGCGATGCACCTGTCCGTCCTTGAATTCATAATTACCGATGTAGTCGTGATCTTCAGCCCTGCAGGGCTCTTGTATGGCGTAGGTCGTCAATGGCCTGTCAGAGAAGTAACTGATGCGCGAACGTGTGCCGAGTTTTTTGCCTGCACCGTCGTAGATATAATCCATAATCGCTTCACTGGCCGCATCATTGCCGACTTCGATATGCGAGGGCTGATTTAGTGCGTTGTATGTTATGCCGGTAAGTCTGCGGTTGGAATCTCGGATGACGTTGCCGTTGTCATCGTAGGCGTATTCTGCCGCACTGTTCGAACCATCGTAAAAATCAAAGGATTTCTCGACTATCACTTCGTCGGCATGATCGGCCACCTTGACAAGGCGGTTGCCGTCGTAGGTCATCTTCAGGTCATCGACCGGGTAGGCCGGATAGGACATGCCCCCGGGATAACCTGTTCGCGTCAGCGATGTGATGTTGCTGTTGCGGTCGTAGGTGTAGGTTGATGAGAATATGCCGGTGTGGTTGTCGCTGTTGTCGCAGGTCTCGCTGAGAAGACGCCCTGCGTTGTCGTATTCAAATGTATGCGCGATCCCGTTGTCGATTTTTTTCGAGATCGTGCCGTTGGCGTTGCGCGTTATGGATTGTTTAACGGCACTATTGCTTAGTCCGCTGATCGCTCCTCGGATGTCATAGCTGTAGGTCGTTGCCGAACTCCCGCTGCCGGAACTGACGAGCTGACCGATTGAATTATAGGCGTCCGCTCCAATATTCATGTCTATCAGATTGGCCCATGGCAATGAGGCTTTTACACCGGCGAGACGGCCGACACGGTCGTAGCTATATTGATAGTTGTCATTGTAGGTGTAGTCGTTGTATTTCAGCGTATGTCTGACGGTCTTGGGTTGGCTGTCAAGGGTGTAGGTTGTTTCGGTCTGTTCATGGGTGCCGGCGAGATGGGTGGTCGATACTGTCTTGACGGGGCGCTCCTCGGTGTCGTAGAAGGTGACCGAGGCGATCGGCTGGAACGGGACGGCGACAGTCGGACCATCATCGATAGTTTCCTGCTGTGGCTCGCCCAACACGGCTGTCAGTGATCCTGTTGGCAGGCCTGCGGCCGAGGCGTAGGATGACGGCGAGACGGCGGGCAAGTCACTGAATGCGGTGAGTCCGAGGAAGTCGTAGTTGTCGTAATAGGTAGCGGTGAGGAGTTCGGCGTTTTGAAGATATTCGTGCGGACCTGCAAGGTAGCCGGTACCGCAGATGCCTATCGCCG
>CAJUMI010000118.1 GCA_910587545.1 uncultured Muribaculaceae bacterium | reverse complement strand
TCATCGTCCGATTGGGCAGATAAAATATTCGCTAATTTAATTCAACCAACAGGTACTGATTCTATTCCATGGCAATGGCTTCAGATGTCTCAGGGATTTCTATACTCAATATGTCTGCAGACATCTTACTCATCAGTTCCCCAGCACTGTGTCATACAATGGATTTGTTGGGTTGCAGAAATCCGTACTGCTATACACAGGACATTTAAAGGTATAGCTGAAAGGTGCAAGTGCCCGATGAGGTGGTCTTTCGCAAAATTCATCACAAATGCCCTGAGTGTTATCGGGGCTTATTGCCTTTTCCCCAAAAAGAACGTCGATCGCGTTGGTGTTTGTGACAGATAATCGACTGACTTTGTTTTGATTGCATATGTCGAATACAGGTTGGTTATGGTTTGTGACACAGCTTTCTCTTATTTTGGAGTTTCGGGATAATTGTCTAAATTTGTAAATCGAAAATATTTACTTATGATGAAGAAATTATTCAAACCGGCGATTGCCTTTGTGGCCGCTGTGTCATGTGCTGTCGGAGCGATGGCAGGTGATCCTTATAAAGTTCGTGTCGAATTCACAGAAGATGAAGAGGGTGCTATGATCTACATGATCAATTTTGACACCAAGGATAAGATCGACTCTACGGTAGTGTCACAGAAAGTGGCCATGTTCAAAGGTGAGATTGACGAGCCTTTGCTGGCGCGCATCCTTCTCGACGGGCAGCCTGTCGGCTCTTTTGTTCTGGAGTCCGGTTCAATAGTCGTGGATCCGGTAAAGCGCAAGGTCTTCGGCAGCATGCTCAATGATCAGTTGCAGGCTTTCAATAACAAGTCGGCTGAGATAGTCGGAGATTACCGCAAGGCCGACAGCGACTCCCTGCGTGAGCAGATCTATAATCAGTATGTCAGCCTGGCCGAGTCGACAATGACCGATAACATCGACAATCCTATTGGCTACTATCTGTTTATCGATCAGGCATCGTCGATGGATGCTGCCGAATTCGAATCATGGCTTGCCAAATATCCTGATCTCGCACGTTATAAACGCGTTGGCCTCATCCGCGAGTCTCAGGCCAAGAAGGCCGCGACTTCACCCGGCAAGATGTTTACCGACTTCGAGGTGACTCACGACGGCAAGACTCAGCGGCTCAGCGATTTTGTCGGCAAGGGAAAATATGTGCTTGTCGATTACTGGGCGAGCTGGTGCGGTCCGTGCATACGTCAGATCCCGGTGATAAAGGAACTCCTCGCCGAGTTTGGCGACAAGGGGCTCGAAGCCCTTGGAGTAGCCGTCTGGGACGAGCCCGATAACACTGTCAAGGCCATAGAATCTCATGGCATCACATGGCCGTGTATCATCAACGCTCAGACAATTCCGACCGATCTATATGGCATCAGTGGCATTCCATGTATCATTCTCTACGGTCCCGACGGCAAGATACTCAGCCGCGACAAACAGGGCGATGAACTCAAGGCCGATGTGCGCGCCGCCTTTGACGGAACCCTCAAGGTTGAATGACGTCCGTTCGACATGCAGCCTTTCCTGAAATGGGCGGGTGGCAAAGACAAGGAGATGAAATTCATATTCCCTTTTCTGCCAGAACGCTATAATGATTTTTACGAACCTTTTGTCGGGGGTGGATCCGTTTTTGCCGCCCTCGACGCCGGTAACTATTTTATCAACGATTTCTCGCCCGAACTTATTCGCCTCTATCAGTCGATTGCCGATGCTGATGCTGGTTTCTATCTTTATGCCCGACTGATCGACGGTGCATGGGCAAATGCCGACCGCTTTATGGATATCGCGCTCCCTCTGTCCGATATGTTTATGGCCTATCGACGCAATGAGCTGACGGAGGATGGTTTTCTTGCGGCCATCGACCGGTTCTGCCGGCGGCATCTTGATGCCATCGATGCGATTGTCGATCGCCGTCTTGCGCCTGATCGTGAGGCCATGCGCGTCGGGATTACTGACAATCTGCGTCGTAAACTTGTCCGCATGAGAGAGATTGAACGTCGGAAGAACTCCTGCCTGTCAGACGCTGACGTCTGGGAAAATATCCGTACGGCCGTCAAAAGTGCCGTATACATGCACTTCCGGTCTCTGTATAACAACCAGTCCGTCACAGAAGCCAATCCCTCGCTCGCGACAGCTCTCTTTCTGTTCATACGCAATTACTGCTACAGCGGCATGTTCCGCTATAATGCCGGAGGCGAGTTTAATGTCCCTTACGGGGGGATGGCTTACAACAGCAAATCTCTCGGGCGCAAGCTCGACTACTACAGCTCGCGCGAGGTGGAGCGGCGTATGGCCAACACCGTTATAGAATGTCTTGACTTTGAGACTTTTTTTTATCTGCACGAGCCTGCGGCCGACGATTTTGTATTTCTCGATCCCCCTTACGACAGCGAGTTCAGCACCTATGCGCAGAAAGAGTTCACCCGTGCCGATCACCTGCGCCTGGCCAACCTGCTTGTCAACCGCTGCCGTGCGCAATGGATGCTTGTGATCAAAAACACAGACTTTATTTACCATCTCTATGACCATCCCCATATCAATATCCATTCGTTCGACAAGACCTATCAGGTCAGCTTTATGAACCGCAACGACCGTTCGGCCGAGCATCTTATCATTACAAATTATAATCGACAACCTCTTATAGAACAACTCCTCTGCCCATGAAAAAATTGACCGAAGGCGACCTCGTCATTCCCGTTCTCGCATTTCTTAATGCCAATGGCGGTTCTGCCACAATAGCTCAGATCACAGGCTATATCCGTAACACCTATCCCTTGTCTGAGGCCGACTTGCGCCCGTCGCCGACCCGTCCGGGTGAAAAAATGTTCGAGCAGCAGATCCGCAATCTGCGCAGCCATCACAAACTTTCCAAGCTCGGACTTGCTGAGAATATTCCGGGTGGTTTCCGCCTGTTGCCCGGAATATCCGAAATGCTCGAGGGTGGCAATGCCGGCTGGATGTTTGATATGGTTGCCAGTCAGCCCGTAAAGGCTGTACGTAAGTTTGTCGATGGAGTAGACAGGCGCAAGAAAATGATAAGCCTCGATGAAAACGCGTCGGAAGGCGTTGCTGTGACGGTTCGCGATGCGAAGCGGCGCAGCCGTTCCGCCCGTCTGCGCCAGGCAGCCATAGAGCGCTTCACCCGTGGCGGAGTCATTGCCTGTCATTGTTGCGGCATGACATTCGAGGATGTCTATGGCCCTGCCTACGGCGTTTCATGCATCGAGATCCATCACAAGAAGCCGATCTACACCTATGATGACAGCGACATCGACAAGACCGTCGCCGAAGCGCTTAAAAACGTCATACCCGTCTGTCCCAACTGCCACCGGATAATCCACCGCAATAAACTCTTCTCTGACGCCAAAATCGCCGCCCTCAAAGCGTCACTTTCACGCAAGAAATAGCATTTACAAGAAATAGCATTTATTAGCTAACCCCTTTCCGCCTTGTCTGATCGGTTTGTCCGGTCAGACTTGTACGATGCGCCCGCAGCCGCCGATTCAAAAAGAAAGACTTTGTCGTTAAAATGTGTCACCGACTCTTTTGCACTCATGGTCCGATCAGAAGTTGTGATTCCGGTCTGAGATGTCTAAGCTGTCTGAGCTGTCTGAAATTTCACATTTGTTATTAACAATGATTCGGTAAAATTTGAGGTTGTTCAGCCTTGTCTAAGCCGCTAACTGA
>CAJUMI010000117.1 GCA_910587545.1 uncultured Muribaculaceae bacterium | reverse complement strand
AACCAATCATTATCACATTTCTTGCAATGGAAAAAGTAATTTTGCTATGTACTAATAAAACACGAACAGATCGAAATGGTTTGATCGGCTTTGAAAAAATTTCACATAGATAAGTAGTATTTTCTGTCGATTTTGCCAATGTGTTGATCTGTAGTGTAATGTGTTTTATGATTGAAATAATGTTTAACTTATGTGTGCATGTAAATGGCCCAAGAAAAGCACTAACTTTGCAGTGTGAATGAAAGAAAATACAAATCAACAAATATAACAGAACATGGAAAAACCTACAAAAGCTAAAAAGACAGCCAAAAAAGTTGATGCAAATGATCCCGGAGCGGCCAAGGCCGAAGCGCTCGCTCAGGCTCTCGGGCGCATCGAGAAGGCATACGGCCGCGGAGCGATCATGAAACTCGGCGACGAAGTGGTAGAAGATGTGGAGGTGATACCCTCTGGTTCGATCGGCCTCAACTATGCCCTCGGAGTCGGCGGATATCCGCGTGGCCGAATCATCGAGATCTACGGCCCGGAATCGTCGGGTAAGACGACACTTGCCATTCACGCTATAGCCGAAGCTCAGAAAACCGGCGGTATAGCGGCTATAATCGATGCGGAGCATGCGTTTGACCGCTTCTATGCCGCCAAACTCGGCGTCGACATCAACAACCTGCTTATCGCTCAGCCCGACAACGGCGAGCAGGCTCTTGAGATCGCCGAGCAGCTGATCCGTTCGGCGGCTGTCGACATCCTTGTCGTTGACTCGGTGGCGGCTCTTACGCCCAAAAGCGAGATCGAGGGCGAGATGGGCGACCGTAACATGGGTCTGCAGGCCCGTCTGATGTCGCAGGCCATGCGTAAGCTCACCGGCACGATAGCGCGCACTAATACCACCTGTATATTCATCAATCAGCTCCGCGAGAAGATCGGTGTGATGTTTGGTCCGTCTGAAACGACAACAGGCGGCAATGCGCTGAAATTCTATGCCTCGGTACGTATCGACATTCGTTCGCGCGGCAATATCAAGGATGGCGAGGATATCCTCGGCCGTCGCGCGGCCATCAAGGTGGTCAAAAACAAGGTGGCGCCCCCCTTCAAGCGTGCGGAGTTTGACATCATGTTCGGCGAGGGCATTTCAAAGGCCGGAGAGATCCTCGACCTCGGCGTTGACTACGGCGTGATCGACAAGAGCGGGTCGTGGTTCAGCTACAACGGTTCGAAACTCGCGCAGGGTCGCGATGCCGCCAAGCAGGTGATCCAAGACAATCCCGAACTTGCCGAAGAACTCGAAAAGCAGATTATGGAAGCGCTACGCGAAAGCGATGCCGCTCCCAAGGGCAAAGCTGCGGGCAAGGCCGTAAAACCGGCGACCAAAAAAGAAGCCGCCCCGGCCGAAGATGACGAAAAGAAAGAAGATCTCTTCGACGACACCATCGGCGATGATTTCTCGATTGAAGAGGATTTGTGAAACATCAACCATAATCCTACGGCGGTGTGTCAGGCTCTCGACACACCGCCGTTTTGCTTGTCATTATATCGGGCGGGTGAATTGACCGATCATGATTATGGAGCCGGTCACCGTGTCGCGGATAAAGTAAGCGAAGGGATGGTCGAAAATAACCTTAACTGGCTTGTTTCCTTCAAAATATGAACATGATATCAGACTGGCTGCACTGGACGCTGAGGCTTCTGTGCCATCTTTCGTAGCTTTTACCTTAGCCTCATGATCGGCGGTCAGAGGATAGTTCTTAGATGCGTATATCTTGTTGAAGACCGATATATTTGTTGCCGACAAATCGATGCCCATAGCCGCAAAAATGCTGTTGCAAGTCACGCTTGCAGATGATTCGAACTCAGGCAAGCCTAAATTGACCAATACGCTCGGCATTGCGCTATACTGTCAAGAGTTTCGGCGGTGAACGACGTCATATCCTCTCCGAGAGTAGAATTTTCGGAACGGAACACAGCCTTACGGGTATCTGCCCGCTTGAACTTGAAGCGCAAGTCGCCGATGAAATACAAGGCGTTGGGTAGTAGGATGCGATCAATAGGAGAAATCATCGAGCGATCCGAAGCCGAGCGATTTTGTAAGCCGGGGGCGTCAGCAGGATCGATAATATTGGCAGCAAGTTCCATAGCGAATGTAAGACTGACGGGATAGAAGACTATATTGGGGCACCGGTCGCTATGCGTTTCGTCTTGTAAAGCAGCATTATAAAAGTTAATGCCCATTGTGTTTGCCGCCCGCCATCCCCGGACAGGGGGCGCGGGGATAGTGAGTGGGAGTCATGGATGAATCGGGAGTTGAGACAAGCTGCGGAACCTGAACCGCCGCTTCGGTCGCAAACAGGAACAGACTGTTGCCGAGGGGTGCACTGCCTATAGTTCCGGACCTATAGGTTCCGAGATACTCGGCTGCGATCTGATCGAGAATGCGTTTTGCGCGGCGGTCGTGACGCATCACCGATATAAATCCGGTATCTAACAACCCCACGAGCATCATAGGCGCTGTATACTCTCTGTCGGACGGATTGCGGCGTACGATGCCGGAGATCTCTATTGCAGCATTGCGGTAGCCGTAATCATAGTACGACAGAAAGCGCAGCAGGGCGCGTCGGGTCGATCGTGATTTCTTGTCGGTGAGTTCAAACATAGTTTCGCAGTTGGTTTGTTGTCTATTCTCAGCTGCAAAGTTATGGCGATAATCAAGCGGATTGTTAGCATTTTAGGTCCGTCCGGCGATTTAACACTTCGTACGGCGGCCGGTTCCGGCCTTACGCTCTCGCATCAAACATCTTAAAAGACTAAAAACGCCGTCGATATTTTTTTGAAATATTTCGCCGTCTCTCTGTTTTTTGTGGTTTTGCGCTTGCCGTTTGAACCTGCGAGCAGCTTTGATTCCGGCCGAGTCCGGCGATTTTCAATCCGAGGAATGTTATTTTGCGAGGTGTAACATTATTTAACTTCAATGTGAGGAATTGTTGCCCTGGATGGCCGCTAATTTTGTGAGTGAAAGTCATAATGGCTTTCCATGAAACACCTAAATCTAAATGGATATGTCGTTCATCATCGTAATTTTATGCTTTTTCTGTTGGTTAGGGCAGGCCCTTAAAGATGGATCAGATATCAGGTAATTATAAGCTAAGTTGAGTTATATATGATTGGAATAATTCTTTGGGCCGCATTGATACTTTTTATTGTCGTCTGCGCTTGTCCGGGCTTCATCACTGCATTATTCATCAATATGGCGGTGGTATTTAGTGTATATGGCCTTATCTATTGGGCCGTAAGCAAAATCAAAAAGCGATGAGCTAAAATTTAAAACAACTGTCAGTTATGTCTCTTTGGGATTTTCTTGGCGAATTCGCCGTGTTCAACATGATTTGTAACTTGTTTTCCGACCGATCGAAATCTTGTCGGACAAGTTCGTATCAACCCCACTATGAATATATTCCCGATCCTGAGTGTACGGCACGCATTGCAGAGCTGGAGCAGGAAATCAGGGAATCCGAGAAACGGCTTGCGGAGTATCAAAAGATTATCGACAGCTATTCTGTCGCCAATTTGGATGACTGCGACGTTGACGATCTGCAAGATCGTGTAGATGAACTTGAAAGCCAGCTTGATGATTGTGATGCTATGACAGATCGCTATGACCGTATACAGGATGAGTTAGACATGCTTCAGGACCGGCTTGACGATATTGAGTATCAGCAAGATCTACAAGATGATCCGGATGGTTTTTACGCCGGTTCGGACGATGTGAACTATGATTGGTGATATTGGGGAAGTGGCGTTTGCGGGAACGAAAAAAGGTCATCCTGAGATGACCCTTCTGTGATCCATACTGGATTCGAACCAGTGACCTCTTCCCTGTCAAGGAAGCGCTCTAAACCAACTGAGCTAATGGATCGGCATGTATGTGTGATCCGAGCGGGCTTTGTGAGAGTGGTGTTATCTTGTTGATTTTCAATTTG
>CAJUMI010000116.1 GCA_910587545.1 uncultured Muribaculaceae bacterium | reverse complement strand
TTTTACATTATTCATATTGATTTATCTCGGAAGGCTCGTCGCGATGACGGGCCTTAATATGCTTTTATATTAAATAAACTATATATATCGGGCATATATGCTATATTTGCATTGATCATTCATTTTCTTCATAATGGCTATAGAACCCATTGTGTACAATTCCTAAAGATTTCATGTCAGGCTTCGCCGTGAGGCGTGGTCTGTCTTTTTTTTCACTTTCAGGTCCGGTTATCTTTGCGTCAAAATATTAACGCTATGAGTGTACTGTCGTTAACACCTCTTTTCCCGCTTATGTTTGTCGGAGAACTCGACCGGCTCTCGTTCGCCGCCGACGCCTCTGTCGATTTTGCTGTGGCGTCCGGCGGCATACAGATTTTTTCCAATACCTACATTCCTGACGATGCCGGCGAGATAACCGTCTACGGCCTCGGCGACATACTCGAGCCATATATCGACGATCTGTGTGCCGACTTTACCTTCACAGTCGACGGTTCTCCGTTGGGCCATGCCTCGATAAAGATCTTCCGATGCTCATACGGCGTGGATGTCAGGGCTTCTGATTTCATCAGCTCGTCGTTCCTGTCGCCCATGCGCGGCGCCAGACTGACGGCATTGGACCGCTACGAGACCCTGTCATGCTACTCGACTGTCAGTGAATACGCGACGGCCGAGTGCAGCTATTATGCCGGCGGAACGTTGCAGACCAAGACGTTCTCGCTCGGATCAGCCTCGGGACCGCGTCTGCTGAATGTCAGTCCGAGACGTTTTGTCGACGGCGCGCTCGGAGCTCCGGTCATGTATGTCGTCAGATGCGGCAGCCGTTCGGCCCGTTTCAATCTTATCGAAAACGCCCCGGAGATATCGGCAGCCTTCATATTCCGCAATGCCTTTAATGCTTGGGAAACGCTTTATCTAACAGGCACACGCGAGACTTCGCCGCGCTACACCCGGTCGTCGGCCAATGTTAACGGCTTCCTGCGCAACTATGACATCGATGAGGTGCTTGAGATGAAAACATTTACCGGGCCGCTGCCCGAAGGCATGGAAGAGGTAGCGATGAACCTCGCCCGATCAAAGGCCGTGTTCTTCCTGCTGCCGAACGGCGATGCCGGCGACGAGATCGTAGTGAACGACTGCGATCTCAAGCATAACAACGACGGTTATGCAGCCAGTGATCTTAATTTCTCCTATCGCACGGCCACTGTGTCATATCGTCTCGCCGATGACCGCACGGCGCGGATCCGCGTGCCGCGGCCGCCGCATATTTTTGATTCCACTTTTGATCAGACTTATGAATAGGCCATCCAAATGTATTCATTGGCGCGACGCTGTCGCACTGCTTGAGTCCGGGCAGCCGTGTACACTTAAAGTATGGAAGCTCTCGACAGGCGATATTATCGTCTATCATAACGTCGTCTGTATCGGCACCCACTGGCGGCGCGGCATCCATCGTCTGCGTCTGCCCGAAAGCCATCTTTTCCGCGAGTTCCGCGACATCACTCTTTTTGAAATCAACGGTTATGAAGTTATCAGATAATAAACCAAAAGCCGATGCCGGACGCACATTCCCGGTCGGCGAGATTATGACGTTCAGCGGACCGATGAACGCCGCCATGGGCGATGTCGAGGACTCCGCGTCTGTATTTGATGAAGATGCTTTCTCGGCGGCCGAGCGGCCTGTTCCGGGATATGAACAGTATAAATATGTCCCGTTCGGTGCGACAGATGATCTACCCTTCGAGCTGATCAGAACGGTTGCCTCTGACGAGGTGCTGTCTCAGAACCTGTTTTTCAACATCCTTACGGCTTACGGATCCGGACTGCAGTACACCGATCTCTCGAGCGGCAGACAGTCTGACGATCCGGAGATTCGGCTCTTCTTCATGCAGAACTCGATGCGCGAATTTTATCTCGAGCAATGCACCGACATGAAGTATTTCTTTTATGCTGTAGCGGTGGTCATTCTGAACCGCAAGGGCGACAGGATCGTCCAGATCCGACACAAAGATGCCTGTTACTGCCGCTTCGAGAAGGCTGACGGACACGGTCGCATCGGTCATGTGTTTTTCGCCAACTGGCGAAAACTCGGTTTGTCTAAAAAAGATATAGAAGTGCTTCCGCTACTCAACGAGAAAGATCCTCTCGGACATCTCGAGATCCTGATGGGGCGCGCTCCCGGAGAGGACGGTATTTCGAGACCCGGAACCAAAGAACGTAAATTTGCCGTAGTCATGCGCTTTCCTACACCCGGTCAGCGCTATTATCCGTCGCCTTATTATACTTCGATCTTCCGGGGCGACTGGTTCGACATAAAACGTCTGATCGGCAAGGGCAAGAAGTATAAGATCCGCAATCACGCCTCGGTCAAATATCAGGTCGAGATCCATCGCGACTATTGGGATAATCTTATCTCCGAGGAACATATCACAGATCCAGTCGCCATCGAAGAACGAATAAAACGGGAAAAAGAAAACATAAAGCGTTTTGTCTCGGGTATCGAAAACTCTGGCAAGGTTTGGATCACCGGCTATTATATCGACAGCTATGGAAAAGAGCAGCGCATGGTGAGGATCCAGGCTATCGACACGGGAAAGGAAGGCGGCGACTGGAGCGAGGATGTCGAGGAAACGAGCAATCTGATCTGTTACGGCCTCAATATACATCCAAACCTCGTTGGCGCTACACCGGGGAAGAGCCAGACGAACAACTCGGGTTCCGACAAGCGCGAATTGTTCACTCTGAAACAGGCTCTCGAGACGGCGTTCCATGACATGCTCTCTAAAGTACATGAGCTTGTGATCTTCTTCAACGGTTGGGAAACCAAAGTCAGACCGCAGATCCCGCTGGTGCTCCTGACAACTCTCGATCAGAACACCGACGCGAAGAAAGTAACCGTTGACGGCAAAACTACAGACCCTGATAAATAAAAGCTATGGATATTACTTTTGAACAGTTCCAACATTCTTGCCCGGCATCGGCGATGCCCGACAACTCTATATTTGAATCTATAAGTGGATATGTTGATTTTGCTCGAGTCGAGGCCGTCGGTATCCTCACTCTGGAGATCTTTGACCGCCTCGACACTGTAGAGCCTTCGGATCCCGATTATGATGTCCTGCAGCAACTCTCTCGAGATACTGTCAGCTATATATGCTCGAGTGCATTTTGGGCCGCTGTCCCTCAACTTGATCTTGTCCTCACATCGACGGGTTTTGGTGTTGTCAGCAATCAGAATGTGGCTCCGGCTTCTTACTCGAGAGTGGAAGCTCTCAGAACGGCATTGCGCCTGAATTTACTCGCGCGGCTCGACAGCATGATCTCGACGCTACGCTCGCTCGAGCAATGGCACGACTCGGCTCCTTGCAGAGAGTATTTCCGTACTCTTTTCTGGCGATCTGATCAGATCCGGATCGTAGCCGGTCCGTTGGCTACCCGTGACGATCTTACGTCAAACATGCCGAGAATCGCCAATGCCGAACTCCAGGTCGCTCAGATCATTTCACCGGAGCAGCTTGCGCTGCTCCGGCGACTTGAAGCAACAGACAAGGCAACGCCGATCCAGTCGATGGCGATTCAGCATTGCAGGTCTTTCGTTGTCGCTTGTTTGTGTGATCCCAATGCGATAGAACTCCACCGTCGGATACTACTCGGCTTCGTGGAAAGCCATCCTGACGAATTCGCTCTTTATCACAGCTCTCAGACTTATAAAGCCAACCATTTTGAACCTTATCGCAATGAAAAGGATGACTCGTGTTTCTTTTTCGGCTGACGGCCGATCTGTCAATGTCAATCTACCTCTGAAATGGGCGGATTTGACACAGAAGGAGTTGATCGCCTATTTTAAAACGGTCAGTCTGCGCGCACATACTCCATTGTCGATCGACTATAAATTCGCCTTGTTTTCGATCTGTTCCGGCGCCAGATGCGAGCATGTCGATATGAAAAAAAATATGGTCAGGTGGAAAAACTCAGTGAATTTGCCCCCCGGTTGACCAGATAAATTGCCCCCCGG
>CAJUMI010000115.1 GCA_910587545.1 uncultured Muribaculaceae bacterium | reverse complement strand
ATTACTCTCCGAAAACTCACTTCTGTTAACAATCGTTTTTAAACAAGCTCTAAATTGATGTCAAGCATGAGCATTATGATGTCGTCGTTCAGCCCTACTTTGCCGTCGCGCTTGTTTTTGCTGAATTCTGCTGCAACGAAAACCGATTGCTCTTTGATAGAGATGTCGGAGATCCGCAAATTGCTGAGTTCTTCCGGCCGTATCATTGTGTAATATTCCATCATGCAGGCCAACAGAAAGATAGGATCTTTTACTGAGAGATATTTGCGCAATTGCCCGAGCATGGCAGACGATAGCGGTTTGCGCTTCTTTGGCGTCTCTGAGACCTTCTTGATCTTCTCGACTGGATTAGATGACATATATTCGCGTTCAATAAAATATGTGGCTAAGGCCGAACACCATCCACGATAATTGTTTCGTGTGCGACCGGTCACGTCGCGGTCGAGGTAGAGCCAATCGAGAAAGTCACCGACAAATGACGCATTGTACTGATATACATATCGGGGCGGTAATACGAGCGAAGCAATATACTCTCGCAGTACGTTAAGCCTCGATCCATAACTTTGACGGGTCTTTAGTTTTGGTAGCTTATCGAGTGATTTTTCATATTTATCGAGTGCATCCGATAGAAGTGTATAGCCTCGATTGTCGTCGATATTGACCCATGGCGACCATCCTGATCTCAGAAGTTTCATTAAAGATTCGATTAACTCGGCCGCCCGTCTGCGTCGTTCGCCGACTTTGTCGATGCTGTCAAGCATATACTTTTTCCGTTTCATTGACCCAAGCGCCGGATCGTATGAAAAAAAGTCGACATACCATGATTTACCTGTGTGAAGTTTGGGGTATGTGAAGCTCAGAACCTCACTTTTGGATGAAAAATTTTTCCGTGCTGCGCACATTTTTTTTACATTCTTTTTGGGTTAAAGAATGCTAACGGTGACACATATGATTTTTGTTCTCTCCAGGTCGTGTCCGAATTGTGTCCGACCCTTAAATGAAAAGCGCTCGTAAATTTCTTATTCACAAGCGCTTTTTCTGTTTTGGCGGAGAGACAGGGATTCGAACCCTGGGTACCCGTAAGGGTACAACGGTTTTCGAGACCGCCCCGATCGACCACTCCGGCATCTCTCCCGGTGGTTTGCGACTGCAAAGTTAGTCATTATTTTTTATTATGCAATTTTTTATAGCCGCTTTTCGTCGCTTTTCGTCCGCTTTTTGCCTCAGGAAAGTTCAGGATAGTTCCTGTTGTTTGAATTATTTGAAGGTGCGGCTGTTTGTCATCACTCAATGCGCGACATAAGGGCATACAAAAAGCGGCTGCCGGGTGGCAGCCGCTTTTTGTATGAGTTCGGTTTAGGGTTTACTTTACGAGGATCTTGCTGACCTTGTCGCCCTGACGACATATGACGAGCTGGCCGGCCTCGGGGTTGGCCACTCGTACACCCTGCAGGTTGAAGTATTCGGCTGGGGCGTTGTTGTCTTCATCGGATACTATGCCGCTGATGCCGGATGCATCGCCAGACTTGGTGATGACCAATACACTGGGAGCTGCGCTGGCATAGTAATACTTCTGAGGGGTTGAAGCGTAAAGGAGCATCGACTTAACGGGGAATGTTAAAGTGATGGTATTCGCGTTCTCTACGCATGTGATGCGGAAATCCTCGCCGGTGGAGTCGCCGTCTTGTGAGCTTTGGCTGCATACATAATATAAGCCGTCTGTCAGACCGCCGTTGATGTGGGTGCTGGTGAGTTCGACAATGCAGTTGGCCGGATCGGCGGCGTTGACAATCATGTTCGGAGCCTTTGACTCGAAATTAAGCTTATCGAACGTAGCCTGAAAAGCGTTAACGATTTCATAGGTCTTTTTAGTATCGTTATACTTAACGGTGGTTTTGGCTGCGGTCGTGTTTGTGTTCGTGTTCGTGTTCGAAGAGTCTTCAGGTCTAAAAGCACCATAAATTATGTTTTCGGTCCAGTCGCAATCCTCATAGGTCTCAATATCAGCGGCACTGACCATTTCAATGACATCGAATAGTGCCAGATAGCCGACTGGATTTGTCATAGCCTCATCGGTGAAGGCCTGCCATGAGAAGCCGTGATCGGCGGGGAAAGCTATTTTACCGTCAGCATAAGTGGCGGTAAAAGAACCTTTGACGATTTTTAACGTATCATCCCACCGGAAAGGGCAGAACTGTGTGTAGTAAGTGGATTGACCGAGCCTGACGGGAAAGACCGAGCCGTTCTCGAATGTGATGACACCGGAGGTCTCGTCATAGGTGGCTGTTACATCTTCCAGAAATTCTTCACACGAGATTGTAATCTTGTCTCCGTTGCGGGTAATGATGGCCGGTGCCTCAACCATTCCTCTACCTTCTTCGCCAAAATAGAACTCACCAATGGTGATTGTGTACTCTCCTTCGATGGCCTTGGCTGCATCGGTGTCGGCGTTTGCTTTAACCTTTGCCGACTTGGTGGCAAGAGCGGCATCGGTCTGATCTGCCTTCAGAGTGGTTGCCGGAACGGTTTTTATCCGACCGTCAAACTGCTTGACATCATACGTGGAAGCGGATGCGGAAGCTGCGATTAAAGCAGCAAGTACAAATGTGTAGATCTTTTTCATAAATAAATCTGTTTAAAGTTTTATATAAATTAGAGTTTGCTTTGTATAAAATGCAATAAAAGCAATCAGACAGTTGAAACTTTGCCCCGATAAACCTTTTGTTGCTGCAAAAATATAAAATAAACCAGCTGCAGCCGAATTATTTTATAAAAAATTGCAATAAAAATATTTGAGCTATTCAAAAGTGCGCTCGAGTCCCCGAGACGGCATGAGTTTATTGCTCTCGTGGTCGTCTTTCCTGCAATTTTTTTAGTTTTGGCGCAGCAGTCGGTAGAGGTTGTCACAAGCTGATTCGAGCAGATCAAGCACGAGCTCGAAGCCTTCGGCCCCTTCATAATAAGGGTCGGGTATATGGTCGTATTTTGTAGCCAGATCGGCGAAATTGGCCATCATTATGATTTTATGCTCGGCCTCGACACTAGGAGCCAGCAGCTGCAGGTTGCGGCGGTTTGACGCGTCAATGGCGACAATGAGGTCGAAGTCGTCAAAATCAGACTCTCTCACCTGGCGGCAGCGATGGGTCAGCGAGTAGCCGCGTCGTTGAGCATGAACTCTCATGCGTTTGTCGGGAAGATCGCCGATATGGTAGTTGCCGGTTCCGGCACTGTCGATCTCAAAGCGCGCACTGTCGCCCGCATTGTCGACTATAGCCTTCATCACGCCTTCGGCTGCCGGAGAGCGGCATATATTGCCGAGGCAGACGAACAGGATCTTTATCTTTTCCTTGTCGTGTAGTGACTTTATTGTTTTAATGAGCTTTTGGTCATTGTTCAGGGTTGCCATTTTGATGATGATTTGATTGATAATTCACTACAAAGATAACGATTTTACTCCGTAATAATCAATTCATGTCATCACTCGCGCCCGTTTATCGCCTTTTTTCGTAACTTTGTGACGGACTAAAATCAGTTTGCTTATGTAACATAGATCGTATTAGATTGAATATTATAATTTTTACAGCGTTAGCATTATTCTTGCTCTCTTGAAATCGGCAAATTAAAATAGATAGCAGCCAGGAGTAGATGTTGATGCCTGCGGTATATCCGTGGGCTTTTTACTCGTTTATGGCTGCAAGGTATTTGCCGATACCGAAGAGAGCGTCAGACAGTAATCAGTCCGCGGATTCTTATTGCCGTGGCCAATCAAAATTATAGCAGTATGTGTGTGTTGTTTTTCTGCCTTCTGGGAGCCATAGTAGGCACATTTATTTAGACCACGTTCTCTAATATTTGTGAACGCCGGGCTCGCATATCTCGGAGTGATTCTTGTCTTGTGATGAAGGGGCGTGTAGCTGAAGAACAAGATAAAAAGAGCCGGAGAGATGTGATGATAAGGTAATTTTATGCCTCGGCACACAATTACTTGAGCTCAAGCGTTAACCAATATTGGGGAACGGGGTTTTAGAGGTTGTTATAAAATGAAGTAGTCAAGACTTAATCTGACAATCACGGATAAAAACATTACCTTTGTAA
>CAJUMI010000114.1 GCA_910587545.1 uncultured Muribaculaceae bacterium | reverse complement strand
CATTTTTGAAGGATATTACAGAGGGTTGCTGAAATTGGACAACTATATAAAACAGGCTAATTAGTTTAAAAAGAATATTTGCCCGATTATCTAACCTATATTATGTGTATATTAAATGCAATTTATAAGAACAGAAGAGATAAAATGCAACTTCATAATAAATTGGGATATTAGTGACGAAAGAGTTATTTGACAGCAGAGCAAGCAAAACGCGGAAGTTCGCACAGCTCCTCAATCGTTTGTATCAAACCGTTGAAAATCTAACATAAAAATATTTAATATGCAAACCTGTGTTTAGCGGTCAGAACAAGAAAAGAGGTGCTCTCACGAGTACCTCCCTTCCCATTCATCACATTATGCTTAAAATTAAAGTGCTATCTATACTGTTTCTGTCAGTGTAACATTTGCTGCGTGGTTAAATGCTTTTAGTCAATATCTGTCTGAGACGATGTCCCAGTCGACAATGTCCCATAATGCTTTAAGGGCGTCGGCGCGTCGGTTCTGATAGTCAAGGTAGTAGGCATGTTCCCATACATCGAAGGTCAGCAGTGGCACCAGACCCGAGGTCAGAGGCGATTCCGCATTCTTTCCTTGCGTAAGAAACAGTCTGCCGTTCTCGTCGCGTGAAAGCCATACCCAGCCCGATCCAAACAAGCCTGTGCCGGCTTCGACAAATGCCTCTTTGAATTTTTCGAACGATCCGAAGTCGCGGTCGATAGCGCGGCGTAGTTCTCCTGTCGGTTCGTGGCAAGACGGTTTAGGATTGAAACTGAAGAAGTAGAATATATGATTCCAGGCCTGAGACGCATTGTTGAACAATGCTCCTTCGGAGTGGCGGATTATCTCTTCGAGATCCATATCTTCATATTCGGTTCCATTGATCAGTCGGTTGAGATTGTCGATATAGGCTTTTTCGTGTTTGCCGTAGTGAAATTCTACAGTTTCCTTGCTGATCACAGGCTCAAGTGCATCTTTTGCATAAGGTAGTTCTGGTTGTTCGTATTTCATATCTTTATTATTTTAATTCATTTTACTAATAAACTCTTACCTGTAATCAGAAGTTCAGAACTTCGTCATTTTTAGCATCTGTTAAATCAGGTAAATGATTTTCATCATGGGCTCCATAAATGGAAAAAAGAAAAGTCCGTCTTTGTGCGACGGACTTATTCTTATATTTATGATCTACGGCTGCAGTCAGTCGATAAATCTCTTGGTGAGATCGCCATAGGCGTCGATGCGGCGGTCGCGCAGGAACGGCCACCAACGCCTAACCTGTTCCGAGCGTTGGAAATCAATGTCGACGATTGCCGCATCTTCGTTGTCGTCAGGGGCGCGGTAGATGAATTCGCCTTGCGGACCTGCTACGAAACTGCTGCCCCAGAATTGGATGCCGTTGGTAGCTCCTGACGGATCACTCTCATGCCCCACACGGTTCACCGCCACAACAGGCAGACCGTTGGCGATGGCGTGTCCGCGTTGTACTGTTATCCAGGCCTCACGCTGACGGGCTTTCTCATCGTCGGTGTCCGAACTTTCCCAGCCTATGGCCGTAGGGTAAATCAGAATTTCGGCTCCGGCAAGCGCCATTAGCCTTGCAGCTTCGGGATACCACTGGTCCCAGCATACAAGCACCCCGAGCCTGCCGATCGACGTCTCGACAGGTCTGAATCCCAAGTCGCCGGGCGTAAAGTAAAACTTCTCGTAGTATGCCGGATCGTCGGGTATATGCATTTTGCGATAGCGGCCGGCTTCCGATCCGTCTTTGTCATACACGATGGCCGTGTTGTGATAGAGACCCGGAGCGCGTCGCTCGAATATGGATGTCACGATCACGACTCCATATTCTCTGGCGAGATCGCTGTACATTTTCGTAGCTTCCGAGCCTATTTCCACGGCATGGTCACAGCCGTCGACGCTCTCGGTCTGACAGAAATACAGCGAGTCGTGAAGTTCCTGATTAACTATAAGCTCGGCGCCTCGCGAGGCGAGGTGTCTGATCTTTTCGGCAATTCTGCGACGGTTGTCGGCAATGTCCGATGTATTATGCTGCTGTATGATACCTGTTCTTACTATATCTTTCATCTGTTATGTTATTGTAATGTTTAGGCGATAGAACCTTTGGGGAACTGCATAGTCACGCAGTGAAGCGATCCATGCTGTCTTATGAGCGCGTTACAGTCTATGCCGATGATCTCGTGATCGGGAAACACGATCTTCATGATCTGCAGCGCAAGATCGTCGTTGCGTTTCTGACCGTAGACGGGCATAAGAACAGCGTCGTTTAATATCAGGAAATTGGCGTATGTCGCGGGCAGTCTCTCTCCGTCCTCGTCATAAATGGGATCAGGCAGAGGCAGACCTACGCAATTGTATGCGTTGCCATCGGCCCGGCGCAGACCGAGGATCTGGCGCTCCATGGCTTTAAGACTTTCATAATGACTGTCAGAACTGTCGTTGCATGACACATATATAATAGTATCTTCGGGGGCAAGTCGGGCAAGGGTGTCTATATGACTGTCTGTATCATCGCCCTCAAGTGCGCCGTGATCGATCCAGATGACTTTTGTCGCACCGAATTCCCTGCAGAGCCGTGCTTCTATCTCCTGGCGGCTCAGATCTCCATTGCGGTTGGGCGACATAAGACACTCTGACGTGGTCATAAGCGTCCCGCGGCCGTCGCTTTCTATCGACCCGCCTTCGAGCACAAATCCCAGACAATTGTTGTATTCGCCGTTGAACATGCCGGCCTCGGTCATTCTGCGGGTCACCATGTTGTCAAGATTTGACGCAAATTTAAGACCCCAACCGTTGAATTTGAAGTCGTTGATTCTGAAATTGGCATCGTCTCTGACTGTAATGATGGCGCCGAAATCACGCGCCCAGGTGTCGTTAGTATCTATTTCGCGATATCTCACTCTTTCGGGGTCGACGTCGGCCAGAGCCTTGCGTGCAAACGAACAGTCAGGAGCCACGATAATCAGGCGAGCGTGTTTCACGATTGCATGAGCGATCTCGTTGTAGCAGGCTCTGATATCGTCAAGCATATAGTTCCAGTCGGTCAGTTCATGGGGCCATGCCAGCAGCACAGCCTCCTGCGGCTCCCATTCAGCCGGGAGACGGACACCTTCAGTAGTCATTTTCATCATAATCGTTCAATGATTCCCATATCGAATCCTGAGATTCAAGATATTCTTCACTAAATTCTTTAAAACCGTGTTTTTCGGTATAACCGCATTCGTCGCACCACTCTTTGTACTCCTTGCGGAGTTCGGGATCGTCGGCCATCATGCGGCGAAACTCTGACTCCGCAATATTTATACTGCGGTGTTGCACCAGCAGATCTTTGATATATTCGCTAAGGTTGTTCATAATTTGGTATTGCTTTCTTTCAAAGAATACGACATTCAAAAATACTAATTATCGGTTTACCAACATAAATACAATTGTTATTATAAGTTAAAAGCGATGCGTAAAGCCCTGAACCAGCTCAGATCATTGCCGTTACAGACATTCCGAACCGCCGCCGGTTTATTAATGAAAAAATATTATGAAACCGTTTAAATTAACGGCTGTGCACATGACAGTCGCTATCCTATCATCGGCCATAACCGCAAAAGCCCAATATTATCAGATCGCCGACGCATTACCACCGCTGATATCTCCCGCACTCTCCGGCTTCATGACGGCTCTATGGGTCACGGTTCGCAGTTTTTCTTTAACCGTCAATCGGACTGCGTATCCCTGTCAGTTCATCAAATCCGCGTCAAGCCGTCAATTTCGGCATAACTTATCGACTGATTATATCCGGCAGCAATTATTCATGGTACGACAAAACGCTTACCCTTAACTTATTCGGAGCGTCGATCTCCTTTGAATGGTAAAATAATCGGACATTGTCAGCGCTCAAAAGCATGGTGTGATATAATCAGGACAAAGAGTGATTGCTCTGCAAAATTTCGCTGGAATAATGATAAAGGGGGGATAATTCAGTCAGCCCCAATCAAGACAAAGCCATTGCCGGTCCAGCATACAAGTGTGTTACAGTCAACAAATGCAATCTTATAGACGCTATAATCAAGTATATTTTGCGCAATAACATTGCCGGTCCAGTCAAGCTGATATATTTTAGAATTACCGGTATCTCCGTGTTTATGCCCCCAATATAACGCATAAATGTAATCGTCGGTTGCAGTTATGTCAACAATGTTCAACGGATTCAAATCTTCAAAATCGGCTTTCTCAAGAGTTGTCGGATCAAATGTGTCCTCACTGAGTCTGACTGAACTTATTATCTTGCCATCGGTGTCGAATAATTCGATAACCGGATGAAGTCTATAGGCAAAAGCGAGCCGTTTATGCCTATCCGAGTATGCCAGTTCTCCTGCATTGACCATCCATGACTGAAATTCGGATGATATGCTGATCCGGCGTATTGTATCGATTTTTGCCGAATACAAGTCCGCTTTCAGCGCATATTGGCGGCCGCCTTTCGGTTCGCGACCGATAAAAACATATTTATCCCGAGCTGTCATAAATACGTCCTGGACATATTGAGACAGAGGGAATGGCACGGTGCTGTTGCTGTCCATCAGATACTGCCGTGTCCTGACA
>CAJUMI010000113.1 GCA_910587545.1 uncultured Muribaculaceae bacterium | reverse complement strand
GGGTATATGCTTACTATCAAAGCCTAAATTTATTTTTCAATAGCGTAACCTTTTTTGGTTCGGTTAGGGCGCTATATATATGCCCGACTAAACCTAAACCAATATATCGATAGATATGGTTGGGTAAAATGTGATTGTTGACGGGTAGTTGAGTTCATAATTGACACCTCCGACATGACGGTGTGCAATGATTTCGTGATATAGTTCCATATCTGACAGTGCGGCTTCTGCAAATTGTGTATCCATTAGCCGTTCCAAATCATATAGGTGTCGGCTCATCGGTTGCGATGATGTAAGCCGACTGTTGGCGGTCTGCATCCGAAGCGTCAATCCATCTGCTCATTTCGTTTGATTTTTTCTTTTGTTTCGATTACTATTTTTCTGATCCAGCGTGGAGCGCGGGCTATATCCTCATGCCAAGTGTCGTCCTCTGGATTGTCCTTCAACACTCCATAAACGATATCAAGAGTTTCATGGTCAATGTTATACTGCTTGATGGATATTAGTGCAAGCACTAATATAGGCATAATTTTACCCTTATAGGCAAATGTTGACGGTACGCTATGTTTAAGCGTCAAAGTCCTTCGGTCAATCTTTATTTTTCGAGGAGTACCGGATGTAAGATATACGGCGTTCATTGGACCCTGTGTAGAGAAGCCGAGATAGTTCTCGAATGGGGTGATGCCTGAACGGGAAGTTGACTCGATGACGCTGTATTGTTTGCGTCTTACTGGAGTTCGTCAGATCTGGCGATAAAGGAAAAGGCGATGTGTCAATATTCTGACACATCGCCTTTTTAGAGTGGGATAGGGGGATGGGTTATTCTTCGTTCCAGGTGCAGTCGACAAACTCGAATGTGCCTGGAGCGGTGACGAGGAAGCGGATGACTTCGTCGTGGCTCGAACCGTTGTACATGACAAACGAGAGCACATAGTAGAGGTCGACGCCTTTGCCAGGCTGAGCGTCGGGATAGAGTTTGGCGAGAATAGCGGGACCGACTTCTTCCTCGAAATGACGTTTCATCGTGGCTACGACATCGTCGTCAGGCATGTCTCCGTAGACTGAGGGAACTTGTTTGCGTGCGGCAGACGCGCGCAAATCGATGTTGCACTGGTAGGCCGAAGCTCCGGTGTAATAGTCGTTGTTGCCGTAAGTTGTCACATAGCCTACGCCGGAGGTGATGCTTTCGGCACCGAACACAGGCACGTCCACGTGTTCATATACCCAATCTACGCAGGCCTGCCAGAACGGAGCGGATGTAGAGTTCTTGCCGCCGGGCAGATCGATGTAGACGCTGGGATCGTAGACCCAGTTTGACCAGCCGTTGCCTTTGCCTGCGCGTACGAACTGCATCATGTCGGTGTTGATAGTGGTGACAGCCCATTCGGTGCCTGTGAATGTGGCACGCGAGGTGAAGTTCTTGATTGTGTTGTCGTCGTTCTTGAAGTTGTAGACGATATAATAGGTGTCATTTTCCTTGGCATAGGGATATTTGGCCGCAAGGTAGATCGGCAGATATTCGGCAGCCTGGGCGGAAGTGAGGCTTGAAGACGCTCCCATCTGGGCATATTCGCGAGAGGTGAGCGCAACTACGTCCTTGCAGAGTGACCATGCAGAGCCGTTGAATCTGTAGACGGCTTTTTCTTCGACTGAAGACAGGGCCACTCCTGCGCGTGATCCTACGGTTTCGACGTTGACAGCCGCCGGTGCGAGGGGCGCGTTGCCGTTGACTTCGGTCACGAGGAATGTCACGAAGGCCTTGCCCGAGCATCCGATCACATAGCCTTTGACATCAATGGGGGTATCGAATGTCATGATGTCGGTGATGAATGCCGGAACCTGATAACCGCTGCCTTCGGCTTTTGTCTTGTCGGCTCCGGGAACGGTGAAGTTGATGTAGTTGCCACTCTGTGTGAAGGTCGCGCCTTTGATTTCGGCGTAGACCGGTGCGCCGCCGTCGTTTGCGGCCTTGAGAGCCTGACGGTCGGTGGAGAACTGTTCGAATATCGGGCCGGTGATCTCGAGCGGAGTGGGGAAGGTGTAGGTTTCGGTGCCGCAGAGTTCGTCGGTCGAGACCGAACCAATCTGCAGGCAACCGCCGAAGCAAGCGCCTGTGCCGCTTACTTCACGCTGCTGACCGATGGCGTAAGAGTCGATGTCGAAACTGTTGCCATAGTAGACGAGGGTCGAGCCCGAGAGGTCGGTGAGGATGTAGCCCTGTTTGCAGATGCCTGTCACGATGCCTTTGGCCTCGATGGGCGAGCCGATGGCGAGCGAGGCAATGGTGCTGCTCATCTCGAACGACGGTTCGTCGGGGCCGGGCGTCGATCCGCCGCCGAAGATGGGATCCTGAGATGCCACGTTGTAGGTCACAACGGCGAAGTCGCCTTCGACTGCGCCGTCGATGGCCTCGAGAAGGAGCCCGGGCAGTTCTTTGTCGGCCGGTTTTGACGGTGCGAAAGCTTCGGTGAAGTCGGTCTCGCTGTCCCATACCTGCTGATATTGTGCTTCGGAAATGGTGATGTTCTCGCCGTTCTGGATGCCGGTCAGTTCGGCGGGCAGGGCGTCGGAGGTGGGGAAGCTGAGTTTGAGAGTTGATTTCTCTGACAGCCAGAAATTTATGCTGCCTTTGACGCCTGACAAGGAGTCAAGCCATGCGGGAGCATAGTACTCGGGAGTTATTTCGGCCGTGAAGAAACCGTTTTGGCCTACGGCCTCGAGGAGTGCGGTCTCACCGCGCTCGCTGGCGAGAGCGATGTTGGCCGGCATATTTGCCACTTTCTTGATATCGGCTGCGGTCATTGTATATTCCACAGTCTCCTTTTTGGTGATGGTCGGAGTCTCGAATCCATCGAGATATTCGTCATTCCATGCATTCTCGTCGCAGGCAGAGAGCGAAGCGACGAGAGCGGCTCCGAGCATCAGGCTTTTGATTGCGATATGTTTCATGATTGATAATAGTCGCTATTGGTTAGAAATTGATCTTCAGACGGAGCGAGTAAGTGCGACCGAAAGAGTAGAATACACGGAATACATTGTCCCATTCGCCCTTTTGGGTCGATTTATTATAGGCATCGACAATGTAGTTGTAGTTGAAGAGGTTGTAGACGTTGCCGTAGAGGGTGGCGTTGACACCTCCGATCTTGAAGCGATAGCTTGCGTTGAGGTCAAGCTGCTGTCCCCAGGGTATTTCCCAAGGATCTGCGACGGCGATAGTGCCGCCGTTCTCGAAGTCGCTGCTGCTGATCTGATAGTCAGAGTAGTTGCGCGCGTTGAATACCCAGTCGGCTCCTATGCGGAAGCCTTTGAATGGAATGAAGTCGGCCGAGATCGATCCTGTGGTTTGGGCTGAACCGCCGACCTTCACACCCTTCTGGTCGATAGTGGCGTGGAGATGGTCGGGAGCCATGATGCCTGAGGCGACATCGCCGTTGGTGTTCTTAAGGGGCTGGCCAAGCTGGTTCCAGAAGTAGCCGCTGGCGTTAGAATCCCAGATCCAGTCACCGTAGGAGAGCATTGCCTGGATGTTGACCCACTGGGCTGGCACCCAGCTTGCGTTGAACTCGATACCCATGTGTCGTGCGTCGACGCCCGACATGTTCATGAAATAACGGTCGCCTTCGTGCTCGCCGCGTGAGACTGTGCCGCCGCGGGTTGTGGTCTTGTCCATCCACTTGGTGTAATATGCGTTGGCTGTAAGGGCGAATTCAGGGGTGTTGAAACCGTAACCGAGTTCGAATGAGAATACTTTTTCGTTCACAGGGTCGGAGTTCAGCACGTTTGAAGTTGTCGAGTTGACAAACACACCTCCTGAGAAGAACGGAGCGCGGCTGATGAAGCCGGTGTTGAAGAAGACGTTGTTCCTGGAGTCGATGTTGTAGTTTGCGCCGCCCTTGATAGTGCCGCCGATAAAGTTGCGTGTCTCTGATTTCTCGTTAGCCT
Organism: uncultured Muribaculaceae bacterium; assembly: GCA_910587545.1. Lineage (GTDB taxonomy): Bacteria > Bacteroidota > Bacteroidia > Bacteroidales > Muribaculaceae > CAG-873. Next base: position 1,093 of record CAJUMI010000113.1, on the reverse strand, counting down.
TGTCATAATAGAAGAAGTCGCGGCGCCAGTAGGTGTTGTTGTTGAGAGCGCCCGAAACGACAAGGTTGAGGGCTTTGTCGAGCATTGTGTACTCTGCCTGGGCATAGACGCCTTCCTGGACGATGTAGCTGTTATAGTCGCGGTAGACGACGTCGCCGACGCCGAGTTTCTCGAATGCCCATGCGGGATTGAGGGCTGCGCTGTTGAGCTCGGCCTTGACGTTCTTACGGCTTGAGTAGTCGATGAAGTACTCGCCGTCGAAGAGGTCAGTGATGATGTTTTTGTGCTCGCCCACGTAGTAGCGGATGTCAAGACCGCCGGTGAGCGAAAGACGGTTGCCGTTGATCTGATTGAGATCGTTCTTGTATGAAGACACAAGGCCGATCCATTTGTGGGAGTTCATCGACTTCGACATCACGAGTTCCGAACCTGTTGCGCTTGCGGCGTTGAGATCCTGGATCGCTCCGTAGTCAAATGTGCCGTCGGCGGCGAGGAATTTGGTGTGGAGCTTGCCGTCGGTCGCGCCATACCAGTCGGTGTAGGAGTAAGATCCGAGGCCGCTTCCCTGGCCTGAGTTGCCACCTCCAGTCGCAAACGAAGCGTAGACGGTCGACGACAGGGATGAGTGATCGTTGATCTTCCAGCTGTGGGCCAGAGAGATCTGAGGCTTGTGGTAGAAGTTTTTCGATGAGTTATACCATTCGCCGTTTTTCTTATAACCGAAAGTCGGGTTGTAGCGATACATGCTGACGTCGTTGCTCATATAGTTCTTGACGTCCTGATAGCCCATGATGGTCAGACCGTTCTGGCTGCTGCGCTGATAGTGGGTCTGCGGAGCGCCGAAGGCTGTCAATGACAATTGGTGCTCATCATTGACTTTCCATGCGAGGTTGATGAAGTAGTTGTAGCTGTCGAACGGTGTGCCTTGAATATAGCCGTCGCCCCATTTGCGTGATCCGAGGACTGTGAGGGCCCAGCCGTTTTTCATGAGACCGGTAGACGCTTTCATGCCGATGGTGTTCATTCCGTCGTTGCCCATGCCGTACCATACGCTGCCGCCTTTTTCGGCGTCGGTCGAGCGGGTGGTGATGTT
>CAJUMI010000112.1 GCA_910587545.1 uncultured Muribaculaceae bacterium | reverse complement strand
GTAGCCTTGTCTTTGGCCGATACATTGAGGATGCCGTTGGCATCGATTTCAAATGTCACTTCGATCTGAGGTATGCCGCGCGGAGCGGGTGCTATGCCGTCGAGGTGGAACTTGCCGAGCAGTTTGTCGTCTTTGGCCATAGGACGTTCGCCCTGGAGAACGTTGATTTCAACCGAAGGCTGGTTGTCGGCTGCGGTCGAGAATGTCTCGCTCTTGCGGGTAGGGATGGTCGTGTTGGCTTCGATAAGTTTTGTCATCACGCCGCCGAGAGTCTCGATGCCGACCGACAGAGGCACAACGTCGAGAAGCAGCACGTCCTTGACATCGCCCGAGAGAACGCCGCCCTGGATCGCTGCTCCTACGGCAACCACTTCGTCGGGGTTGACGCCCTTAGAGGGTGCTTTACCGAAGAATTTTTCGACGATCTGCTGTATGGCGGGGATACGGGTCGAACCGCCGACGAGGATCACTTCGTCGATGTCGCTCGGTTTCATGCCTGCGTCGCGGAGTGCGTCCTCGCAAGGCTTGATTGTAGCCTGGATGAGTCTGTCGGCGAGCTGCTCGAATTTTGCACGGGTAAGGGTCTTCACAAGGTGCTTTGGAATACCGTTTACGGGCATGATGTAAGGCAGGTTGATCTCGGTCGAGGTTGTGCTCGAGAGTTCGATCTTGGCTTTCTCGGCAGCTTCTTTAAGACGCTGGAGAGCCATAGGATCCTGACGCAGGTCTACGCCTTCTTCTTTCTGGAATTCGTCGGCAAGCCAGTCGATGATCACGTGGTCGAAGTCATCGCCGCCGAGGTGTGTGTCGCCATTGGTCGATTTGACTTCGAAAACGCCGTCGCCGAGCTCGAGGATAGAAATATCAAATGTGCCGCCGCCGAGGTCAAATACGGCGATCTTCTGGTCGTTGTTGGTCTTGTCGAGGCCATAGGCAAGCGCTGCGGCGGTAGGCTCGTTGACGATACGTTTTACGGTAAGGCCTGCGATTTCGCCGGCTTCCTTGGTGGCCTGACGCTGAGAGTCGTTGAAGTATGCGGGAACTGTGATCACAGCTTCAGTCACTGATTGCCCGAGGTAGTCTTCGGCGGTCTTCTTCATCTTCTGAAGGATCATGGCCGAGATTTCCTGCGGGGTGTATTCACGGCCGTCAATGTCGATGCGTGGAGTGTTGTTGTCTCCGCGGACCACTTTGTAGGGCACACGCTCGATCTCGTTGCGGACCTGATCGTATGTCTCGCCCATGAAACGTTTGATAGAATATATTGTGCGTTTAGGGTTTGTGATAGCCTGACGTTTAGCGGGATCTCCGACTTTGCGTTCGCCGCCGTCGACAAATGCGACTACCGAAGGGGTGGTGTTGCGGCCTTCGCTGTTGGGGATAACGACGGGATCGTTACCTTCAAGAACGGCTACACATGAGTTGGTTGTTCCTAAGTCAATACCAATGATTTTTCCCATGATTGTAATGTTTTTTATATGTTATGTATTTAATTGTATCTGATAATTTACATCAATAGTAGAACAAATCCTGTGCCAAAAAGTTTTGTCGCCGGTAATGTGGCTTCCGGTTGCTTTTTTGTCATGCCGGCGCTGACAAAATGTCATAAAAAAGCGCTGCCACCGATCGGTGGCAGCGCTTGAGTACTCATGTTTGTCTTAGTATCCGAAGATGTCTTCTGTGGTCAGCATGACCACTTTACCGAGTTTCGACAAAGAGTCGAGATCGATATCCTTGATGTCGCCGAGCACGCAGTAGTAGTAGGTGCGTCCTTTGACATTCTCTTTCTGGAAGTTCACGACGTCGTCAAGCGTGATCGATGACAGTGCTTCGAAAACGGCAATTCGGCTGTCTTTGTCAAGTCCGAGGTCGCGGGCATTGATGTAGCTCCACGCGATATTGTCCTTGATGATGCGTTCGGTGCGGATGCGCGACTCGATGCCTTTCTTGGCGAGATCGAATGCGGCCGGGCTTTCGGGCATGTCGTTGATGATTTCGTCGAATGCGTTGATCGCGTCCGACATCTTGTCGTTCTGTGTGGCGATCTGTGCGCGGTATGTGTATGGTTTGCGGAGATATCCGGGGGCGATCATGTTGGCCCATGCCGAGTAGGCGAGCGAACGGCTTTCTCGCATTTCCTGGAAGACGATGGCGTTCATCGAACCGCCGAAGTAGTCGTTATAGACGTTACGCAGAGGTTCGATCGCAGGATTGAATTTCTCACCGCGGTTGGAGTAGAGCGACATATAGAGCTGTTTTGCGTCATAGGGCGCTACGAATATGATAGTCTCTTCGGGCTGCTGCATTGTGAAGACGTTCTGCTCGGGCGCGGGTTTCAGTTTCTTGGCGATGTAGTGGTTTTTGTTGATGTCGGCAATCAGCTGTTTTTCAGAGCTTGCGCCGTAGTAGATGATCTCGTGCTCGTAGTTCATGAGCTCGCGGATGGCGGCGAGGAACACCTCGGGATCGGAAGCGCGGAGCTGCTCGACGCTGAGGGTGCGTGTCTGCGGATTATCCTTGCCGTAGATCATATATGTCGACAGAGCGCTGAAGTTCTGGCGCTGGTTGCTCTTGCTGTTGGCTCGCGACTGCTCGACGCGGTCGATGTATGCCGAGTAGGCGGCGGTATCGGCCACAGCCTCCTTGACAATCTTCTCGAAGAGGGCCATCGCCTTGGGCATGTTCTCATTGAGGCCGCTCAGCACAATGTACGAGCGTTCGGCTCCGATCGACAGACGGAACGAGCATGCCATCTTGTAGAATTCGTTCTGGATCTGCTGCGGCGTCATGTCCTTGGTGCCGAAAAGTTCGAGCAGCTCTGATGCGTAGTCGAGACGCGGGTCGTTGTTATCGCCTACATTATATATATAAGTGAGCTGGAAGACATCGTTGGTCGTGTTACGGGTGTAATATACGGGGACACCGTTCTTGGCCTTGAGCTTTGTTAGATCCTTGTCATAGTCGACAAACACAGGCTCGATCGGAGTCACCTTGCTGTGTTGTATCTCTTTGAGGAAGTCGCTCGACATGTCACGGTTCATGGCTATCGGGGTGATCGCCGGCTTTGAGATCTTGAGTTCGTTGGGATCTGGGCCCTGGAGCTTGTAGATGGCGGCGTAGTTGTTGTCACCGAAATATTTGTTGGCTACGGCCACAACGTCGGCCTTGGTGATCTTGTCGAAATTGTCGAATGACTTGACTACGTCGGCCCAGGGCTGACCGTTGACGAAGGCATCGACATAGTAGTCTGCACGTGAATCATTGCTTTCGAACGAGCGCTGGAGCTGCAGTTTGGCGTTGTTGATGATTGCAGGCACAAGGTCGTCGTCGAAATCGCCTTCGCGGAGCTTTTTCATTTCGGCGAGGAGAAGTTCGCGCACGTCGTCGAGTGTTTGGCCTCCTTTAGGCATGCCGATGAGCAGGAACGCTCCCTGATCCGACAGTCCGTAGGTGCCGGTGCCGGCGCCGAGCATTTTCTGGGCGAGATTGATGTTGATGTCGATAAGACCGCACTTGTTGTTGTTGAGCACTTCCGAGATCACCGAGATCACGTCTGCGTCTTCGTTTTTGGCTTCGGGTATGCGCCAGGCCAGATAAAGGCGTTCGGCCTCGTTGCCCCACACTTCGCGCTTGATCGGTTCGGTGATTGTCATTTCAGCCGGGAAATCAAGTTTGGGCAGGTTAGGGTTGGGCTTGAGGTGTCCGAAATATTTGGCGATGATGTCTACCATGTTGTCGGGATCGAAGTCGCCCGATAGACAGATAGCCATGTTGTTGGGCACGTACCAGGTCTTGTGGTAGTTCTTGACGTTTGTGATTGAGGGGTTCTTGAGGTTTTCCTGTGTGCCGAGCACGGTCTGTGTGCCGTAGGGGTGGGTGGGGAAGAGAGCCGACAGCATGGCCTCGGCCATCTTGCGTCCGTCGGATGTGAGCGACATGTTCTTTTCCTCGTAGATTGTCTCGAGTTCGGTGTGGAACCCGCGGATCACAGGGTGCTCGAAGCGGTCGGCCTGGATGCGTGCCCAGTTTTCGATTTCGTTTGACGGAATGTTTTCTACGTAGCAGGTGACGTCGTTGCTTGTGTAGGCGTTTGTGCCGTTGGCGCCGATCGCACTCATCAGTTTGTCGTATTCGTTGGGAATGGCGATAAGCGAGGCTGCGTAGCTGATAGAGTCGATGGCGTGGTAAATGTCGGCGCGGGCTCCTTCGTCGGTTGTTTTGCGATAGATTTCAAAGAGACGTTCGATCTCGTCGAGCAGAGGCTTCTCTGCGGCATAGTCGGAGGTGCCGAACTGTTCGGTGCCCTTGAACATCAGGTGCTCGAAATAGTGGGCGAGGCCGGTGGTCTCGGCCGGGTCGTTCTTGCCGCCGACACGCACGGCTATGTAGGTCTGGATGCGGGGTTCGTCCTTGTTGACGCTCATGAAGATTTTCAAACCGTTTGGCAGCGTGTACATTTTTGTGCCCAGAGGGTCCCCGGGCACGGTCATGAATTCATACTTGCCGGCATAGACATGCAGCGATGCTATCATGGCAATTACGAAGACTGACAGACGCAGTAGTTGTTTCATAATAGATTGTTTAATGGGTGATAATAATTTGGTTAGTATTCATTCCAGCTCTTTATCTCGATCTTGTCGAGAGGGATGGTCGTGAAAGCCAGTATAAACGCCGAGGCGAGGCGCGCGTTGGTCAGCAGGGGTACGTTGAGGTCGATTGCCGCGCGGCGTATCTTGTAGCCGTTGCTCAGTTCGGTTGAGCTGAGGTTCTTGGGAATGTTCACCACCAGATCGATCTCTTTGTTATGGAGCATGTCGAGAGCCTGAGGCTGCATGTCGGGCTGTGAGGGCCAATAGACGCGCACCGCCGGTATGCCGTTGTCGTTGAGGAACTGATGGGTGCCTCCGGTGGCATAGATCTTGTAGCCGTTGTTGTGGAGCATGTGGGCTGCGTCGAGCATATCCGCCTTTTGCTTGGCTGATCCGGTGCTGAGAAGGATTGATTTGCGGGGTATGCGGAGCCCGACGGCAAGCATCGATTTCAGGATGGTCTCGGATGTGTCTGTGCCGATACATCCTACCTCGCCGGTCGACGACATGTCGACTCCGAGCACGGGGTCGGCCCCCTGAAGTCTGGAGAACGAGAACTGCGAGGCCTTGATGCCGACGTAGTCGAGATCGAAAGCGTTCTTGTGGGGCTTTTCCACAGGCAGACCGAGCATGATCTTTGTCGCAAGGTCGATGAAGTTGATTTTAAGGACCTTTGAGACAAAGGGAAAGCTGCGCGAAGCACGCAGGTTGCACTCGATGACTTTTATGTCGTTGTTCTTGGCGAGATATTGTATGTTGAACGGGCCGGAGATGTTGAGCGCTTTTGCGATCTGTGACGACACCTTCTTTATGCGCCGCATGGTCTCGACATAAAGTTTCTGAGGCGGAAACTGTATGGTAGCGTCGCCCGAGTGTACACCGGCATACTCTATATGCTCCGATATGGCATAGGCTTTGATCTCGCCGTTCTGAGCCACGGCGTCCATCTCTATCTCTTTGGCGTTCTGTATGAACTCTGTCACCACGACCGGGTGCTGCTTCGAGACATTGGCGGCGAGGCGAAGGAACCTGACGAGCTCATCGTCGTTGGAGCAGACATTCATCGCCGCGCCTGACAATACGTAGCTCGGTCTGACGAGTACGGGGAACCCTACCTCGTTGATAAACTCCTTGATGTCGTCCATGTTCGTCAGTTCGCGCCAGCGGGGCTGGTCAATGTTGAGTTTGTCAAGCATCGCCGAGAATTTGTGGCGGTCTTCGGCGTTGTCGATCGAGGTGGCCGGGGTGCCGAGTATATTGATGCCTTCTGCGTC
>CAJUMI010000111.1:208-6006 GCA_910587545.1 uncultured Muribaculaceae bacterium | reverse complement strand
AATTTCGACTGATGCTTGTTTTTTATTAACATTTGTTTTTAAACAGACTCTTAATACCCATCTTTTCTGCTGTTTTGTGTATAAAAATCTCATTTCAACGTTACTCTCAGACTCGCCACCACCGATCTGCCCGGTGAATACAGCGCGAAATTGCTGTTTAGCGGGCGCATGTCTCGACGATCGAAGATATTGTCGATGCCTATCCCTGGCTCAAGAGCGAATCTCCTGAAGCAGCTGAACATATGCCGTGTCGTCAGATTCCAGACTCCGTAGCCGGGAGCATCGCCGTCGGCATCTCCGGGATAGTATGTCCTGGACTGTACGCGCCCGTTAAGATTGACATTTAACCTGTATCGATCCCAGTCATGACTGTAGTTGGCTGTAAACGTACCCGTATGCATGACACTGCGGTTCAGTCTCTGCCACGACCCGTCGTCATTAAGGCCGCGACCGTAGGCGTAGCTGTAATTGGCACTTAGAGTCAACCCAACAATCGGATTGAACGAGAGATTGGCCTCGATTCCCTTAACGGTCGCTTTCGAGAAGTTATAATATTCCTTGACTGACAGCGTAGATGTTTTGATGTCATTGATCTCGGGAAATTCCGCTATCAGTGCCGCCTGCTCAGATTCGCTCATCGCCGAGAATTTGGTCGAGCGCGATGTGACCATATTTTTTACAAAATTCAGATAACCGGTCAGCGACACTGTCAGACGTGACGTACGATACTCCACGTTAATCGACCCGAAGTTGCTGTTCTCGGCCTTGAGATCGCGGTTGCCGAACGTTATTATATGCCTGCTTCCCATTGGTTTGAGCATGTGATAATATAGCTCGTCAATACCCGGAGTTCGATACCCTGCCGCATAAGTGGCTCTGGCGTTGAAATTTCCCTTATTATACATCAGCGCGACTTTTGGAGTAAGTCGTGATCCAATTTCCTGATGAAGATCATAGCGGAGTCCCGCCAGAAGGGTCAGATGACCGGCCAGACGTTGTTCATGCTGTCCGTAGACCGAGAAAGTGCCGAGTCCTTTGTTAAGATCTGACTCGGGACGGTCGAGTGTCTCATATCTGTAATCCGTGCCGAAGACAGTGTTACTGTTATCCGTAAAGTTGAATATCCCTCTTAGCTCCGCATCATGATAGTCCTGACGTTTGGTCTTGTAATAATCACCGGGCAGATAGTCGCCGCTCGCGATCATATATTTATACCATTGCCCGTACGTGCGTCCCGAATAGTCAAATTTGACGCTGCCGAGCGCTCCGAGGCTGTAGGCGCCTCCCGCTCCCCATGAAAAACTTTCAGAGAATGTGTTGTACTTCGAACCGCCGGACATATCCTTACGCTCGACTGGCCGGTCGAGCAGACGGCTATAATAGCCGCCCTCGGCATAAAGAGCCAGACGCTCGCTCGCGTCATAAGTGAACCGCTGCGTCAGGTTGTTGGACGTATAGCCGAGCGAAAGCTGCGCCAGCGTCTCGATCAGCTCGCCGTCGTCTTCCGTATAACGGGAATTCTGCCAGCCGTCGGAATGTGAATAATTATAAGCAGTCAGAGAACCCACCCTGCCCGCTCTTAGCGACAGGTCAAGACCTTGATTGAACTGTCCGTCACGGGTATATCGGCTGTTTGTTGTAAATTCCGATTCCTCATCCGGGCCGGCTGTGATTATATTGATCACACCGCCGACAGCATCAGAGCCGTAGAGAGTCGATGCCGCTCCGTTGAGAACCTCTATCCGCTTGATCAGGTTGATATCTATCTGACCAAGGTCGATATTTCCGCTTATGTCTCCGGTCATCTTACGCCCATTAAGCAGTACCGCCACATGACTGTTGGTCAAACCGTTCATTCTCAAATATGAACCCATCGCACTTGGCGAGAACGAAAGCGACGGAACCATCATCGTAAGCGCGTCCTGCAGCCCATTGATACCTGCACTTCTGATTTCGCGTCCGCTGATCACTTCCACCGGCACAGGCGTAGCCTTCAGTCTTTGGTGTACTCCGGTCCCCGTGACTACCACAGGATTAAGGTCATAGTGTGTGCTGTCCGTAAATTCCGTCTCAGACTGTGATTCTGAAGCCATGACCGGCAACACTGCCGCCATCATGGCTCCCACATGGATAATTGATTTCTTCATTGCAGTTTTACATTAGTTTTTTCCGCTGCAAAATTATCCCGAACCCTAAAGGTCGACAATCCTCAAAAATCAGTATTTTGCACTGCCCGATAGAGCGTACAGTATCCCTAAAAAAAGGTATGCCGCCCTAAGATCTTGTTTAATAACAACCTCTAAAATGTGCAGCTGAAAGTGAAGCCGGGCGCACCTCCGACAATCGACGGCATCAACGTCGAACTCACACCGTATGTCCTGCCGCTACCCTCGGGCTTATACAGACGACGGGCCTTGTTGTGTCCGAATAGACCTGTGACCTCATTGACAGGATCAATCAGAAACGCCACGACATTGCCGACGACAGGCGAACCCCACAAACGGTAGTCGTTGCTTACAATATGCCGTTTCAGCCTGTAAAAACACTCACCTATGAGGCTGCCGACGACAGGCGTGATCACAAGATCCTGATAAGACGGACGCTCCATAAAAGCCTCTATGCCGAATTCCCAGCCGACGTTGGACACTAACGAGCAGTAGAGAAACGACCGCCAGAAATTGAACCCGGCTGACCGAGCAGCCATAAAATAAACTGCTCCGGCGTATGGATGGAGCACATAGTTGAACACCCACTTGTCATGATCAAGCTCCGGATTACGGACAAATATGTTGCGGTACCAGCGTTTGAACGGTGGCACCTGTTGAATGGCCGCACGATTCCATGTAGTGGCATCCTCGGGCAGACACTCGAGCACGAGCAGCGTCCCTACAAAAGCTCCGGCAAAAACGCCGGTATTCACCCACAGCTTTTTCCAGTCGGGCACATTACGTGTCCACGAATAAGGCAGCGAATATATTGACGGTACCTCAGGCTTGCGTATATGCGCGAGCGAGTACTCATAGTTTTCCGTAGTGTCGATCTTCGCATCCGACAGGTCTGCGGTCATCACCGGCAGAGTCATCGTTTCAATCTCCTCGTCCAACGATATAATCTCATAATCCGAAGTCTGAGTCAGAGGCAGGGAACGGCCGGCTCTTGGCTGCCGGGCTTCGGCTGATGTCATGGACGCCATGACAAGCATGCAAAGCATCATAATTAATGTTCCCTTTTTCATAATATAAACAGTTGAAGCAAATCATAAATCTATCTTTACAACAACCGATACCCCTCTCCGTCACTTCCCCAACCCTTAAAAATGTTTAATAGCCTACCACATGATGCTCAATGAGGAATGCACAATTCACAATGCACAATCAATCATTGCGCATTCCTCATTGTGAATTGCGCATTGTGAATTGTGCATTGTGAATTGTGCGTTAAAGAATCACCACCATTCCTGCCGTCCTTCGGAGTCGAGCAGGAAGATGCGCTCGTCATGACCTTTTGTCCTATCGCGGAGCAACAGTAGCGCTCCCTCGGGGATGTCGCCGAAACTCACACTCATGGTCTCTTTGCGTCCGAGCGACCGCCAATGGCCGTCGGCCCAATACAGCAGTTCATACTCGTCGCCGGGTTCGATCATGTTGCCGTCGCCGCGCGGAGTGTAGCGTATTTTCGACAGCTTTACCGGTTTTCCGAAATCGAGCCCGACCCAGCATCCGACACCCTGCGGGGCGCAGTATGAGGTCAGTACATCGCCGTCGAAAAGATTTTCACGCTTCCATGCGGAGTTGTTCTCCCACGATCCCTCGGTGCCGATGACGCGCCCTTTCATCGGCTCATCGCTGCCCCCGGCATAGAACGACAGTTCGGCCATACTGCCGAATGTATCGGGCAAGCGGTTGATATAGCGCCAGTAGCGCAGCGCCGGCACCGTGTCGGGCACATCTATCTCGCCCCCTACGGCGCGGCCTGTCGGGATGGTGTGAATCTTCATCACACCGCAACTGAATGTCGGATCGTCGGACGCCTCGAACTCGCCGTTCTCGACAAGCTTGGCATAGTCCCATACATACTTGAACACCGGATACTTACGGTCCAAGCAGGCGTTGACGCAGGCTTCGCCGGGCGCCAGTTTGTTGACAGTTCCGTCGTAACCGAGGATAAACGGCTCACAGAGCGCTTTCTTCACGCCGGTTTGGGAATATGTCACCGGCAGATATACTATATTGCGGCCGATTTTTGAAAATTTCGCCTTGCCGCCGCTGATCATGGCATAGTCGACCGCAGTCCAGTCATTGTCGCCGTAGACACATAGATAGGCGGCCGCCGCTTCTTCGTCAGAACAATCTATCTCTACGTCAGAGGTCGCCACGTATTCATCGGTGACATCGCGCTGAAACACATTGCGGAAAAACGCCGGCACAAATTCGCCCGACGAGTTGAGACGTTTCAGATCGGGATTTGCCGCATAGGTCGCGCGGAATGTCTTAGGCAGGCGTTCGTCGATGATGCGTCCGTCCTCGACCCGCGACATCATGCCGACGAACGGCACTGTCGGGCCGGGATGGATATCGCGCCTGTATGCCTCGTTGAGAGTCATGCAGGCGCGGTAAGGCGAACCGCTGTACAGATCGCAGTATTCGAGCTGAGCAAGTTCCCGGGCATAAACGTCGCGGAAGTCTGAGCGCCAGTCGTCGAGCGGCTGGAGATCCTTCACCTTGTAGGGCAGCACATATTCACAGAACCGGTCGAAATCGAGATGTCACAGCCACGGATTACCGCGCCACTGCTCGAACGCACAGTCGATGTTATCGATCAGGTATTCAGCCGTCATGATCCGGCAGTCGCTGACAAGCGGTGTTACAGTTACACCCATATCCTCGGCTATCGCATCTATCGAATCACAGAGATCAAATATCGATATACGGGGATTGGCCGTGATAAACGAATCTGCCTGCTGATGATAGCGCTCCATAAGCGCAGCGTCGGCATGGGAATAATGTCCGGGCATATTGGCGATCAGGAATTCAGCCGCGGCAAGTTTGTCGGGATCGCCGGCATAATGATTGAGCACGGCTTCCAATTCGCCACGGTTGTCGCCGGCCGCACGAAGCGCCATATCGACAGCAGCCTGTGAGCCTTCCGGCCGACAGGCTGTCATCGCTATAACACAAAGCGCAAATGCGATATAAAGCAATTTAAATTTCAGACAAATATATCCGATCACTTTAATTCCAATCATTTCCATCATTTAAATCGCTTTATAGATAAATAGTTTACGTCACGATCATCTGAATCAGCCGCCGAAATAAAATTCAGTGGAGTACACACGTCCACAGACAGTAATATCAAGCATGAATTGCTAGTCGACACCATAAAATCCACAAACATGAACAGGAAAGATGTCAAGCGTGCGATCGTAATACACATCACCGATTCGGGCGTCATAGACACGCACTCTGACATTTAATACGCAGGGAGTTTCCACAATCACGTCCCGGTCGTAAGTATAGACCGCCATTAAATAGGACGGAAGAGTATCAACTTTTTCCTCTCCATTAACGCGGTAAGTTCTTGTAAGCGTGAGCCTATTCTTAAATTTATCCGTATCGGCAGCATAAACGTCATTCCGGCTGAATAAAGTCATAATTGCAATAGAGACCATTATTTTGATCAATAGTCGTGACATAGTTTTTTCTATTATAATAATACTGGCAGATATTTCCCAATCATTAATATTATTGTAACGGATTGATGTCAAAGATCCTTCATGGCCCCTGCTGCCTCACGGGGTT
>CAJUMI010000111.1:0-198 GCA_910587545.1 uncultured Muribaculaceae bacterium | reverse complement strand
TTGAAGGATTGTCATCAGGGTCTTCATTTTCAGCAATAAAAAGGAATGAATTGTCACTTTCGCTGCAGTGGAGCGTGTTGAGCATAAGCGGATGCGCATGAGGGGCCAGATCGTTGGTCACCATCGTATAAGGAAATACTGTGGATTTAGAGTCTGTTTAAAAACAAATGTTAATAAAAAACAAGCATCAGTCGAAAT
>CAJUMI010000110.1 GCA_910587545.1 uncultured Muribaculaceae bacterium | reverse complement strand
CGAAGTCGAAGGTGGCGTCGGTGTTGTAGGTCATGTTGAACTTCATGCGGTCGCCGACCGATGCGTTGATTGTGGCCTGTATCTTCTGGTCAAAGTCGAAGTAGGTCTTTCGGCGTGCCGACAGGGGCAGGGCTGGGTTGTCGGTCTTGTTGCTCTTTATACCCATTGCCACTTGCACCGATCCCTGGGTCTTGAGTTGCACTCCGCCGGGGCCGAAGATCTTTTCGAGGGGGCCGAGGGCGAAGTTCATGTCGAGGATATTGAAAGGTTCCTTCTCTTTTTCGGTCACTTGTGCGAGGTTGCGCTCGCGGTAGTATTCCTGCATGGAGCGGCGGAACTGCCAGTCGTTATACTGTCGGGGCGTCAGCATGAACGGAGTCGAGATGTCATAGTCTCCAACGCGAGTGCGCACGACATAGCAACCTGTCTCGGGGTCATATTCGGCGGCCGTCACTATGTTGGACGGCGACGAGAGGTCATAGCCGAGTTCGTCGGCCATCAGCTCCTCATAAGATTCGGGGACGGTGCGGCTCGCGCCCATGGGCAGCATGATCGAGTCTGCGGCCTCGACGAGGCGGTCGGGTTGAGGGTAAACCGCCGGAGCCGGCGGCGAAAGTTTCTCTTTGCGCAGTTGACCGGGGGCGAGAAATGGTATGAATGCAACGAAAGCCGCTGTAGCCACGGGCAACAGTGCGCTGAGTTTGGATCTATGTCGGCGTTTCGTTTTCTCTTTTTCCATTTGCTGACCTCGGCCGGACGTTAGTCGACGTCATCCGGCTCGGTCGTCGGCCGCTTTACATCAGAGGCAACGCTTTACGTATGGCGGCTTCGACTCTGAGACCAGGATCTGCGTCGAACAGCTTCTTCAACACCTTGCGGCTCTGGGCTGCGGCAAATCCGAGCATAGTCAAGGCCGCGAGGGCTTCATCGAACGCTTCTGACGTGGCCGGCGATTGTATGATTAACGTAGCGTCCGGGGCTTTTATTTTATCGCGCAGGTCAACTATTATGCGTTCGGCTGTTTTGGCGCCTATGCCTTTGACACTTTTCATGCGTTTGACGTCTGACGTGGCTATGACAGCCGACAGCTCTTCGGCCGACATAGCCGACAGGATCATCCGTGCAGTCGACGCGCCGACACCCGACACTCCGATCAGAAGTCTGAACAGTTCTCTCTCAGCCTCGTCGAGAAAACCGTAGAGCGTCCAGGCGTCTTCTTTTATCGCTTCGTGGACAAGCAACCTCGCTTCTGTCAGGCCTTCAAGTTTGGAGAATGTCGGCAGACTGATCTGCAGGAGATAGGCAACTCCGCCGGCAGTCTCGATGACTGCTGCCGCCGGATTGAGCGACGTGAGTTGTCCTTTGATATATTCTATCATAATGCGGGTGTTTTTTAATCTTTTTCGGCGAGGATATCGGATATATAAGCTCTGAGGTCGTCCCAGCGATAGAAGGGGGCGATGTCGGTCTTGACGGGGAGCGACACTTCGCGCTCGTTGAGCATCAGTTTGGCGATGACTTCGCCTTTTTTGTTGCGGAAGAAGATAATCTGCAGGTTGGCTGCCATCGGTGAGATCTTGAAGTCGGCATACACTTCGTGGAGCTTGTGGGGATCGTCGGTCGAGCCGTAGCATCCCTCGACTTTCAGCAGTCCGAGGAGCGGCACTATAGTGCTGTCATGGCCGAAACGGAGATCAGCGCCGTTATCGCCGCGCGCGATAGCCGCGTCGGCCGATTCGAGTATGTTGGCAAGCAGAGGACGGCCGTTCTCGAGCACGGCGCCGCGAGCCGATGTCGGATTTGACATCTCGTTGTAATAGTGGTAGTTGTAGTACTGCCACAGCTTGTAGCGTTCTTCGGGCGTAAACAGGTCGTCGAGGCGCTCGGGGCAGGGCGTGTTGGGGGCGTCGACAGCGATGCGGAACAGGTTTAGCATCAGCCAGGCGGATGACCGGCGGCGCGACTCAGTGAAACCGGGATCGGTGAAAAGAACCGACATAAGCCGTTCGGGTTGGACTATCTCCGACTCGAATTCGGCCGAGCGGCGAGCTCCTTCAGGAGCATATTCTTTTGCTTGAGGAGTGGATACAGAGATATATTTCATATACCTTAGCGCCGACTCCTTGGATATCTCGAGTCCGGGATCTTTTTCTTTCAGAGCCTCGCAGAACGCAGCCATCGACAGGGCACAGCGCATGCGGATAGATGATTTTGCGCTTATGGACGGTCTGCCTTTGAATACTTCGGGGAAGGCTTCATACATGCGCCGGGCGATGCCTTTATGTTGCTCCACTCCGAGCGGAGTGAGTTCGCCTGATCGCTCGGCGGCGTCGAGGCAGATGTTTTCGAGTCGTCTTTTGACTTCCTTGCCTTTTTCGGTAAGCACTCCGGCTTTCTCGGCGTCTATGAACAGAGCCAGCGGGTCGGCATATTGTTCTTCTCCGACGAGGTAGCGTGAGCCGTGGCGGCCGTAATGGCTGATATAGAATGGCGTATAGCCTTTGGGCACCTTGGTGTTGACGCTTTTAGTCACGGGGTAGAGATAGTAGAGTCCGGCAGCCTTGTCGGGAGACGTGGCGATCTCATCATATGTAGTTTGTGCTGTCGCGCAACAGCCAGTCAGAAGTAGTACTATCGGCAGAAGAAATGTTTTCATGATCATATGGTTTCAAGTATTATATTCCTTGTTATAGCAAGACCGGAAATCGAGCTTAAAATGCAGCTCGATTTCCGGCCGGCTTAGATGGTGTTTTGTAATATTTTTTTAATGCACGGATCAAAAAGTTTGAGATTGTTTTTTTCTGAGTCGACGGATTATAGCGGTGGCTATATGACTGAGGCGAAGTGGAAAACGCTCAAATTTTTTTGACTTCAATGCTTTGGTTGATGATCGATCAGTCGTTGAAATTGAGCTCGTCGAATCCTTCTTCGTCGAATTCGTCGGGGTTGAAGTCGCTCTCGCCGTAGAAATCGGCGTCGAGATCATCGATTGACGAAACAGCGGCTGTTGCCTTGGCGTCAACCTTTGCGTCGAACTCATCGATATCTACGATCTGAGCCGGAGCATGTCCGAGCGAGAGGGTGCATACGGGATCTTTCAGGTTCTTGCCGGGGATAAGCTCTTTCATCTCGATGAAGAAAGCGCGGTCGGTCATATAATCGAATACATATAGCAGCTTTTGACCTTCGTCCTCTATCAGATCGCTGAGAACAGTGTCTTCCATCAGCCACACATCCTGATCAGAGTCCGAGCCCATGTCTTCATAAGTGATTTCTTTTTCTTTTTCCCAGTTGCGGTCACACATAAAGAATGAACTCATTTGATTCTTGTCGTAGCTGACAGAGTTGCAGATGGCGTTTTTGAGATCAAGAAACGTCGCGTCAGCATCGATTTTGATTTCTCTTTTGAAGTTGTCGACTTCGTCTGAGACTATTCTAAAATTGAATATCATATGGTTATAATGAATGTAGGTTCTTGTTTGTAGTAAGTGTTTATTTGTTTTCGCTGCGAAGTTAACAATATGTCAAAATCTACGCAAAAAATATATCGCAATTTTCGCGATTTTTTTTCGTTCCCGAGTTATTTCGGCTTTGTTTCTACTTTGATGATATATAACGTCGGCAGCCTGTGAAACGGTTTATCAGCGGTAACAAATTATTGGGGCGAACAGGTCCTGAAAAGTTGAAGAGACTACAATTTACAAAAAAAATAAAAAAATAGCTTAATATTTTTTTGTAAACTCTATTTTTGTTACATTCGCATGATTTTTATCGGTTGCTGTGTGCGGCCGCTGAATTTATCACTAATTAATTAGATTATCTAACCAATTATAAACACATTTATATCATGAATCGACAAAGCTTTGATGCGTTGGATCTGAAGATACTACGCGATCTTTCACTGAACGCCAGAAAACCCTATCTCGAAATAGCAAGAGAATATGGAGTGTCGGGCGCGGCCGTGCACCAGCGTATACAGAAACTTCTCGCCAACGGTGTTATAACAGGTTCCGAATGTCTGATCGACCCCACTTCGATGGGCTATGAGACATGTGCATTTGTGGGTATCTATCTGCGCGAGCCCTCACGCTCGGCAGAAGTTGTCGAAGAACTCAAGAAGATCCCCGAGATAATCGAATGCCACTACACGACAGGCCGCTACGACATTCTCGTCAAACTTATGGCAATCAACAACGAGCATCTGCTTCACCTTCTCCAGAACGAGATCCAGCAGCTCGGAACCGCCCGCACCGAGACCCTGATGTCGTTCCGTCAGGTCCTCAAGCGCCCCGTGCCGGTCAGATAAGAATGTCCCTTTTCTGACATTTGAATTATTTTATTTAAATTTGTATCGGTTTTGAGCGGCAGACTGTCGCCCGGCCGACATTGACAATGAATCATATTAATAAATCTATAAATTTTACAGCTATGGATATCAGCCATATCGAACACATCGGCATCGCCGTTCCCTCGCTCGACGAAGCCATTCCTTTTTACGAAAACATACTCGGTTTCAAATGCTTCGCCATAGAAGAAGTTCCCGACCAGAAAGTGCGCACTGCCTTCTTCAAGGTGGGGCAGACCAAGCTCGAGCTTCTCGAAGGCACAGCCGAAGACAGCGCTATCTCTAAGTTTATCGCCAACAACGGCGGCCGCGGTGGCATCCAGCACATCGCTTTTGCAGTCGAGAGTGGTGTGGCCAACGCTCTTGAGGAAGTGCAGGCCAAGGATTGTCGCGTCATCGACAAAGCACCCCGCAAAGGCGCAGAAGGTCTCAATATAGCCTTCCTTCATCCCAAGTCGACAGTCGGTACTCTGATCGAACTCTGCGAGGACCCCAATAAAGCATAATTCCAAATATTGATAATCTATCCATCAATCAATCATCAAAATGAGCAGTCAACTCGAAAAAGTAAAAGAGTTAATCGAGCTTCGTGCGCAAGCGCGCATAGGCGGAGGTGAAAAAGCCATCGAGAAACAGCACGAACGCGGCAAATATACAGCCCGCGAACGCATCGCACAGCTCCTCGACGAAGGTTCGTTCGAAGAACTCGACATGTTTGTCCGTCATCGTTGCACCAACTTCGGACAGGAGAAGAAATCTTTCCTCGGCGATGGCGTCGTTACTGGCTACGGTACAATCGACGGCCGTCTCGTCTATGTTTTTGCTCAGGACTTCACAGTCTTCGGCGGTTCGCTGTCAGAGACTATGGCCCTAAAGATCTGCAAAGTAATGGATATGGCCATGAAGATGGGCGCCCCGGTCATCGGTCTCAACGACTCGGGCGGCGCACGTATTCAGGAAGGCATCAACGCTCTGGCCGGTTATGCGGAGATTTTCCAACGCAATATCCTCGCATCGGGTGTTATACCCCAGATCTCGGCTATCCTCGGCCCGTGTGCCGGCGGCGCGGTATATTCTCCCGCACTCACCGACTTCACTATCATGGCCAAGGGTATATCATATATGTTCCTCACCGGGCCGAAAGTCGTTAAGACCGTTACCGGAGAGGATGTGACCCAGGACGCCCTCGGCGGTGCCGAAGTTCACTCGTCGAAGAGCGGTGTCTGCCACTTTGCGGCTGAAGATGGCGAGCACGCTATCAAGATCATCCGCAAGCTCTTCAGCTATCTGCCCCAGAACAATCTTGAAGAGCCGCCGCTGGTTCAATGCACAGACCCCATCGACCGTCTCGAAGATTCGCTCAACGAGATCATTCCCGACTCTCCGACACGTCCCTACGATATGTATGAAGTAATCGGCGCAATCGTCGATAACGGCGAGTTCCTTGAGATCCAGCGTGACTACGCCAAAAATATCATAGTCGGCTTCGCCCGCTTCAACGGACAGACTGTCGGCATAGTTGCCAACCAGCCCAAATATCTCGCAGGTGTGCTTGATAGCAACGCATCGCGCAAGGGCGCGCGTTTCGTACGCTTCTGCGATGCATTCAACATACCGCTTGTTACTCTGGTCGACGTTCCCGGTTTCCTTCCCGGCACAGGTCAGGAATACAACGGTGTGATTCTCCACGGCGCCAAACTGCTCTACGCTTACGGCGAAGCTACAGTGCCCAAGGTCACTGTCACACTACGCAAGAGCTATGGCGGCAGCCATATCGTGATGAGCTGCAAGCAGCTCCGTGGTG
>CAJUMI010000109.1 GCA_910587545.1 uncultured Muribaculaceae bacterium | reverse complement strand
TGCCGTTTGCGTCGGCAATCTGCCGACGTATCTCTTTCAATATCTTGCAGGTCTGCTTTCCTTGTGCCATAGTCAGTGTTTTCGGATTTGGTAGGTGAATAAATCGAATAGGGTAAAGCCGAGTTGTTCAAGCGCGGCTCGGCTTGCGTCGCGATCGGCATCAGTGGTGAACTCAGGTATCAGAGGTATGCGGATGATGCAGTCGCTTTGCCGTCCGCTGTCGGCTATAAGCTGGAGATTGGAGAGAACAAAGGAGTTGTCCTGCCTGGTATAGTTGCGATAAATCTCAGGATTTATGTCCTTGATGTCTATGATAAGTGTATCTACCACAGGGAGCAAGGACGCGATATTGTCTGCCGGAACATTGAGCGATGTTTCAAGATTAATCTGCCATCCGTCACCGCACAGTTCGCGAAAGCGTAGGATAAATTCGGAACGCAAGCACGGCTCGCCGCCGCCGAATGTCACGCCGCCATTGGTGGCAAGGAAATAAAGCTCATCGATGCTGACTTTACGGTAGAGTGATTCGGGTGTATATTCCTTGAACCTGCCGCCATCACCGAGCGACTGGGGATTGAGGCAATACCGACAACGGAGCGGGCATCCGTGGAAAGCCACAAGCGTCGTCACTCCGTCGCCGTCGGTTGCCAGACGGTGACGCGCCACGCCGATGATTCTTGCGGGATCGCTTTCCATTCCACTAATTAAGGTGTAATTATCGCAAAGATATAGAATTTATTTTGTTTTATTTGCAAATTGTTGCATGGTTTATTAATTTTGTCGGCGAAAGGGCTTATCACATGCCTTTTGGAATACAATACATACAGCTTAATCAACTAATTATCAGCGATTATGCATTATCATCTCTTTAGAATCAATCGTTTAGGCACGGCCTGCAACGGGCATGGTGAGATGATGTAGCATAATCTTCTATCCGCTATTTTCTGTAACGCATCTGTCGTCTGACAGCCATTTTTGCGCTTTGTCGCATCCATGGTCAGGCAGCGGTTTGTCGCGCGAGTACATTGACATGTCGTGGGGGAACATGACGATGACGAAGGAAGGCCTTCGGTGCATCAGTTATGTTATTATTTGATAATTAAATGTATAAACAATTAAACTGTAAGTTATATGAAAACAAAAAGCATTATCGTATCTCTTCTCCAGGTTATTCCTTTGTCTGTCATAAAGCAATCGCAGAATGAGGAATTTGACAGCCGCTCCGATCTGCTGATCGACGGCGATACGGCCGGTCTCGCCGTCATGGCTCACGTGACAAGCGAACGGCACATCGACAACCGCTATGCTCCGGGCATACGACGCAGAATCAATGTCTGCCTGATCGACATGACGACAGGCGCAAACATAGCGTCGGCCGATATAAAGGTCAGCATACCGAGCGGGCGACAGTCTGACTTTTTCAGCGGACGTCTGGATCTGAACCGCAATGATATCGACTGTCGCCATAAGTATAAGTTGATCGTACGCGAATGCGCGGGCGTGACACTTCATGAAAAACAGATCCGCTTCTTTGACAGACACGAGTCTGATGTCGACAGTTCCGACTGGTACAGGATCACCGAAGGGTCTGTAATCGATTATCTTGACTACAGCTACAGGTCAGTCAGAGGCGAGGATCTCTACTGCTACAAAGTGCGCTTCAAGATGGAGTCACGTATTGATCGTCCGATGTCCGGGCTCCCCGAGGTAGAACTGAGGATTGTCTATCCCGACGGCTCGATAGAGGCCCGCTTCTGTCAACCGGTGAGCGACGACTTTGTGCCGGGCGCCTACTATGTCGAGATGCCTTTCGTCATGTACGGCAACCGTAAAGGCATCTGTTATGCCGAACTGCTGCTGATGGACTTCGCTATCGCCGGCTTTGTGTTCAGGACCGACGGCATGGACGAAGAAGGTTCATGGACGGGTAGGGAACTGTACATTGTCGACGATTATTCGTTTGCCGACATAACAGGGCGCTACCGCGGGCTGACCGGCGGCGATGATGATGTCGACAATGAGCCGACCGCCGACGATGACGAGTTTGAGACGGCTATGCAGAACTTCATCGACACGGCCTGCGGCACTTCAGTCGAAGATAAACCAGACGGTGAAGAACAAGATATCAGTCAGGCCGACTGTCTGTCGGCGCTTGACCTTCTCACAGGACTTGACGGAGTCAAAGCAAAGTTAAGGATGTATGAGAGCATCGTAATGTTCAACAAGTTGAGAGCGGCGCATGATCTATGCGTGACAGATCAGCCGCTCCATGCGATGTTTCTCGGCTCGCCGGGCACGGGAAAATCGACTGTGGCAAAACTGATGGGTGAGATGCTCCGCAATGCCGGAGTGCTCTCCAAAGGACATGTCGTGGTTAAGGAACGGGCAAACCTTATCGGTGAATTTTATGGTTCGCCCGAGACCAACACGATGAAGGCGATCGAGGAGTCCGAGGGAGGCATACTGCTCGTCGACGAGGCCTATCAGCTGTATCAGTCCGATGATGCGCGCGATCCGGGCAAGCATGTGATCAACTCGCTGCTGAGCGCGCTTTCCGACAGTTCGCGACGCGACTGGATGCTGATTCTCGCCGGTTATCCGGACAGGATGTACAGGATGTTTGAGATGAACCCCGGTCTTAAGTCACGTATACCCGAGGCAAATATCTATATGTTCGAGGACTTCAGCGAGGATCAGCTGATGGATATCGCCTGCCGCTATCTCGAGCGCAACGGGTTCACTCTTAACCACGAGGCATACAGGGCGCTCAAGACGCGGCTGGCCTGCGACTATGCTCAGCGCGACGAGACGTTCGGCAACGCGCGCCATGTGGTCAATCTTATCCAGACCGAGATTCTGCCGGCAATGGCCGAAAGGGTGATACGGCTGGGAGTTGAGGCTGATTATACGCTTCTGTCTGAAATTCAGGCATCTGACATCCCTGATGCTATAAATCAGGTGACCATTGTGCGTCCGAAGCTCGGATTTTGCGCATAGTCCACTGATACAAAGACGATTGAATAAGCAGCATTGAAATCTGTGCGGTTTTTGCACCGATTTTATTTGGAAAAACAAACATGTTGTATTATTTTTGCGTTATAAAACCAAAGGCAAGAGAGCCGAACGATATTCCACATCAAAGTAGATTGGGAAACTCTTCAAATTATTATGAAATACCGAGACAAGCTTAGCCGGCCAATGGCGGGCCCCAAGTTCTCAAGTAGAACTGCATTTATGCCAGGCGGATTACAAAGGACGACGAGCACTCAAATCCTGTCATATCGGAGTTTCATTGCATCCTTTGATGTGGGCTTTATAAGCCGGAAAGAATCAATATCAATTCCTTCCGGCTTTTTCTTTTGCCGTTGTCGCCAAAAGAAGTATATTTGTCAAACCATCTCAAATCAAGCTCTAAATATGAGGATTTTAGTCACAGGATCGGAAGGTCAGCTCGGCCGTTGCATCATGGATGCGGCAGTAGGATCGTCCAACGAGTATATATTCACGGATGTCGACGATCTTGACATCACTGACGCCGAGGCCGTCGACTTGTCATTTAAGGTCAACTGTTTCGACATCGTTGTAAACTGCGCGGCTTTTACAGACGTCGAACGCGCCGAGAGACATGAGGATTTCGCCTATGAGGTAAACTGCACGGCTGCAGGCAATATCGCCCGAGCCGCGCGCGACAACGATATGACACTTATCCATATTTCAACCGACTATGTGTTTGACGGCAAGGGAAACCGTCCGCTCACTGAGGCTGACATACCGTCGGCCTGCGGAGCGTATGGCCGGACGAAGCTCGCAGGCGAAGAAGCGATAGCCCGAAGCGGCTGTCGGGCCGTCATGCTGCGCACGGCTTGGCTCTACTCAGAGTATGGCCGCAATTTCGTCAAGACCATGCGCAACCTCAGCGGCGAGCGCGACAGCCTCTCAGTGGTCATTGACCAGACAGGATCACCTACCTATGCCGGAGATCTGGCCAAAGCGATAGTAGAGATTATCGACAAAGGCCTGTACCAGGGCAACGAGGGAGTCTATCATTATAGCAATCTCGGAGTGTGCTCATGGTATGATCTTGCGCAGATGACAGTCGAATATTCGGGTCACAGATCGTGTGCGATCAAGCCATGCCTCAGTCGGGAATACAATTCGTCGGTAGAACGTCCGGCATACAGTGTGCTCGACAAGACACTGTTCTGCAAGACCTTCGGCATGGATATTCCTTATTGGCTCGATTCCTTAAAAGTATGTATCAACAATTTATCGATGCTTCAAGATGAGTGATTTCAAACGTAATATATTGGTGACAGGCGGCGCGGGTTTCATCGGCAGCCATGTCGTAAGACTTATGGTCAAAAAGTATCACGATTATAGGATTGTCAATCTCGACAAACTCACTTATGCGGGCAATCTCGCAAATCTCGACGACGTCGCCCAATCGCCCAACTACTGCTTTGTAAAAGCCGATATTGCTGATTTTGAAAAGGTAAGCTCTATTATTAGCGAATATCAGATCGACGGTATCATACATCTTGCGGCAGAGAGCCATGTCGACCGGTCGATCAAGGATCCGTTCACCTTTGCCCGGACAAACGTGATGGGGACTCTGTCGCTACTCGAAGCGGCGCGACGTCACTGGCAGTCAGGCGACGGCGATTTTGCCGGCAAACTATTCTATCATGTGTCGACTGACGAAGTCTACGGTGCGCTTGAGCTTGACAGCCCTGAAGGCGAGGCTCCATACGGCTCGGAACTATTTTTGGAGACAACACGCTACAATCCCCATTCACCTTATTCGGCATCGAAAGCATCATCAGATCATTTTGTGCGTGCTTATCACGACACATACGGGCTGCCGGTGGTCATCAGCAACTGTTCTAACAACTACGGACCCAATCAGTTTCCCGAGAAGTTGATACCGTTGTTTATCAACAACATATGCCACAACAGGCCTCTGCCTGTATATGGACGCGGCGAGAATGTGCGCGATTGGCTGTATGTCGAGGACCACGCCGAAGCGATAGATCTGCTTTTCCACAATGGAAGGATAGGGGAAACATATAATATCGGCGGCTTCAATGAGTGGAAAAACATTGATATTGTGAGACTTCTGGTTAAAATTGTCGACAGGCTCCTCGGCCGCTCCGAGGGGCAAAGCGATAGTCTGATCACCTATGTGACTGACCGTGCCGGTCATGATTTAAGGTATGCGATCGACTCGTCGAAACTTGCCGGGGAATTGGGATGGAAACCGTCGTTACAATTCGAAGAAGGCCTTGAGAGGACCGTCAGATGGTATCTTGACAACCGTAAATGGACCGAAGGCGTGACAAGCGGCGACTATCTGAGATATTATCAGGAAATGTATGGCAACCGCTGAGACCGCCGGTGTGTAAAACGTACTGATAAGAGTTTTACACGCTGACGCGGTATGCGCGTCGGATGTAAAATGATGCCTGACATGAGTTTTGTTCCGTAGATGCTGAGTACTGATCTGAAACTATCGCATGGAAGTAATAGAACTCCAGAGACAAAACTTACGGCGGGAAAAAGGCCAATTTTCCCGATAAAATCCAGCAAAAAAGCAATAACAAAATTCCCATAATCAATAGACTGTTTAATTGCGTTAACGAATTTGCATTTTAACATTAATTGGGGAAAACTGATAATTAATACACACCTGGCAAACGTGGTGTGTCAGTTTTTCTATAAAGACGAGAATACAATGGCAGCGACTATTGAAGTCGCTGCCATTGTTAAAATTTGCAAAGATAATTCAGGGTAGGTGTTCGCTACGCTCACGATTTAATAATAGGAGAGAGGAGAATGAGAAACCGCATTTGCCTTAGGCTTCAGACCTTATCACATTCTTATAGTGTTGCTATCGCGATACCTGCGCTGCCGTTCGCGGTTTGCACGCTCACTATTCGCGCATTACATCTACACAAAAAGCGCAGACAAACAACAAGAAAGCAACGACGATAAACAAAACAAAGACGTATGAAACGCAACCTAAAGATCGCGCACATACGTCCTTGAAACGCTCGCTACGTGTAAAACTATAATAAATAGACGCAGCAAGAAAGAGAAACAACAGTATAACCATAATTTAATATATTTACATACGCACACGAAGCGCGCGCGCATGCAAATATAATAAATTTAATTATACGGAAGACCTATAGAACTATCGCCATCGATATCAATGGCTGGAACAGGTTGACCGCGCTTAATCTGAGTAAGCATATAAATAGACGTTGAAACGTCTTTAGTTAAACCTCTCAATTGATTAAGCACAAACCAATCATTTGAAGTAGTCAAGACTTAATCTGACAATCACGGATAAAAACATTACCTTTGT
>CAJUMI010000108.1 GCA_910587545.1 uncultured Muribaculaceae bacterium | reverse complement strand
CCAGTCCACCATTTTTTTCAGATCGAAGAAGTCTCCGACACCGAAGTCTTCATCAGTTCTCACAGAGAATACAGGAATGGCGACTCCGGCTGCACGCATCGGAGGGAACGGATCGGCAAGGCGCAAACCTGTATAACAGTTGAGGGTCGACAATACTTTGGCCGGAAGCTCGATCGTGCGGTTGTCGCAGTTTTCCCAGGCAATGGGGACCGCAGATTCTTTTGTGCGTATGAAAAATTTGAATTCTACGTAGCGCGGGAGCTCCGATGCAGGAATATTGATGGTCCATGTCGGAAATCCGGCATCGTTCATGACGGGAGCCTTTTTGGGATTCCAGGCACCGAGTGCATCAGGAGCACCTGCAATTGCGACAACCTGATCAGGTGCTACCATAGGTGCATCGACGGATATTGTCACCATGCCGTTGCGTGGTCTTGAAATGCGCTTGCGAGATTCGCGTCGATTTATGGTGTCTATGACAACCGACGAATAGTATGGTTTGTCCATCGGTGTGTCCTGCCATAGGTCATGACGGTTTACAACGGGGGTGTCGTCGGATGAACGGTGGTATATATGGGGTGTCTTCCCCCACTCTTCCGCAACTATGCCGCCATGCTCGTGGCGGACGAAGTAGCGATAGCTGAAATCGGGTGCAGTCTGAAGAATATCAACGGTTACCGACCATTTTGAATCGCCGACAGGCCGTAATGCGACGGCTTTGTCGCGATCACCCGCCCCAAGGGCATCGGTCTCTCCGGAGATGAACAGGGCTTCGCCCCAATTGGTGTGGTAATCAATTGTGAAAGTAACCTTCATGTGTATCAGAATATGCTATTGAACGGACAGATGTCAATGCGGGGTATCAAAATGGTACTCCGAGACAGATCTATCTGCAAATATAACGTTTGGGATTCAAAATATTTCACGACGTGTGAATTTTGTCGCCGGACGGTATCCATCGGCTGCGCAACAGGCGTACAAGAAATATAGTGCCACGGAAAATAAGTTCAAGGCACATTGCTATCCAGACACCTTTAAGTCCCATGGATTTTGCCAGTATCCAGGCGAGAGGCAATCTCACTATCCAGATGCTTGCAAAGTTCATGACGGCCGGCAAGGTGGTGCTTCCGACCCCTATAAACACACCGTAGGTGACAATTGCAGCGGCAAACATCGGCTCGGCCCACGCTTCTATGCGCAGAATCTCAATACCGAGAACCGCTATTTCTTTGACCGGTGTCATCATGTCCATTATCAGGGGTGCGGTTATCCACATGGCTATGCCCATTATTGTCATGACTGCCATTCCGAGACCGACGGTAATGTAGGCGAACCGCCTCACCAGATCTTTACGCCCGGCTCCGTAGCTTTGTCCGACAAGTGTTGTCGCTGCATCGCCTATGCCATAGCCGGGCATGTAGCACAGGCTCTCGGCTGTCACGGCGAAGGAATTGGCCGCAATAGCTATCACTCCGAGTGGCGCGACGATAGTTGTCACGGCTATCTGTGCGCCACATATCACAGCATGTTCGAGTGTCATCGGAGCGGAGATTGTAGCAGCTTTGCGTATTATGATGGCTTTCGGCCTGTAGCTTCCATGCAGTCCGCGGAGTTTCAGCTCCGGCTGCCGGCAGTAGGCATAATAGAACATCAGAGCGGCAGTAACAGCTTCGGCAAGCACGGTGCCGAGGGCCGCACCAAGCACACCAAGGTCTGCTCCGGGAATTGTGAATGAAAGGCCTGCAATTGTAATGTTGCGTGTAGGGAAGATTAACATGAAGTTAAACAGACAGTCAAGGACGCACATTATCACGCTGAGTATGCTCGGCACTCTGACATTTCCTACACAACGGAGCATACCTCCGGCAAGATAGTTGACGGTGAGTAGCGGGAGTGCGGAAACAAAGATCAGGAAATATAGTGATGACTGCGGGCATATTGTATCTGTTCCGCCAAGCCAGTGAGGAAGTTTCTGCGATATGGCAATGCCGATTGACGAAACAACAACACTGAATATCAAGGCCGCTACGATGCTTTGCCTAAGCACGTCACGTGCGGCATCAAAGTCTTTTGCCCCTACTTTGTGAGCGACCTGAACGGAAAATCCAGTCGTTACTGCTGAACAGATACCCCAAAAGAGCCATAATGTAGTAGAAACCAGTCCGATTGAGGCCGATGCGTCGGCTCCGAGGTGTCCGACCATCGATGCGTCGATATATTGCATGGTAATGCTCGACAGCTGTGCGAGCATCGCCGGCATTGCGAGGGACGCTGTAAGTTTCAGCTGCCGTGAAAAAGACATCGGCACGCCGTCGCGTATCATTGATATATCGGCCATTCTGATAGGTAGTTTAAATCTACTGCAAAGATAGTTAATTTCGTCAAGACAGCTAAGCGGACTACACAGGACTGGTGTGAGATAGTGTGTATGACAAAACTATTATGGCGTCCGGGATGTTATAAATAATGATTATGCTTAAATATATCGTGACGTCAGATTGACGCATTAAATAAACTAATTGGCTGTTACACAGTTTTCTCATTGTATAGACTTATATATGGATGATATTTTTGTCATTTTAATTCTTATTTTGCTTAACGGTGTCTTCTCAATGTCGGAGATCGCCATGATTTCAGCCCGAAAGTCTCGTCTTGCAGCTGATGCCAAACAGGGAAGCCGAGGTGCCAGAATGGCTTTGAAGCTGTCGGATGATCCAGACAGGTTTCTGTCGACGATACAGATAGGTATCACTCTGATAGGTATTCTCACCGGTCTATACTCAGGGGCGGCTCTTGCTGATGATGTCGGTGCGCTTCTTCACAGTTACGGTATGCCGCCTCGTACGGCCCACGCCGTTGGCCAGACTGTTATCGTAACGATAGTTACATTTTTGTCGATCGTTGCCGGAGAGCTTGTTCCGAAGCGTATAGGCCTTGCCGCAGCCAACGTTGTGGCTAAGTTTATATCGCGTCCGATGCATGTGCTGTCGGTGATGGCAATGCCGGCGGTATGGCTTTTGTCGGCCTCGACATCGTTAATCGTGAAGGTGCTTGGAATAAGAAGTAAGGAAAATAGTGTGACAGAGGATGAGATAAGATCACTTATACAGGACGGCACGGATGCCGGAGAGGTCAGAAAGGTGGAGCAGGATATCATGGAACGTGCGTTGGTTCTTGGCGACTTACGGGTGTCGTCGATAATGACTCCCAAGGTCGATGTGTCGGCCCTCAGGCTTGATATGACGGCTGATGAAGTGAGATCGCGTCTGTCGGCAGAGCTACATACTGCTTATCCGGTGTACTGTGACCGTACAGGAGATACCGTGTGCGGAGTTGTTACGCTAAAGCAGTTGATACTTAAGATTGAATCTGCTGATTTTCGATTGAAAGACGTTGTGACGGATCCGATTTATTTTCCGGAGTCGATGAGCGTCTATGACGCACTTGACCGCATGAAGGCCCAAAAGGAAAGTTTTGCGCTTGTCTGCGATGAGTTCGGAGGGATATCGGGTCTAGTGACTCCAAGTGATATACTTGACGGCCTTGTCGGTGGTATGCCCCAACATACCAAAACTCCCGGGATAGAGAACGATGAGGATGGTAATTCTTGGATCGTTGACGCGCAGATCCCGATCTATGATTTCATAAATTATTTTGAACTGGAGGACTTCTATAAGCCTTCGTCTTATTCGACTCTTGGCGGACTGATTCTGGAGGAGCTCAGGCATGTGCCTGAAGAGGGTGAAAAACTTGAGTGGAACAATGTCGGCTTTGAAGTGATGTCGATGAACGGTGCGAGAATCGGTAAAGTCAGGGTGAGACTTTCATCGCCTGCACATAAACACTGATTTTTGTTAAAAGGGCGGATTACGGATGAGTTATTAAGAATAATTGAGTATTTTTACAGCCCGTTATGAAACATGGTTTTGACAACGAGAAATATCTCAAAATTCAGTCCGAGCATATACTGGAGCGCATAGCGCGGTTCGGCGATAAACTTTATCTGGAATTAGGGGGCAAGCTGTTTGACGACTATCATGCAAGCCGTGTCCTGCCTGGTTTTCAACCTGACAGCAAGCTGCGCATGCTCAGCAAACTTGCCGACAGGGCAGAGATCGTGATTGTGATTTCAGCGCTCGATATTGAGAAAAATAAGGTGCGCAGCGATCTTGGCATCAAATATGACGAGGACGTTCTCAGGCTTCGCGGTGAGTTTATGGCGCGTGGATTTCTGGTAAATTCGGTTGTCATAACCCACTATAACGGTCAGGCGAGCGCCGATGCTTTCCGCAGCCGTCTGAGCCGTCTGGATATAAAGACTTACTGCCACTATACCATAGAGGGCTATCCTAATAATGTGGCACTGATAGACTCGGATGACGGTTTCGGCAAGAATGACTATGTAGAGACTACCCGTCCGCTTGTGATCGTGACGGCCCCCGGACCCGGCAGCGGAAAAATGGCTGTTTGTCTGAGTCAGCTCTACAATGAGCATCGCCGCGGTGTGGAAGCCGGATATGCTAAGTTTGAGACATTTCCGGTGTGGAGCCTACCGCTCAAGCATCCTGTGAATATCGCATATGAGGCGGCGACTGCCGATCTCAATGATGTGAATATGATTGATCCGTTTCATCTTGAAGCTTACGGAGTCACAGCAATCAACTACAATCGCGATATAGAAATATTCCCGGTGCTGAATGCCTTGTTTGAGGGGGTCTATGGGGAGAATCCCTATAAGTCACCTACCGATATGGGTGTGAACATGGTGGGTTTCTGCATCAATGATGACGAAGTGTGCCGCGAGGCATCGAAGAATGAGATAATACGCCGCTATTATACTGCATTAAACCAGATGGCCAGCGGTGCCGGCAATGACAGTGAGGTTAGCAAAATCTCTCTGAACATGAATCAGGCTAAGATATCGCCCAATGACCGGCCTCAGATAGTGGCAGCCCGTGAGCGTGCAGAGCGCAGCGGCAAGGCAAGTTCGGCCATAGAACTTGGCGATGGCACTATCATCACGGCAGAGCAGGGTGATCTTCTGGGGCCGAGTGCGGCCTTGATATTAAACGCTATCAAGCATCTCGCTGGGATTGACCATGCAGTGAAGCTCATACCGCAGGACATGATCGAGCCGATACAGCATACGAAGATCAATTACCTGCGTTCGCGCAATCCCCGTCTGCACACCGACGAGGTGCTTGTGGCCCTGAGTGTGTTGTCGACTACCGATGATCAATGTCGCCGTGCATTGTCGTTTCTGCCGGAACTGGAGGGTTGCCAGGTGCATTCGACCGTGATGCTCGGGGAAGTTGACCATAAGATCTTCAAGAAGCTTGGCGTGGGATTGACGTGTGATCCCCGCGGAAGAAAGAGGGTGTAAAATAAAAAAATCAGGCGTCAAAAGTTGACGCCTGATTTTTTTATTGCTGATATGGCGGCTGAGGTAATCAGATCTTGTAAGTGAACATGAGGTGAACGCCTACCTGATTGCTTTTGATGCCTAATCCATGCACGTGGCATTGTATTTCGGGGATGTATGCGTCGATGTCATCGTAGTGGGTAAAACGTCTGTAAAAATCCACTCCTGCTGAAACATGCAGATGATTGAACAATCTATAGCGCACCACGGCTTCAAAATGATTGAATGTGGCTTTTGAGGAGTCGCCCTGAACGTTGACCGGTTTCCCTGACGGGGTGAGCGACCAGTCGGCATTGCGGTCGTATCCTTGCCAGGTGTACAGGCGGTAGACCTGATTGGCGATGCTGAACGCCCATCGTGTTTTAGGCAGACGCAGATTGAGTCCTGCTTTTATTGAAAAGCCGCTTTCCCAGTTATAGTCACGGTTGTAGTCACGATAGAAATCGGTGAGTATGCCTGCCAGAAGAACTCCGTTGGCGTGTAGGACTCCGTCGAGTCTTATGCTGGGAGTCGGGGTGCTCTGAAACATTAGTCCGCCTCCGACAGATGCTGGTGTCCCAAGCTTATATGGAACGGCGCATGGCCTGAGTGGATCAACTGACATTTCATGGCGTACAATCGTGTCAGAATCAAAATAGTCGAAATGCTGATAAAGCCCGGCCGAGACTTTCAGTTTGGACTTGTCAACGACTTCGCAAGAAAGTAGTCGCCCGATGATTTCCACCCGGCTCAACAGTGGTTGTTTTTTTATGGCGTTGAGTTGCAGGTAGAATGAGAAATAATCATAGGGGGCTTTACATGTATGGGCATATCGGTCGCCGTACTCTATGTAGACTTCGGCAGTTCCGCCGCTTGTTGATGCGGCCTGATCGTCGTGAAAGGCTAAAATTCGACCTCCAAGTCCGATTTCGACATAAATGGGTGGTATGCCGAACATGCGTCCGGATGTTGACCGATGACGCCACATGTCGCCTGTGACAAGGCGTGTGACACCGCGCATAGGGTTTACTACAAATGCTGCAAGTTCG
>CAJUMI010000107.1:3732-6466 GCA_910587545.1 uncultured Muribaculaceae bacterium | reverse complement strand
GGGTGATTTACAACGACTTTGACAACTATCGTCAGCGCATAGATAATATCCCGAAGACAAACAATCTGTTAAAGCAGATAAGGGAGATTGTTTCCGGACTGCCCCGGCACAAGGCCATCAAAGGCGCTCCGCGTGACAAGTTTCTTGCGCTCCTTGAGGCCGAGGAAGCCGCTGCGGGCTATGTCGATTATATTACTCTGTCGGCCTCGCTGCTTTTCTCGGGCAAGTACCGCACGAGTCTTGATGGAATGCGAAGGGAAATGTTTTACAACACTGTTCGCAAGTCAAATTATGCTCCGGCAACCGACTATCTCGACGGATTGGAGATTGCTTCGTGCGATTATAAAGTACTCGTTGATCGTTTTAAGAATGTGCCGGGAGTAGTGTTTCTGGTTGATCCTCCATATCTGTCTACTGATGTAGGGATTTATCGGATGTACTGGGGATTGTCTGATTATCTCGATGTGTTGTCCGCCTTGTCAGGACAAGACTTTATCTATTTTACATCTGACAAGTCTCAGATTATGGAGCTTTGCGAGTGGATGGGACGCAACCCGGCAATCGGCAATCCATTTGCACGTTGTAAAAAGACGGAATTTAACGCTTGCCTCAACTACAATTCACGATATACTGACATCATGCTTTACACAGACCCTGAAACCAGCGGAGTCGCCGCTTGAACATAACAGATACCGCATATCTAACTAACAAAAGCCACTTTGACGGTGGCTTTTGTTTTATTTGACAGGAGCAAAAAAAGATTTTTCGGGATACGTTTCGTTTTGCGGAAAAGATCGCTTCGTTTTGGGAGTTTGCAACTTTTCGTTTTGCGGATTATATACATTCGAAGCTCTGATAAAAGGTGGCATAAATGATGTATCGGTCGGCTATCTGCTCAATGCAGTGAAAAACCGATGTTACAACAGAGTGCGCGAGTTCAACACACATCAGCGTATCGAGGAACTGATCAGACTCGAATGTGATGACACAACTGATGACTGGCCTGACGAGCAAACATTTGCAGACATACGAGAGACTGTCGGCAAAGTTCTCACAGAATCTGCGCAAAAAATTGTCAGGATGCGGTTTTATGAAGGATACTCATGCAAAGAGATTGCCAAAGAATTGTCGATCAGTGAAAACAGCGTGTACAAATCATTGCGCAACGCGGTCTTAACAATTAGAAAAAAGCTCTCCTACAATGGATAAACTTGATCATCTGCTTGATTTCATAGAAAATCCCGAGCGGTACACTGCGGAAGAAGCCGACAGACTACTCGCCGATCCCGAGATAAGGAGTCTGTACAATACTATAGCAGAAACCTCATCTGCTCTATATGCCGACGCAGACGCTCCCGACATCAACAAAGAGTGGCTGATATTCAACCGTCGACGGCTCAAGCATCATAAGCCCAAACGGACCCACCGCAATGTAGCGGCCATTCTGATCCCACTTATAACCATGACGGCTTTTGCAGCCGGATTAGGAATAAGTCTGGTAATCACCAAGAACAACAGCACAAAAACAGATGTCTCCACTGTGACTGTAGATAAAACAGCTGACTCTGCCGGAAATATGACCGCTGAAATTATTGATACCGATTCAATAAGACCGCGACCTCAGACAATCATATTCGAGAACCAGCCACTGAACATCATAATTGGTCAGATATTATCGAATTATGGGCTCAAATATGGGTTTGACTCTCCCAAAAGCGCAGATCTGCGCATGTATCTCAAATGGAACACCACCGCTCCAATCGAAGATGTGGTGAACACTCTGAACTCTTTTGAGCAAATCGAGATCAGACTCCTCGGTGATTCACTATCGGTTGGAATACAATGAAAAGAACCCTATCAGTTGCATGCGTCGTCATGCTTGCCATTGTTGCCTCTGCAACGACATTCAAATATGATTTCAGATCTAAGCCTCTGTCGGAAGTTCTTGTCAGAATCGGCGACGACCACCCCGAAATCGATATCGCTTTTATATATAACCAACTTGAAGACTATAAAGTAACCGCTACTGTCGAAACCGACAATGCCGTCGAGGCTTTTCGCGCTATCATAGCCCGCATACCTGTCTCAATGACCATAGCCGGGCAGCGATTTGTTTTTGAAGCATTACAGGAAGGTAAATTCTGCTATCGCGGCCGTGCAGTCGATGACAAATCGGAAGCCGTACCCTACGCTACTGTAATGCTACTGTCACCCGTAGATTCCACCGTCATAACCTACGGAATCACAGGCGTTGACGGACGATTTGAAATTCCATGCGACACCCGCGATGTCATCGCCAAATTAAGTTGCATCGGATTTATGACTACCTACAGTCAATTGCATCAATTCAACACTGGGGACATAGAGATGCATCTCAATCCGGTCATGATCGGATCTGTCACAGTCAAAGCCGATGAATCGCTGCTATTTGCCGACAAAAGCGTATTCATCCCTCAAAAACGCCATAAGAGCGCCTCACAGACAGGCTATGATCTGCTCAACCGCATGGCCATCCCGCAACTCAGACACGGCGAAGGCAATGCCGTCAAAACTGTCAGCGGCCAGGATGTGGCCGTCTATATCGACTCCGTACCCGCTTCGGCGAACGACATAAAAAACATGCGCATTTCCGACGTGCTGCGCGTCGAATACTACGACTACCCCTCCGATCCACATTTCGTCGGCAACGCGCACGTAGTAAACTTCATCACTGTCCAGTACAGCCACGGCGGAT
>CAJUMI010000107.1:0-3722 GCA_910587545.1 uncultured Muribaculaceae bacterium | reverse complement strand
GATATATCAAGGCAATGGGTATCGAAAACTATTTCGAGGGCACAAGCGGACAGGCTTCACTCAACGGCAAGCTACAGATCCGCCGCATGACCTATGACATCGGCGGAGGCGCATACTACAGCAACTGCGACCACGCCGTCGGGGCCGACCAGACAGAGACATTCCGTCTACCACAGCCCGACGGCTCTGTAAGAGTCTTTGAGCGTCACTCGCAAACACTGTCGTCGCGCGAAAAGACCAACTCATTCTGGGCCACAGCCAAGGCAACCTATAAATCACAAAACGCCATGATCACAAATACGGTTTCGGTCGACAGTTGGAACCATCCCGAGGCTAACCAGACGGGCAACGTGACATACTCGCCAGAGATCATGGAGACATCACGATACACCAACCGCGCTTCCGACGACAACCGGTCTGTCATCTACAACGGTCAAATGGTATTCACTATGCCGCGCGGCAACTCGCTATCTCTGTCGCCAAGATACGCCAACACACATACGACCCAGAACTTCCTGTACAGCGAGGGCGATCTTACGCCGATCGCAAGCTCCGCTATCGACAAGACCAACCTTGCACAAATGCTCGTACAATACACCCACGACTTCGGCAGCGCCGGCAGTATAACTCCTATGGCAATGTACCGTTTCACCGGCAACCGCATACGCTATTCCGGTACTGTCGACAAATATGACCGCGCAAACACGTCGCTCTTCAACACCGGTATCAATTATTCGCTAAAGACAAAGAAACTATACACTCTCATCGGCATTGGCTGGATATGGAACCGTTTTGGACTCAACGACATCAGAGAGACATCGTCAAAGCCGTGGGTAGACCTAAACCTGAATTACGCATTCAGCGACAAAAGCTCGGCTAACATCACATTCCATTACTCCACATGGCCTGCCGAAGCCAACCTCAAGAGCGAGACCATACTTCAGTCATCACCTCTGATGTATTACACCGGCAATCCGGCGCTAAATCCTAAAAAATCCTACGATATATGGGGACAATACATTCTTCTGCCTACGTCAAAGCTCAAATTGTCAGCTTTTGGCTATGCATGGATTGTTGGCAACCGCTACGCCTATGTCTATGAGGCACGCCCCGAGTCGATCCTGCGCACCATACGCCAGCCTATCGGCAGTTTCACATCGGTCAACTATGGTGTCAACGCCTCGCTATCTCTTTTCGGCTCCAGCCTTCAGATCTCGGGCAGTCTTTCGCAGAACTATGTGAAAGACACCGCCCCCTTCGACTACTCCCGTTTCAGCCTATCGGGCTCGCTCGAAGCCTTCTACTACCACGGCAACTTCTACTACGGAGCCTGCTACACCTCCGATTCCTCAAGTGCTCCAAGCTCCATGTCGGGCATCTGGATGACTCAAAAAGGTTTTTGGTGGCTTCAGGCCGGATGGGGCAACAACAATCTCAACATCCGCCTTTTCTTGAAAAACCTCGACCGATGGGGATGGCGCGGCAACCGCGAAGTCCTCAACACCGCCAGTTACTCTATGCAGCGGCGCGAGTTCACCACATCAAACCACGCACTGTTTCAGATCACCGCTACCTACACATTCGGGTTCGGCAAAAAAGTAGAACGTGGCAACGAAGCATCAAAACTCCAGGGTGCAGGATCGGCAATCCTCAAATAAATCAGAATTATAAAGATCTGAATAAGCCCGTTTTTCGATTGCCTAAGTCTTGATCCCTTGGCTACATGATTTCGGAGCCACCGACAAAAATGACATAATCTTCCAGTCTTCCGGGAGTCTTATCACGACAGGAGAATGATTTTACAGTTTACGGCTTCGTCATTTCAATGCTTATAAATTATTGATAAAAATTTCTTGAATTTTAGCAAAAAAACGCATCAGGCGTTCGCTGTAAAATATTTATCTTTGCACCACAATTCAGGTGGCGGCTATGCCAAATGTGCGATAGTCGCCACAACGCTTTTTAAAATACAGCAACTTAGATGGACATAATCAGTCTTTTAGCGCCCGGCAACGTCTCACTGGCCAGCACCATTGCACTTTACTCGTTTGTAATAGCCGCAGGTATCTGGCTTGGCAAGATCAAGATCGGAGGTGTATCACTCGGAGTTACATTCGTTCTTTTCGCAGGCATCATCATGGGGCACTTCGGATATACCGTCGACGGAAATGTCCTGAAGTTTGTGCGTGAATTTGGTCTGATAATCTTCATTTTCGCTATTGGCCTGCAAGTAGGTCCAAGCTTTTTTTCTTCATTCAAACAAGGAGGTGTCAGGCTCAATCTGCTTGCTGTACTTGGCATAGCCCTCAATGCGGCTATAGTCATCGTAATCTTCCTAATAGAAAGAGGAGACACTTCGATTTCGGCTCTTGTGGGAATCATGTCGGGAGCTGTGACAAACACTCCGGGGCTGGCTGCGGCACAACAGACGGTCAACTCGGTTGATGACGCCAACCTGATGGCCATGGGATATGCGGCAGCATACCCGCTCGGCGTCGTAGGCATTATAGCTTCCATGTTCATCATCAAAGGTATCTTCCGCATAAAGATCGAAGATGAAATTGCCGAGATCGAAGCCGAACGCGACAATTCCCAACTCAAGCCACACCTCGTGACAATGGAGGTGACAAACCAGCTCGTCGCCGGAAAATCACTTGCCGAACTGCACGATATAATACAATGTAACTTTGTGATTTCTCGCCTAATGACCACTTCAGGCGAACTAATAATTCCAGTATCCACGACAAAGCTATCGCTTGGCGACAAGGTTTTCATCGTGATGTCGACCAACGACGAGCACCGATTCAAGGCCATTCTCGGACGCATCATCGAGATGGACTGGGAGCAGGCTTCGCCTGCCTCGGTTGTAAGCCGCCGCATTGTGATCACCAAAAGCAAATACGACGGAATATCGCTCGGTCAGCTACGTCTACACAATGGCTATCACCTGAATGCGACGCGTGTTAACCGCGCCGGTGTGGATCTGCTGGCATCTGCCAACCTGCGCCTGCAAATGGGTGACCGCATAACTGTAGTCGGCACACTCAACGATATCGAACGGCTTGCCGTAAAACTCGGCAACTCGATGAAACGTCTTGATCATCCGAATCTCATCACAATTTTTATCGGAGTGCTTTTCGGTATAATTCTCGGCTCTATCGACATGGGCTACGGCATGAAGCTCGGTCTTGCCGGCGGCCCGCTTGTTGTCGCTATCCTGCTTAGCCGCTTCGGATACCGCCTGAAGCTCGTGACCTATACCTCGTCGGCTGCCTCGATGATGCTGCGCGAACTTGGTATATGTCTATTCCTTGCATCAGTAGGCATTTCTGCAGGACAAGGATTTGTAGATACCGTGTTCAACCCGACCGGCATGTGGTGGGTAATATGGGGATTCATCATCACAGTAGTGCCTCTGATCATCATCGGATGCATCGCACGCGGTGTTTTCAAAATCAATTATCTATCGATAATGGGTCTGATGTCGGGCGGCTATACCGATCCCCCGGCACTTGCCTACGGCACAAACTCAACAGCCAATGACGCTCCGGCCGTGGCATATTCTACGGTTTATCCGCTCACGATGTTTATGCGAGTAGTCATTGCACAGGTGCTTATCCTATGCTTTTTATAAACCTTGAATAAACCATGAAAAAAATCCTTACACTCTTTTGCTGCGCGATCTCACTCTGCGCACAGGCTGTCAAACCTGAAGAAGGACA
>CAJUMI010000106.1 GCA_910587545.1 uncultured Muribaculaceae bacterium | reverse complement strand
ATTACTCTCCGAAAACTCACTTCTGTTAACAATCGTTTTTAAACAAGCTCTAAAAAAAATTGTAACTTTGCAATCATGACACAAGATAGAGACGTGACCTTCAGATTTAAGCAATTCTCCATCGACGACAGCCATTGCGGCATGAAAGTCGGAACTGACGGCGTGGTGCTCGGCGCGTGGTGCAACTGTAGCGATACTCATAAGGTGATCGATGTCGGCAGCGGTTCAGGACTGATCGCCCTTATGGTCGCTCAGCGCTGCAATGCACTCATCGACGCCATCGAAACTGACAGCGGGGCATGTCACGACGCACAGTCAAATATCAACTGCTCGCCCTGGCGCGACAGAATTAATCTGGTCGAAGGCTGCTTTACTTCATACAGGGCCGACACGGCGGCAGATATGGTCGTCAGTAATCCGCCATTTTTTACCAACGGCGAAGAAGCTCATGGCGCGGGCAGAGCTCTTGCCCGCCATGAAGGCTCACTCAACTATTCATCGTTGATAGACTTCGCCTGCCGGACACTGACTGACAACGGTCGACTGGCTTTCATCTATCCGTCGGACCGCGAGAACGACATCATATACAAAGCTGAAATGTCGCGTCTGAAACTTCGACGCGTCTGCCATCTCAGACAGAACGAGTCGAGGCCTGTGATACGCGATCTGTTTGAATTTTCACGCATCGACGGTCCGATCGAGGAATCGACACTTACGATCAGAAAACGCGACGGCCACAGCTACACCCGCGACTTTGCCCAACTATGCCGCGACTTCTATCTTGAATTATAAATTATACAATCACCTATATGCTTCTGACACTAAGACAACGCTTCGTATTTTTTATATGTATCGCCGTAATAGGATTCCTGATTTCAAGATTTTGCGGAGGTATTCTGATCTCAAA
The DNA here is from genome assembly GCA_910587545.1 of uncultured Muribaculaceae bacterium. Lineage (GTDB taxonomy): Bacteria > Bacteroidota > Bacteroidia > Bacteroidales > Muribaculaceae > CAG-873. The sequence continues at coordinate 5,779 of CAJUMI010000106.1, read as the reverse complement.
GTTTCCCGATTCGACAGCGGCTATGCGCATAGCCGCTGTCGTCCAGAGTATTTTTCAACTGATAATCCCGGCGATTGCCACAGCAATGATTGTCACACGACGTTCCGCGTCATTTCTCGCCATTGACCGCAGGTTCGATCCTGTGCAGCTTCTTCTCGCGCTGGCTGGCCTCATAGCGTCTGTCCCGCTCATGAATATGACAATCGACCTCAACCAGTCTCTTACTTTGCCCGACTCTCTTTCATGGCTTGAAAATGCGCTAAAGGAGATGGAGCAGAATGCCGGACGGTCGATAGAACTGCTTCAGGGCGGTAATACAATCGGCGATCTGGTAATGAACATCCTTATTATCGGCATTCTTGCCGGATTGGGCGAAGAACTGTTTTTCCGCGGAACCATGCTGAGACTTATGACGACCGGAAGGGTAAATGTCCATGTTGCGATCTGGACTGTAGCGATAATATTCAGCGCACTGCATTTCCAGTTCTATGGTTTCGTGCCACGCACTCTGCTTGGCGCATATTTCGGCTATCTGCTTTACTGGAGCCGCAGCCTGTGGATTCCGGTTATGATACATGCCTCCAACAATATACTATATGTAACGTGGCAATGGATATACGGTCCAGGCAGCAACGAGCCTACATCGATCGACACTGTAGGAACTGACGGAAATCCGGCAATACTGTCTGTCAGTTTCGTCGCAACGGCTGTGATATTATTGATGATCGCGCGACGTAGCGACACCGTCAGGCAGCTCAGCGGGCAGTCCGACCGACTTTGATATTATGGCGTGAGAAAATATCTTCTGCCGCTTTCACAAACGCGCGGCATGCGGCTTGCCAGCGGCCGCCTTCATAATCATATGCAGGCACAAGGCGGAAATTATCGCCGGGAGACGACGGCGGCACTGTGAACACGAGATCATAGCTCGCCCTGTCAAACCGTGCCACCCCATCCTTGCCTTTGACAAGACTGACTCTGACTATCGCTCCGCCGCGAGTATCGCGGGTCTTCATGTTTGAGATAAAGTTTCCCAGAGAATACACGACAAGAACGTCCTTGCCCAGCTCATCATTGTGGCGCACCTCCATAGGTTGTATGACATGAGGATGACCGCCGATGACCAGATCGACCCCTTGATCGACAAGAAAGTCAGCCAACGAGCGTTGCGCCGAGTTCTCAAGCAGATGATACTCATCACCCCAATGCACGGCTACTGTGATAATCTCCGCACCCGCATCTCTGAGCGAGGCTATGTCTTCAGCGATCTTTCCCCTGTCGATATAATTCACCACGGCGTCACCGCTCACAGTGATACCATTTGTGCCGTATGTGTAATTGAGAAATCCTATGCGGATCCCGGAAATATTCCTGACAAATGCCGACAACGAATCGCGTGCCGCAGCATTATGGTAGGTCCCGATATGTTCTATACCGGCCGCATCGAGGCTGTCGATGGTCGCGTGCACCCCACGGTCGCGACGGTCGAGAGTGTGATTGTTGGCAGTCAGCATCAGGTTGAAACCTGCATCACGAAGAGCCCTGGCAAATGATGCGGGAGCATTAAAGCAAGGGTAACCGGTGAAATCGCCCGATCCGATCGGTGTCTCGAGATTGACCACAGCATAGTCGGCACTCTGGATCATTGGCGCGATTTCAGCAAAACAATCCGAGTAATCATACGTCCCGTCCTGCTGCCGCGCGGCTTCTATCTGAGCCATATGCTGCATGGCATCTCCGGCAAAAACAAGCTCCGCCTGATCAACCCCGAAAATGAGGTTGACAAGTGATACGACCAGAGGCAACACACACATAGTCCGATCAGCGTCTGCGACGCTGTTTAGCAGCCTGAAGTGTATTGATCATCAGGCTGCATATGGTCATCGGACCTACTCCGCCGGGAACAGGAGTGATGAACGCGCATTTGGGTGCGACGTTCTCGAAATCCACGTCGCCACACAGACGGAAGCCGCTCTTGCGCGATGGATCAGGTACTCTTGTCGTGCCGACGTCTATCACTGTAGCTCCATCCTTAATCATGTCGACAGTGACAAATCCGGGCTTTCCGAGCGCGGCGATCACAATATCCGCCCCACGGGTGATGTCGGCGAGATTTGCCGTACGGCTATGACAGACTGTCACCGTCGCATCACCGGGATTGCCCTTCTGCATCAACAGCGATGCCACCGGCTTGCCGACTATATTGCTCCGGCCGATCACAACAACATGCTTGCCGCATGTTTCGATGTTATAACGGCGCAACAGCTCGATAATCCCGGCGGGTGTCGCAGACTTGAAACCGGGCAGTCCAATAGAAAGACGGCCGACATTGACGGGATGAAAACCGTCGACATCCTTGTCAGGATCCACCGTCTCGATGACACGCTGCTCGTCGATATGTTTCGGAAGAGGCAGCTGCACGATAAATCCGTCGATATTGTCATCTGCATTAAGTTTACGGACTTCAGCAAGGAGTTGTTCTTCGGTGATGTCATCCTCAAAACGAAGCAGCGTTGATTCAAAGCCGCATTCGGCACACGACTTCACCTTGTTGGCGACATAAGTCTCGCTGCCGCCGTCGTGGCCTACCAGTATAGCCGCCAGATGGGGACGACGAATGCCGGCCGCTGTCATTTCAGCCACTTCAGCGGCTATTTCCTGTTTGATCTCGGTAGATGTCTTTTTACCGTCTATAAGTTGCATGGCCTTTCTGACTTTTTAAATGTTTAACGACGTTTTGCTTTGCGGATCTGCTGCATCATCTTCATCGGATTACGCATCGAAGTCGCGGCACGCATCATCTTGCGCATGTCATCGAATTGCTTGAGCAGACGGTTGACATCCTGAGCTGACGTACCGGAGCCTTTAGCAATGCGCTGACGGCGGCTGCCGTTGATCACCTCCGGATGTTCTCGCTCGTAAGGAGTCATCGACATGATGATCGCCTCTATGCCTTTGAACGCATCATTGTCAATCTCGACATCGCGTATGGCTTTGCCGACACCGGGTATCATCGAAGCCAGATCCTTGATGTTGCCCATCTTCTTGATCTGCTGTATCTGCTTGAGGAAGTCGTTGAATGTAAACTGGTTCTTCCGAAGTTTTGCAGCAATCTCCTCGGCTTCTTTCTCATCGTATTGCTGCTGGGCTTTCTCGACGAGAGAAACAATATCGCCCATGCCGAGAATACGGTCGGCCATACGCGACGGATAGAAGGCGTCGAGTCCGTCGAGGCTTTCCCCGGTTCCGACAAATTTGATGGGCTTGTCGACTACACTGCGAATAGAAAGCGCCGCACCGCCACGGGTGTCGCCGTCGAGTTTCGTAAGTACGACTCCTCCGAAATCGAGACGGTCGTTGAATATCTTGGCTGTGTTGACCGCATCCTGACCTGTCATCGCATCGACGACAAAAAGGGTCTCTGTCGGACGGATCGCATTCTTTATTGCTTCGATCTCATCCATCATCTGCTCGTCAACAGCAAGACGGCCGGCCGTGTCGACAATCACAAGATCGTGGCTGTTGCTTTTGGCGTAATCGATGGCATGACGCGCGATCTCTACCGGATTTTTATTTCCGTCTTCAGTATAGACCGGAACATTGATTGAATCCCCGAGCACCTTGAGCTGGTCGATGGCGGCCGGACGGTAGACGTCGCAGGCCACGAGCAGAGGGCGCATGCCCTTCTCGCTCCTCAGTTTTTTTGCAAGTTTGCCGGAAAATGTCGTTTTTCCAGAACCTTGCAGACCCGACATCAGTATTATGGCCGGCTTGCCCGACAGATTGAGCGGAGTGACGTCGCCGCCCATAAGCGAGGTGAGTTCGTCATGGACGATCTTCACCATGAGTTCGCTCGGCTTTATGGCGTTGATCACATTCTGGCCGATGGCTTTCTGCTTGACGGTATCGGTGAAATTTTTAGCCACCTTATAGTTCACGTCGGCATCGACGAGTGCGCGACGCACATCCTTGAGCGTCTCGGCAACGTTGATCTCCGTGATCTTGCCCTGGCCTTTAAGTAACTTAAAACTTCTCTCTAATCTGTCGCTAAGATTTTCAAACATATGATGTCGGTATCTGGGAGTGGGATTTTTATTTTAAATTGGATCTATAAGACTATTTTACAAGACGGTTGGTCGCCGTGTCGGGAAATATGACAGTGGGCTTGAATGTGCGGGCCTCCTCAAGCGGCATTGACGCATAGCTCATTATGATCACTATATCGCCCGGCTGCACAAGCCGCGCTGCCGCACCGTTGAGACAGATGACACCACTGCCACGCTCGCCGGGGATTGTATAGGTGTCGAGGCGGGCGCCGTTGTTATTGTTGACTATATAGACGCGCTCGCCGGCTATAATGCCGGCGGCATCCATAAGATCCTCGTCGATGGTGATGCTGCCGATATAATCAAGACAAGCCTCGGTGACCGTGACGCGATGGATCTTCGATTTCAGGACTTCTATATTCATTTGATTAGCTTTTTTGAGCTCAATATTTGATGTTATCAATCAGTCTTACTCCACCGCAATAGACTGTCACACACCCGACCATTCCTTTGCAGGGACGCGCCGACGGATCGACAGGCTGCATTGTGAGAGAGTCGACAATCTGATAGTATTCAGTCTCCAGATCGCCGGTTGAATTAATCGTCCCGGCAACAAATCGTTCGGTTTCCTCTACACTATGGGTCAACGCAAAATCGATCGATTCTCGGAGTATGCGATTGATCGCAGGCGCGAGTTCGCGGTGTACGGCATCCAATCTGACATTCCTTGAACTCATCGCCAGACCGTCGGGCTCGCGCAATATCGGACAGTCGACAATTTCAAGCTTGAAGCCCTCGAGTTCGACCATACGGCGTATAACGGCAATCTGCTGGAAATCCTTCTCTCCGAAGTAGGCCTTGTCAGGCTCTACGATCGCAAACAGCTTGCTGACTATCTGTGCGACGCCATTGAAGTGGCCGGGACGCATGGCGCCCTCCATGACTTCTGCCACCGGACCGAGATCAAACACCCGCGTATCAGGTTCGGGATATATTTCCTCCACAGAGGGAATAAAAGCCACATCCACACCGGCTTTCTCCATTTTCTCACAATCAGCGGCTTCTGTGCGCGGATATGTGACAAGATCTTCTTTATTATTGAATTGAGTAGGGTTGACAAAATCGCTTACCACGACAAAATCACACTCCTTGCGGGCACGATCGATAAGTGATACATGGCCGGCATGAAGGGCCCCCATCGTGGGAACCAATCCGACCGTCGCACCTTTCGCTTTTGCGTCGGCCACCGCACGACGCAATCCGCTGACTGTTCTTATGACATTCATTTCTGTCTGTTTCAAAACTTTTTATTTATAAAGAGTGACAACTCCTTATAATCAAGGTGCAAAATTAAACATTTCCCCTCAACCTTGCAAACATGCCGCAAATTATTCCGACAAAGACCAGACGCAATACCTCCAATACATCGTAGCCATTGATCGGCCTATCCACATGTAATTTAGCATCAGCAATTCCGGCAAGGATCGCGACCCCGTGGATTTCAGTGGATTTCAATGAGTTCCAGACCTCAGTCTTCATTGAGAAGACCTGCAATAAAAATTGCAGTTGAACGTTGCGAAGTTTCGGATGAAAACAGACCAGGCGCTGACAGAAAGCCGTGGCCGTTATTTTTAGGAATACCGGGCATTGGAATAAACAAAAAATACTATTTTTGTATTATTAAGAGTCTGTTTAAAAACAAATGTTAATAAAAAACAAGCATCAGTCGAAAT
>CAJUMI010000105.1:2664-6698 GCA_910587545.1 uncultured Muribaculaceae bacterium | reverse complement strand
ATTTCGACTGATGCTTGTTTTTTATTAACATTTGTTTTTAAACAGACTCTAAATATACATCAGTCATGAAAGAGATAGCTTTGGTCGGAACAAACAACAAGGTGTTTGCCGACGTTCTGTCAGTGCTAATGGCCCGCGATGTCGCGGTCAACGCAATGGTCGATTTTCCCGAACATGTGATGGTCGAGGATGAGAGTCTTACAGTCAGTCGTATGGATTTCTATGATGAGGAAGCCATGCGCGAGGCTTTCGCAAGTTATGGTTCGCTTGTGCTTACATACGATGACAATCTGCTTGACGTCGCCCACAATAATCTGGCGTTGAGGACATTTGCTGATACACTGACCGCAGCCCGTAAAGCCGGGGTGGGTAGGGTGATAGTTGTCGCCGGTCAGGATTCGGAGGCTTATTTTGTGAGTCTGCTCAACCGCATAGACGACATCGACTGGGTGTTCGTATCTACGGAGGGTGATTTTCCCAACCGCGCGGCCGATGAACTCATCGAGCCGAGTTTCCACCGCGAGGTCTACAAGGAATGACCGGCCGTCTGATATAATATGCTCTGGCCGGTGCGGGTTTTAAGCAGCGCACCGGCCGGAGTTGTGTTGTGGCGTAACCGTAAGGACGCAAAAAAAGATCAATCCGTTTGCGGCGGATTGATCTTTTCTGATGCTATTGCGGATGTCAGCGGATGAGGGCGCGGCCTGCCCAGACGAGCAGCACACCTATATCACACTTGCGCAGAGATAGAGAACCGATGTTCCCCAGTCGCCCTTGTTGCCAAGCACCCAGAGATCGTCGGCAAATGACGAGAATGTGGTGAAGCCGCCGCAGAAACCTGTGATGAGAAGCACGTTTTCACCGGGTGTCATCACGTGGGCCTTCTCAAGCAGACCGAAAAACAGTCCGATGATGAAACAGCCGATGACGTTGACCAAGAAAGTTCCCATCGGGAAAGATCCGTGGAACATGCCTGAGGCCCATTTGCCGATCAGATAACGGCCGCAAGTGCCGACAAAACCGCCGCAACCTGCCAAAATCATTGCTTTAATCATATTGAAAACAGATTAGTTGATACGTTTAAAATAAAACGTCCGAGGCGTGGAAATGTTTTATCGTTAACGGTGCACTTGTGATGTGGTTAGGCCGGGGTCTATAAATTTCCGAGGAGCAGATCCGGAAGATCAGAACGATTCATGAGCGTCTGCCATGCTGTGATGTTCATGCTGAACGTAAGAGCCGGAAACCCGACGGCCCGGCCTATCTGTTTGATATGTCTGCTGACGATGTTGTTGACCGAGTATTGTTGCAAACCTTTATATCTGTCAAGAAACGGGAAAATATAGTCATTGTCAGGGCTTTGATATCTGCGGACGATGTCCATGGCCTTTTTGTCGAGGCAGACGGTTTTCGGCAGGCCTTTCAGACGGCGCTTGTACACGAGCATGTCACCTCGGATGTTCGACCGGGTAAGGTTGGTTATGTCGATCAGCTCCATGCCGCGGCAGTAGAAGCCGAACATGAACATGTCGCGGACGGTCTCGGCTTCAGGGTCGCGATGGAAATCGAGGCCGGCAATCTTTTTCAGAGTCTCACGGTCGAGTGGATCGCGGATTTCGGTACGTTCGCCGAATATGACACGTGTGTCGAAGCCTTTGAACAGACTTTCCTCGGTGCGCAGCAGGCCGTCGGTCGCCGCATGGTTGATGATCGCTCTTAATGTTCGGAGATAGAATGAGCGGGTGCTGTCGGAGACGCCGGTCTCCGACAGCCACGAACTGTAGGCCGAGACAAACGGTCGGTCGATGTCGCCGAGATCGATGTCGGCTCCGTCCAGAAAGCGGGAGATGCTGCCGCGGGTGCTGCTGTAAGACCGTGAAATGCTGATTTTTCCGGTAGCCCGGGCTTCGCGGGACAGGTCTGACATGTAACAGAGCAGACCGCCGGGCGCGCCGGGCTTGTCGTGGTAGACGAATTTGAAATCGCGGCGGAATCCGTTGCCCACGGATATGATGTCGGCTCTGAGCGGAGGATCCTCGCTGGCACGGGCGATCACGCCGACCATCGATCTGTCGCCTGCGGCGGCTTTACGGAAATCGGAGACGATGTCGTCGAGGGTGAACGGGCAGGCGCTGTCGTGGCGCATCTCGATAATGCAGGAGATTATGCGCAGACAGGCGATCACCTTGTCGCGGTTGTCGTTGACAGCGCTGTCGCGGTCGCCGCAGATGTCGGACGTCACCTTGCGCGATGTCCAGGCCGGGTCGCCGTCGTCCTTGCGGGCGATGCGGAAGACGACACGCCCGGGCTTGTCGGGGTGAAGGCGGCTTCGGGACTGCTGAAATCCGGTGGTGATCAGGAACATCGATCGGAGCTGGCCTTTAGGGGCGTTAAGGGGCTGATTGGCTAATCGCGGGGCTTATGTCGGCTCGGACGAGTCGGACTTTTCGGACTTGGCGGGGGTTATTTTGCTATGATTTCGCGGAAGGTGGAGAATATCAGCGCGATATCGCTCCGGAGATTTGCCTTGCCGACGTATTCGAGGTCGATGGCGAGTTTGTCGGGCATGACCTGCTCGATGTAGGCGCGGTCGGGGTCGTCGGCCGCGGCGAGGATGTCGTTTTCGTTGCAGTAACGTATTGAGGCGAGGGAGGTTATGCCCGGACGGACATCGAGAACGCGCATCTGCTCAGGGGTGTAGAGGTCGACATACTTGCGGACTTCGGGCCGCGGGCCGACGAGGCTCATGTCGCCGAGAAAGACGTTGATCAGTTGCGGGAACTCGTCGAGCTTGTACTTGCGGATGTAGTAGCCCGAACGGGTGACGCGCGGATCGTGGCCGCCGATGGTGATCAGGCCGAGCCGGTCGCTGTCGGGTCGCATCGACCTGAATTTGAACAGGCGGAAATCGCGGTTGCCCCGGCCGACGCGCGTCTGGCGGTAGAACACGGGCCCGGGGGAGTCGCATTTGATCCACACGGCGAGCACCAAAAAGAGCGGACTCAGGCACAGCAGCCCTAATCCGCTCATTATTACGTCGAAAGTCCGTTTCACAATGTTGTCACGATTTCGGTGAAGTTGTCGATCACGTATTTCACGTCGTCGTCGCTCATGCGGGTGTTGAGCGGGAGAGTGATTTCGTTCTCGAACTGCCTGAAGGCCTCGGGATAGTCGGCAATGTCATAGCCCAGAGCCTTGTAGGCCGTCATCATCGGCAGGGGCTTGTAGTGGACGTTGCAGGCGATGCCGCGCTCGGCCATCAGCTCGATCACACGGTTGGTCTGCTCGCGGTTGCGGCCGTCGAGACGCACGAGGTAGAGGTGGCCGCTCGAGGATTGGTTGTTGTCATAATGGTTGAGCACGGTCACGGGGAGCGCGCGGAAGGCCTCGTTGTAGGCCTCGATCATCTGACGGCGGCGGCGGAGCATCTCGGGATAGCGTTTGAGCTGAGCCAGGCCGATGCCGGCCATGATGTCGGTCATGTTGCACTTGTACCATGTGCCGATGATGTCATACTCCCAGGCTCCGAGCTTCGTCTTGGCGAGGGCGTCCTTGTTCTGGCCGTGAAGGCTCAGGAGCTGGAGCTGCCTGTAGATGTCCTCGTCGCTGATGCCGGGGATGGCGCGCCATGTGAGGGCGCCGCCCTCGGCCGTGGTCAGATTCTTTACGGCGTGGAACGAGAACGAGGTCATGTCGGCTATCTCGCCGCACATCCGGCCGTGGCGCATCGCTCCGAAGGCATGGGCGGCGTCGGCGATCACGGCGCAGCGGCCGAGGGCGCGCTGTATGTCGTTTGAGGGGCGGAACAGGTCTCGACGGGCCTCGACGGCCGCGAAGACTTTGTCATAGTCGGCGACGATGCCGGCGAGGTCGACAGGCATGATGGCCTTGGTGCGCTCGTTGATGGCCTCGGCCATGCGGTCGTAGTCCATCTCGAACGATCCGGGCGCGCAGTCGATCATCACCGGACGGGCGCCGACGTGGCAGACGCTCGAGGCCGTGGCTGTGTAAGTATAGGCGGGCACGATCACTTC
>CAJUMI010000105.1:0-2654 GCA_910587545.1 uncultured Muribaculaceae bacterium | reverse complement strand
GCATAGTGTTGTTCATTTTGATATACGATACGTCGTCGCCCTCGCCGATGCCGAGCACGCGGAGAGCGAGCTCCATGCACGCCGTGGCGGAGTTGAGGCAGACAGTCGTGTGCAGGGGCCGGCCGTCGGCGTCGCAGCGCGCCGTCTGGCAGCACATCGAGATAAGATGCTCAAACTCCTTGGTCTTCGGTCCTGTGGTGATCCAGCCGGACCGCATCGCTTCAGCGACCATCACAATCTCCTCGTCGCTCATATCCGGCGGCGAAAAAGGAATATTACGTTTAACATTCATCGCTATTTCTGTTTGTTTATGTAGAAAAATTTTTTATATGTGTTGCCGAATACATTCATAATAGTCCAAAATGTAGCATTAATCGGATGCATACGCTCAGCGACATGGAATAGGGGATAGTGAGCCCATATTCGCTTCCATATCGGTTTTGGGGTAATAGAGTTACTGCGCCTACGATAAAGCGCGAGATTTTCTTTCAGCAGATAACACGGTGACTTTCTTACCACTTTAAGCCAAAGCGCCGTATCATTATTCTTTTTTACATTCTTAATCTGAACAAGACCAATTTTGTCACGGTCATACATCACCGTGAGGCAGCCCGGCCAACAGCATGAGAACATAGCAAATCGACCTACTTTTGAAAGACCGCCGACACTGACGCCCAATTTGTCTCCCAGCTCAGAAATTTCAGAATACTCGTGATAAGTGAAAGCATAATTATTATCGGTCATAAAACACAGTTGACGTTCAAGTTTATCAGGCAGCCAAAGATCATCACTATCAAGAAATGCAATCCAGCGGCCTTTAGCCATCTTCAAGGCTGTATTGCGGGCTATTGCTGCTCCTGAGTTATGTTCAAGGCAATGGTATGTAATACGTGGATCATTGTATTTACTGACTATCTCAGCGGTGTTATCCGTAGAACAGTCGTCAACAATTATCATCTCCCAATTGCTATAGGTTTGAGCTAAGACGGATTTGATCGTTTCTGCAATAAATCGTCCGCAATTATACGTAGGAGTTATTATAGATACTATCCCGTAATTATTCATCTTGCTTATTATTAAAGGTTTTATACAGTTTATCGTAATCTACGTGGGTCGTATCTTAAGTATTTTTTATGACTGAAGTATAAAGATCTATAGTTTGCTTGGCGATATTGTCCCATGTAAATTGCCGGGACGTTTTTTTACAGGCTTCAATATACTTATCTGAATTTAGAGCATATTCCTTTACAGCCTGTTCAATTTTTTTTGCAATTCGTTCCGAATCAATGTCAGTGACCCAACCGCATCCTGAGCCTTCAATAATATCAGCCATATTTGTAGCCGGAGTAACGATACACGGGAGTCCGTAGGATATTGCCTCTAAAACAGACATGGGCATACCCTCAGAGCGGCTTGTCAATATAAATATATCACTGCCGTTAAACGCATCAGCTTTCTTTTGTCCATAGGCTGTGCCGTAATAATCAGCGAAACCCTTTAGCGGTTCGATCCATAACTTAAATTTTTCTAACTGATTATCCTCGCCTATCCCGTAAAATGAGAAATGAACCTTGTCAGATAGTTTTATCCTAACTTTTTGAAGAGCGTCAAGCAATATATCCAAAGCCTTATGGTAAATGTCTATCCTGCCAAGATATAAAATTTCGATTTTTCCATTATATTTCCCTGATGCTCCGATTTCAGACTCATGTGATACGCAGCCGTTGGGGATAAAAGCCGATGACGGATTTATTTGCTTTACAATCGATTTATTATATTCTCCTTTGTTTAGATAGATAATTCTCTCGGCGCCTTTCAGAAATTTATTATAAAACAGGATATTGGCCATCCACTTTTTGAAATGGCCCTTTTTATAATTCTCTTCCGATAGTGCGCCGTGCAGTTCAATCAGATATGGGATTTTTAAATTTGACAGTATTTTATAAAATTTGATATACTCCCATATATACAGCGAGTGGAAAACAAATATGTCAGGGTTAAAATCCTCAATTAAATTTTTAAAGCCGCTTTTCGAATGTATCTCAGTAAACAAAGGCAAATCCTCTTTTTTGACTTTGGCTGTAAGAACCATTACATCATGTCCCGACTGTCTCTGGGCCATCGACAGATTAGTAATCACTTCTCCGACACCATTAGCCTTAAGCGCAACATTCCCAATATGAGCGATCTTCATACGTCTTTATCAATGTATTTAATAATTTTTGCCGGATTTCCTGCGACAACCGCATAAGGTGGTACATCTTTGATTACAACGGCTCCGGCACCAATTACAGCGTGGTCACCGACCATAATCGGACCTATAATTATAGCATGAGCACCTATAACGACATAATCGCCGATAATCGGCAACTGTTTGTGCTCCGAACGGCCTCCGACTGTCACACCATGTAGGATTATACAATGTTTGCCAATTTTTGCATAAGGGTGGAAAAGTGAGCCTAACGCATCATGCGGCATTATCGTTCCCTTTCCCATCTCTAGCTGATAAGGTATATCAGCTGAAAAAACTATGCGTATGAAAACTCTGACCAAGATTGCCAGCGGAGTCAAGTGATGCTTATAGAGCCATCTCTCTATAGACAATGATTCGGTAAAATTTGAGGTTGTTCAGCCTTGTCTAAGCCGCTAACTGA
>CAJUMI010000104.1 GCA_910587545.1 uncultured Muribaculaceae bacterium | reverse complement strand
TGAATCAAACGGATTCTCAGCATTTTTGCCCTCATGGCCGGTTTAACACATCCCCGAAAGCCCGACCGCAGACATATATCACTGCCCACAAGCAGATTGACCGACGATATCAATCATCAGAAATATGTCATCAAACTTATAAATTAATTTGCTTTTGTCTTACAGGATGGGCGCATTATGATATTGACTGGCTTCCATATCTGTTCAGCTCCGTAATCAATGACAGATTACTTTACAAAACCGGAAAACGGTTAATGGAAAATTACATTTCGAGAAGACTCCAGGGTTCCGCGGCGCCGTGCGCGGCGCCCTCTGCGATCATAATGCCCGCGCTCAGGAGCTATGCGACTCCATCGGCTTCTCGCTCTGCGACTGCCGCCTGCCGGAATAGATCTTTCCGAAAATGTGAGTGAGCTTGGGCGGACTTATCTTACTTTTCCGACTTGCCGGACCTCGCGGACGGGTCTGAAGGCAGGTGATCATCATGGTGGCGGAAAATTTTCTCAGGAAATTTGGTGGTTTGGGTGAGAATATATATTTTTGCAACAAAATAATATCAAAATAATATCACATTATGAAAACTCAAATCGACAAAGAGGTTCTCTATTCAGGCAAAGTCACCAACGGTTTTGTGATGCTGGCCGTGGTCATTCTTTTAATTCCCGCGATCATCGCGGCCGGATTTGTATTTCTGCCGTTCGAACTGTGGTGGCTCGCGGGGGTTATAGCCGGCATAGGTCTGCTGACGATGTTAACGCTATCGTGCGGACTCTTTGTGCTGCAGCCCAATCAGGCGCGGGTAATGATTTTCTTCGGTGAATACCAGGGAACGTTCCGCGAGACGGGATATTTCTGGGTCAATCCTTTCATGACCAAGAAGAAAATCTCGCTGCGCATACGCAACATGGACATCGCCCCGATCAAGGTCAACGACAAGGTCGGCAATCCGGTGATGATAGGCATGATACTGGTATGGAAGGTTAAGGACACTTACCGCGCGGTGTTTGACATCGACGCCGATCCGGCACCGATCGTGGCGGTCGACACAAATGAGAAAGGCTCTGCGGCAGCGCCGACCAACACGATAGCCAAGGCGCTGAACGCGTTTGTCGGCATACAGAGCGACGCCGCCTTGCGCGAGGTGACAGGCCGCTACGCCTACGACGAGGAGAACGGCAAGCACACCGAGATCACTCTCAGGAGCGACGCCAACGAGATAAACGAGCAGCTCGAGGAGAAGCTCAACGAGCGTCTGGCTATGGCCGGCATCGAAGTGGTCGAGGCACGTCTGAACCATCTGGCCTACGCCCCGGAGATCGCGGCGGTGATGCTGCGGCGCCAGCAGGCGTCGGCAATCATCTCGGCGAGAGAGAAGATCGTCGAAGGCGCGGTTTCGATGGTAAAAATGGCTCTCGACCAGCTCGACGAGGAGCAGATAGTGACGCTCGACGACGAGCGCAAGGCAACGATGGTGAGCAATCTGCTGGTGGTGCTCTGCGCCGACGAGCCGGCGCAACCGGTGCTCAACACAGGTTCACTTTACCAGTAATAGTGCTGAAGCGTCGGATCGATGGCCAAACAAGATAGTAAAGGATTCCTGTTGCGTCTCGACCGCGAGACCATGGAAATGGTCGAAAAATGGGCCGCACAGGAATTTCGCTCCGTCAACGGTCAACTGCAATGGATAGTGGCCGAGTCGCTGCGCCGCCACGGCCGCAGCGTCAAACGCAAGGACTCTGACAACGGTCAGAACTGAGCGAACTATCGGACGAATCGGACAGCCTATAGTCATTCAGACTGATTATCAATAGCGCACAAGCCATACGCCCCTTACGCTTTTCTTAGAGCGGCGAGGATGAGGCGGGCAGTAGTGACGGCGGCGGTAGACGCTCCGAGCTGACGGCGCATGTCGCCGTAGCCCTCGAGCTGGGCGACACGCGCCGGAGTGTCGGTGAGCAGCGGAGCGAGGGCTGCGGAAATTGTGTCGGGGGTGCAGTTGTGGAGTATCAGTTCGGGTATGATCTGCCGGTCGGCGATCAGATTGGGAAGCGAGATGTAATCGACTTTGATCAGACGGCGCATGATATTGTAGGCCAGCCTGGAGCCGTTGGAACGGTAGACCACCACCTGAGGAACGCCGATCAGGGCGGTCTCGAGAGTGGCCGTGCCTGATGTCACGAGAGCGGCCCGGCTGTTGGCAAGGAGGTCGAAAGTGGAGTCGCAAAGCACGGGATAGTCGCAGATCGCGCTGTAAACTTCGTCGGGGATGCCCGGAGCGCCGGCTATCACGGGGCGATACTGCGGGAAACGCCGTGCGGCCTCAGCCATGACGGGAAGGTTGCAGCGGATCTCACCCATGCGGCTGCCGGGAAGCAGGGCTACGATGGGACGGTCGCGCAACTTATGCTCGGCGAGAAATCTGTCGCGCGGCAACAGTGACGGGCGCAGAGAGTCGATCTCCTCGACCGATGGATTGCCGACATAGTCTATCGGGAAGTCGTGGCGGGCGTAGAATCGGCGCTCGAACGGAAGGATGGAGAACATGCGGCTGACATATCGCTTGATCGCCTTGATGCGCCACTCTTTCCACGCCCAGATCTTGGGCGAGATATAGTAGAACACGGGAATGCCGGCCTTGGACGCGGTCTTGGCCACCTTGAGATTGAACGAGGGATAGTCGATGAGTATCAGGCAGTCGGGCCGGCGCTCGAGCAACTGCCGCCTCGTCGTCGAGAGGTTAGAGAATATCTTGCCGAGATGGCGGAGCACCTCGCTGAAGCCCATGAAAGCCATGTCGCGGTTGTGGATTATCGGGGCGACGGCGGCCGCGGCCGCCATCCTGTCGCCGCCGAGAAAGGAGAAACGCGCGTCGCTGTCGGCCTCGCGCAGAGCCTCGATCAGAGCAGCTCCGTGAAGGTCGCCCGAGGCCTCGCCTGCTATTATAAAATAGTGCATATCGGATTGGGGTGTTATTTGTCGTTACGGCGGCCGCGAAAAAAGTCACGTATCAGTTCAAGACACTCGTCGGCACAGACACCGCGAGTCACTGCGGCCCGAGGGTGGAAAGGCTGACGGACTGTCAGCACGGAGTAGCCGCGGCGCGGATCATCGGCCCCGATGACAATGCGGCCGAGCTGGCTCCAGCCAATAGCTCCGGCACACATCAGGCAGGGTTCGAGAGTTACGTAGAGAGTGCAGTCGGCGAGATACTTGCCGCCGAGGGTCTGGGCGGCGGCCGTGATGGCCTGCATCTCGGCATGGGCCGTCACGTCAGAGAGTGTCTCGGTGAGGTTATGGCCTCGGCCGACGATACGACCTGTGGCTGTTACAACCAACGCACCGACCGGCACCTCACCGATGTCGGCGGCATGGCGGGCCTCAGTGAGAGCGATCCTCATGAAGCGCTCGTCGTCGGCAACCGAAGGCGATGTCGGGGGCCGGGAGATCATAGGAGATCGATTTTAAGTCCTTCACGGGCAGCGATGACATCGGGAAACTCCTCTGACGCTTCACGCGCGAAGACGTCGTCGTTGTCGTAGGCCTTCGAATAGTGGCCGACGACAAGGCGCCCCACTCCTGCGGCAGCGGCTATGCGGCCTGCCTGACGGGCCGTGGAGTGACCGCGCGGAGCAGCCTTGTGGGCAAAATCGTCTGCGTAGGTCGACTCGTGGTAGAGAACGTCTACGCCGCGGACGTCGTCGGCCACGGCGGGGTTGTACATCGTGTCGGAGCAGTAGGCATAGCTCGCCGAACGGTCGGCGTCGGTGGTGAGGCGGTCGTTTGCGATGACTGTGCCATCGGGCGTGACGTAGTCGGCACCCCGGCGTATATCCTCGAGGCGGCTTACGGGGATGTTGAAGAAGCGTATCATGTCGCCTCGCAGATGACGCGCCTTGGGCTTCTCGGTGAACTTGAAGCCGACACACGGCACACGGTGGTAGAGCGGAAATGTCTCGACCGTAATGGCATGATCCTCGAAGATGACCGCACGCGACGGAGTAATGATGTCATATTTGAGTTCGAAGGCTGTTTCGCGGCAGAATACGGCCATGATGCGGCGCAGGATCTGCGCGCCTTCCTCAAAGGTGTGCACTGTCAGTTCGCCGCCCTTCTCGTGGAGCGCGAGGGTCGACAGGAGTCCCGGCAGACCGAGGAAATGGTCGCCATGGAGATGGGAGATGAAAATATGGGACAGACGCGAGAACTTGAGCCGCTGACGCATCATCTGGAGCTGGGCGCCCTCGCCGCAGTCGATCATGAACAGTCGGTCGCGGAAGTCGATCACCTGACATGCGGGCATGTGGCGTACAGAAGGCGTGGCCGAGCCGCAGCCGAGGATGTTGACCTGGAAATTTGCCATCGGCCCGAACTGTTATTCCTGCGCCTCGGATGCCGCGAATTCCATCAGATAGGCCTTTATGAAGCCGTCGAGCTCGCCGTCCATCACGGCGTTGACGTCGGAGGTCTGATAGTTGGTGCGGTGATCTTTTACACGGCGGTCGTCAAAGACATAGCTGCGTATCTGCGAACCCCACTCGATCTTCATCTTGCCGGCCTCTACCTTGGCCTGCTCCTGAAGACGGTGCTGCAACTCCTTGTCATAAAGAATCGACCGGAGCTGACGCAGAGCGTTCTCCTTGTTCTTAGGCTGGTCGCGGGTCTCGGTGTTCTCGATCAGGATCTCCTCTTTCTCACCCGTGTAGGGGTCGGTGAACTGATAGCGCAGACGGACGCCCGACTCGACCTTGTTGACGTTCTGACCACCCGCTCCGCCGCTTCGGAATGTGTCCCACGACAGCAGGGCAGGTTCGACCTTGACCTCGATAGTATCATCGACGAGAGGCGTTACAAAGACCGATGCAAACGAAGTCATGCGCTTGCCCTGAGCATTGTAGGGCGACACGCGCACAAGACGGTGGACACCGTTCTCGCTCTTGAGATAGCCGTAGGCAAAATCGCCCTCGACGTTGATCGTACACGACTTGATGCCGGCTTCATCACCGTCGAGAAGGTTGGCGACCGAAGTCTTGTAGCCTTTCTTCTCACACCAGCGCAGATACATGCGCATTAGCATCGATGCCCAGTCCTGGCTCTCGGTGCCGCCTGCGCCGGAGTTGATCTTGAGAACGACTCCGAGTTTGTCTTCCTCGCGACGGAGCATGTTGCGCAACTCGAGATTCTCTATCTTTGCTATGGCATCGGCGTAGAGACGGTCGAGTTCTTCTTCCTCAACAAGTCCTTCCTTGATGAAATCCCAAGCGACAGAAAGCTCGTCAACAGCCGACTCGACGTCCTTGTAGCCGTCGATCCACTGCTGGAGATCCTTGATCTTCTTCATCTGCAACTGCGCCTCCTTGGGATGCTCCCAGAAATCGGGCACGTGGGTGCGGAGTTCCTCTTCTTCTACCTGTATTTTCTTGCTGTCGATGTCAAAGATACCTCCTCAGCGCCAGCTTGCGCTCAAAAGTCTCTTTTAATTGTTCCTGAGTAATCATATATTATTAAAATTCAAACGATTGATAAAACACGAATAATATTTGGAGTACAAAATTAGCAATCATTCTCCGATAATTCAAAAAAAGTTAGTAACTTTGTGTCGTCCGAAACGACATGACCGACAGCCAGGTCATAAAAACTTCGACCCAGAACAGGCAATCGAAGCCAAAGAAGGAGTGGTGCTCGAGTGGCTGAAGAGGCACGCCTGGAAAGCGTGTATACGCCAAAAGCGTATCGCGAGTTCGAATCTCGCTCACTCCGCAGGAAACCGCAGGCATCAGCATTAACGCTGACCGCCTGCGGTTTTTATTGTGTCAGGAATACTCTCCAACTACCATATTTCTCGCCACGCTCAACGTATTTTTTATAAATCAGTTGATCCAACAGTTTTTGAATGGCTGTAATGCTGATACCTGTTTCTTCCTGCATATCTGCAAGAGTCAGAGTCGGCCGGATACGCATAGCGTTTAGAATTTTAGTGTAATTGGGTGTGCGGAAAGCAATCCGTTCTCCATCATACCACCAGACATTTTCATTTTTCTCGGTCACAAACAGTACGTCGTTATACACTTCGGCTGTTACCAATTCGTTGAAATATCTAATGAATGGTCGTATGTCTTTGATGCCGGCGCGAGCTCCGTCGCTCGGGACGGGGCCTACATCAAGATCAGCCTGATGCAGAGCTTCTAAATATTCACTTTTCTTGCGGCTACGGACTACTACCATAGGATAGTTATGCCGGGCCAGGATATAATTCACCATAAGTCTGGCAATACGACCATTTCCATCTTCAAACGGATGAATTCGGATATAACGATAGTGAAACAATGCAGCCAACTCCACAGGGGAGAGTTTACCTTCCTGCTCTGCATTGTTATACCATTCCACCAAATCAGCCATAAGACTCGGAGTTTCTTCCGGGGAAGCATACTCAAAACGGTCATCATATCTCGTGATTACGCTATTAGGTCTTGTCTTATATTGACCTGCATGTATAACATAACTTGTTTGGACACCACCCGGTAAATTTCTATAAACCGTGTAATCCTCACGCAGTAGAGTTTTATGCAATGTACGAATAAAATTCTGCGTCAATGGAATTTCCTTCACAGCAGCCTCCTCGGTCATCATTCGCAGACCTACGTTGCTTGCCGTCATTTCCTGAACATCTCGCACATCCGCCTCACCGATTACCTTGCCGAAGAGTAACAGTATTTCCGTCTGCCCATAAGTCAACGTATTACCCTCAATATGATTACTATTGTAGTTGAAATCCACGGTAAAACGACGGCTAAGCCTCTCCCTGTCTTTCTCGGATAGGGGCTGTATGTTTTGCCAGGCGGCAAGTGCTTTCTTAATATTGAGATATTTCATCCGGAATCTGTATTATCTTTGTGCAAGAATAATCAATTATTCCGTATCTGATTGATACACATATAGCGAATGCTATGATAGAA
>CAJUMI010000103.1 GCA_910587545.1 uncultured Muribaculaceae bacterium | reverse complement strand
TCTACATCAAAGACTATCAGGGCAATATCCGTGCTGTGTATAACCAATACAGCACAGCAATAGTCCAACAGACCGACTATTATCCCTACGGCACAGGGGATATTATAAAAGAGGGGCAACAGATAGGCTCCATAGGGAAAACCGGTTTGGAAAATACCGATTACGGTGAGCATCTTCATTATGAATTAAAGATTAATGGAAAAAACATTAATCCGGCGATAGATTCCCAGCATTTAATAGATCCCCAAAAGTTATTGCCGCCAAGCGGGCCACTGTTTGACGTTCATCATTTGGATGAGCTTGTCGTGGAAGGCAAGGCAACAAAACCGGCTGCCTACACCAATCCCATACAATTGACCATAGAACTTAAGAAACCTCCAACACGAATAATTGACCATGGACATTAAAAACAAACTCTCATTTATTGCCTTATCTGCATCCGTCTTATTAAGTTGCAACCACAACAAAACAGATAAAGCATCTCCCAACGCGAATAAAGAAAATGTATCAATTATAGTAACGGATTCTGGAACGATTGAAGCCGAAGAGCATTGTGCGCCGCCCTGCGTAGAGGAGATTGAAGAAAACAAAGCTGGAAAAGTTGAAATTGATACCCGATATTTTAGGGATCTGGAGTTTGAGTATTATAATTATGGTATTAAAAATACAATGAAAGATACCGTATTAAATGGAAGATATATTAAATATGGAACAGCACGATCAAATGCAAGAGAACATTTTCTGAACATCTCTGATCTTGATAGTTACTTTGTAGCGCCGTCAGGCGATACTATCCCCGAAACATGCCTTGATGGCTATGTAGCATGTATGATGGTTGATCCTAAAGACGGGAGAGATATGATATTTGTAGATCGCAATATGCTGATTGATTCACTGCATATCAGAGGCGAAGCGTCATATATGGGTTCCCGAATAGATGTAATGTACGTAGGAATTGATAAATCATCAGATGCTGTTAGAATAATAAATGACACCGTTGTATTCAAAGCATATTTAATTATTATGGATACTGACATCTCTTCTGTGATAAACTTGAAAGTCTTGAAAGATCGGGACACTACCCGCCTTTGGGTAGAGGATATTTCAGACCAAATAGTGATGGGCGATGATTGATTTGCGCGGCAAGCTAATTATCATTAACTTTGCATATCAATAATTGATGCCGCCGATTGGCGGCATCTAAAAGAAACCACATATCATTATCAAAAAAATGAAACCCACATTATTAGTTCTCACAGACGGCATGGGAAGCCGTTACGGCGGTCTCAAGCAGCTTGACGGCGTAGGTCCGTCAGGCGAAACAATCATGGATTACTCCGTCTACGACGCCATGCAGGCCGGTTTCGGCAGAGTTGTTTTCGTGATCCGACACGATTTCGAAGAAGAATTCCGCAAAGTCGTGCTCAGCAAATACGAGAACTCTATCCCGGTCGATGTCGTGTTCCAGAGCGTCGATGCCCTGCCCGAAGGCTACTCCGTGCCCGAAGGCCGCGAAAAGCCCTGGGGAACCAACCACGCCATACTCATGAGCGCAGGGGTAATCAATGAACCTTTTGCCGTGATCAACGCCGATGACTTCTACAGCCGCGACGCATTCAAAGTGATCGCCCGCGAACTCAGCCGCGAGGATCTCAAGCCCGGCGAATACTGCATGGTCGGCTTCCGCGTCGGAAACACAGTCACCGAGAACGGTTCGGTGTCGCGCGGAGTATGCTCCACCGAAGACGGCAAACTCACAAAAGTTGTCGAACGCCGTGCGATCAGCTACGACGAGAACCACGACATCGTTTTCGTCGACGAAAGCGACAACTCGGTTCACAAACTCGCGCCGCAGACTCCCGTATCGATGAACTTCTGGGGTCTGACTCCCGACTACTTCGATTATTCGGCGCGCGAATTCCGCCGCTTCCTCGACAAGTATATCGACACACCGAAGAGCGAATTCTTTATCCCATCGGTCGTCGACAAACTCATCCGCAACGGCGAGGCCACCGTCAAGGTGCTCGACACCGATGCCCGCTGGTTCGGCGTGACATATCCTCAGGATCGTCAGATGGTTGTCGATAAACTCGCGTCGCTCCACGCCGACGGAACATACCCCGAACGGCTTTTCACCGGGAAATAACCGCATAGACTATTGCCGCATAAATGGATTTCAAGCTAACAGCCACAGCCTGCGACAGCAACGCGCGCGCCGGCATCATCACTACCGACCACGGAACCATCGAGACGCCGATTTTCATGCCCGTAGGCACACTCGGATCTGTCAAGGGAGTTCATATCCATGAGCTACGCGACGACGTCGATGCCCGGATAATCCTCGGCAACACCTATCACCTCTATCTCCGCCCCGGCATGGACATCATGCGCAAGGCCGGAGGCCTTCACAAATTCAATGGCTGGGATCGCCCGATCCTCACCGACAGCGGCGGCTTTCAGGTGTTTTCTCTGAGCGACAACCGCAAGCTGACTCCCGAAGGCGCACACTTCCGCAGCCATATCGACGGGTCCAAGCACCTGTTCACGCCCGAGAATGTCGTTGACATACAACGTATAATAGGCTCTGACATCATGATGGCGCTTGACGAGTGCCCGCCGGGCACCGCAGACAGATCGTATGCCCGCAAATCGCTCGACCTCACAAAACACTGGCTCGAACGCGGATGGAAGCACTTCAAGGAGACCGAGCCTCTCTACGACCATTCCCAGGCCTATTTCCCAATCGTCCAGGGCGTGACCTACGCCGATCTGCGACGCGAGTCGGCAGAGTTTGTCGCGGCGCTCGGCGCTGACGGCAACGCTATTGGCGGCCTTGCCGTAGGCGAACCGGCCGAAGCCATGTACGAAATGATAGAAGTAGTCAACGACGTGCTTCCGAAAGACAAGCCACGCTATCTTATGGGAGTCGGGACTCCGGCCAACATCCTTGAGGCGATCGACCGTGGAGTCGACATGTTTGACTGCGTGATGCCCACGCGCAACGGACGCAACGGTATGATATTTACGCCCGATGGAACCATGAACATGCACAACAAGAAATGGGCCGACGACTTCTCGCCGCTTCAACCCAACGGGCCGAGCTATGTCGACCGGGTCTACACAAAAGCGTATGTCCGGCATCTTTTCATCGCTCAGGAACTGCTGGCCATGCAGATCGCGTCGATCCACAACCTCGCATTCTACCTGTGGCTCGTCAGAGAGGCTCGCAAGCACATCATCGCCGGCG
The DNA here is from genome assembly GCA_910587545.1 of uncultured Muribaculaceae bacterium. GTDB lineage: Bacteria > Bacteroidota > Bacteroidia > Bacteroidales > Muribaculaceae > CAG-873. Next base: position 3,750 of record CAJUMI010000103.1, on the reverse strand, counting down.
ATTTCAAATCATGGAAAACAGAAATGGTCGAGCGTGTGATGAGAAGAATTTAACAGCTGTTTACAACCGAATGTGAAACCTGCAGCCCGATGTTCAAGATACTCGACAGGTATATAATCCGTAAATTTCTCGGCACATATGTTTTCGCCATCATTCTGTTGCTGGCGATAGTCGTGATGTTTGACATCAATGAAAAACTTGATTCGTTTCTCAAAGCTCCGCTCAAAGCCACGATCGTTGACTATTTCATCAATTTCCTGCCCTACTTCGCCAACCAGTTCTCCCCGCTGTTCACTTTCATCGCCGTAATCTTTTTCACATCCAAGCTGGCAGGCAACAGCGAGATCATAGCCATGCTGTCGACCGGCATGAGCTACAAACGCCTTTTGAGGCCCTACATGTTTTCGGCCCTGATAATCGCCACCCTCACCTACACACTCGACGCATATATCATACCGCCGGCCAACGTCAAGCGCATCAATTACACCAACACTTACGTCAAGAACAAACGTGTCGACTACGGGTCCAACATCATGCTGATGATAGCCCCGGGTGAGATCGCCTACATGAGCCGCTATGACAACATCTCTAAAATCGGAACGCGCTTCTCGCTCGAATCGTTCAACGGCAACGAGATAGCCTCACGCCTCACTGCCCAGACCATAAAATGGGACACACTCTACAACTGGCAGATACGCGACTATGTAATACGCGACTTCCGTGACAACCGCGAATATATAACCAAGGGAACAAAGCTCGACACCATCATCCCCTTCGAGCCAAGCGATTTCCTCATTGCCGTAAACGACCACGAAAAGATGACTACACCGGCGTTGTCGGAATACATCGAACGGCAGAAGCAGAGAGGCGTAGGCAATATAAAATCATTTGAAGTCGAGTATCAGCGGCGCTATGCGATGACAGCAGCCGCGTTTATCCTCACAGTCATCGGCATGGCTTTGTCATCGCGCAAGGTCAAGGGCGGCATCGGCGTCAACATCGGCATCGGACTCGTGCTGAGCTTCAGCTATATCCTTTTCATGACCGTGACACAGTCATTTGCCATATCCGGTCTGACGTCACCTCTCATAGCGATGTGGATCCCCAATCTCATCTACACTATCATCGCAATAATCCTATACCGCCGAGTCAGCCGCGCATAGGAGCGGCACCTGTTATTTGTGACCCTCTCGGTATTTGCCCTCATCGGCATCGTCGAGTATGCTCAGATATGAAGCATAGCGCGACGCTGCGATCTCGGCATCATCGACCGCGCGTATCACCGCGCAGCCCGGCTCGCAGGTATGAGTGCAGTTGTTGAAACGGCATCCGCCCGACTTCTCGAATATCTCAGGGAAATAATGCGCTACTTCATTTCGGCTGAAATCCACCGTGCCGAATCCTCTCACACCCGGAGTGTCGATTATACTGCCGCCTTCGGGCAGATGAAACATCTCTGAGAAAGTAGTGGTGTGCATACCGGTGCCGTGTGCGGCAGAGATCTCGGCTGTCTTAAGATCAAGTCCGGGGATCAGATCATTGATCAGAGACGACTTACCGACGCCCGAGTTACCGGAGAAGAGTGTAACACGCCCCGTCAACTCGTCACGCAGACGGTCGAGCCCCTCACCCGTCCGGGCCGATATCGCAAAGACCTTGTATCCTATCGACCGGTAAAGATAGCTGACGGCCTCGAGCAGCCCGGCGTCTTCCTCGCCTGTCAGCAGGTCGATCTTGTTGATTGCGATCATCGCGGTCACAGCATAGGCCTCTGCCGTCGCAAGAAAACGGTCGATAAACGTTGTCGCGGTCGGCGGATCGACAAGTGTCACCACAAGCAACGCCTGATCGATGTTAGCAGCTATTATGTGGGACTCCTTCGACAGGTTGCTCGCACGGCGTATGATATAATTCTTACGAGGTTCAATCGCGGTGATAAATGCCACGCCGTCAGATCCGGGATCGGCGACAGTGACCCTGTCGCCGACTGCCACAGGATTGGTTGTGCGTATACCCTTGATTCTGAAGTTCCCCTTGATCTTGCAGCAGATCTCTTTGGCCTCGCCGTCGAGTTCGACTACATAATGGGAACCGGTGTTTCTTATAACCGTGCCGTCCATATACCGTCTTGTTTTATAATTTTTACGTAAAATTACTATATTCCGTCAAATCTCGCCTCAAAAAACAAATATTTTATTGACCTATCTGTCAATTCATTATCATCGGTAGAACAAATTTCTATAAAAATTGTTTTTCATTAGTATGATAAATTGCAAGATTATGACTAAGTTTGCAGACACATTGTACTAACATTAATCAAGAATGTATATTATTGTCTAACATTTCCAACTAAAATTAATCAATATGAACATTGAAACTATCGGCACCAACGCAGGAACCGTATGGACCGCACTCAACACTGCAGAAGCTCTTGGCGTTAAACAGATCAAAAAAATCACCAAACTGAAAGATAAAGAAGTTTTCGCCGCTCTCGGCTGGCTCGCCCGTGAAGGCAAAATCAACATCGACGTGGATCCCGCCGACGAAAAAGAGTGTATTGTCTCCCTCACTCAGGTCTGCTGAAATCCAACATACACTATAACAGCCATCCAATCTCAGAATCGGTTGTATAAAAATAAAGACCGCCTTTCGGGCGGTCTTTATTTTTATATGCAACAGAAATTATTCTGCAACAACTTCGAAGGGGATCTCAACCGACACTTCTTTGTGAAAGTTGATTGTGGCATTGTATTTGCCGACTTCCTTGACTACGTCTTTGATCACGATCTGACGGCGATCCACATTGTGACCGAGTTTTTCGAGAGCTTCGGAGATCTGGATAGCGTTGACCGAACCGTAGATTGTACCGGTTGCGCTGGTCTTGGCGCCGATTGTGAGCGATACGCCTTCGAGTGCGGCGGCAGCAGCTTCGGCATCCGCTTTGATCTTGGCGAGCTTGTGGGCGCGCTGACGCTGATTTTCAGCAAGCACTTTAAGAGCTGAGGGAGTAGCGATAACGGCTTTTCCCTGAGGAATCAGGTAATTGCGACCGTAACCGTTCTTAACTTCTACGACGTCGTCCTTGTATCCGAGGCCTTGAACGTCTTCTTTAAGTATGATCTGCATAGTTAGTTCCTTAGCTTTTAAATTATTTCATAAGGTCGGCTACGTAGGGCAGAAGAGCAAGGTGACGTGCACGTTTGACTGCCTGTGCTACTCGACGCTGGAATTTCAGAGATGTTCCTGTGATACGACGGGGAAGGATCTTACCCTGTTCGTTGAGGAATTTCTTGAGGAATTCGGGATCTTTATAATCTACATATTTGATACCGCTGCGTTTGAAACGGCAGTATTTTTTCTTCTTCACGTCAACCGACATCGGTGTGAGATAACGGATTTCTGATTGTGCCTGTGCCATGATTTAGTCCTCCTTTACTTCTTTGGGTGCGTTGTCTTTGTTGGCTTTAAGGCTGCGACGCTTTGCAGCGTATTCCGCAGCATATTTGTCGAGACGGAAAGTGAGGAATCGGATCACACGTTCGTCACGGCGATAAGCGGTTTCGAGTTTTTTGACGATTGTAGGCTCTGCGTCAAATTCGATCAGACTGTAAAATCCGGTCGATTTCTTCTCGATAGGATAAGCGAGCTTGCGCAGACCCCATTCTTCTGTGTTCACTATGGTGGCTCCGTTGTCTGTGAGCACCTTGCTGAACTTTTCTACCGCTTCCTTCATCTGAGCGTCAGACAAAA
>CAJUMI010000102.1:2632-7083 GCA_910587545.1 uncultured Muribaculaceae bacterium | reverse complement strand
TGTTCGGGAAGTCAGAGCCGGCCGGGCGGCCCAGCTGTAAAATCATGTCTATCCGGCAGCTTCGCGACATGGAGCGCCGAGAGGCCAATAAGATGCGCAAGGCTCGCGCTGCAGCCGGCAAGGTATGAAAAAAGCGGCGTATCAGTCATTGATACACCGCTTTTGAAAAATTCGGTCAAGGAGTTTCTTTACTTCTTGTTGCGGTTGCCGTAGCGGCTCATGAACTTGTCAACGCGGCCTGCGGTGTCAACGAGTTTCTGCTTACCAGTGAAGAAGGGGTGAGAGGAGCTGGTGATTTCAAGCTTCACTAACGGGTAGGTAGTGCCGTCGATTTCGATAGTCTCTTTTGTTGCGATTGTCGAACGAGTGATAAATACTTCTTCATTCGACATATCTTTGAATGCTACTTCGCGATAAGTGGAAGGATGAATGTCTTTTTTCATTTTTGTATGCTATTTTTTGTTGATCAACTTGTAATTTTTCTCGCTGGTAAGGCGAAAAAACTGTAATGGCTTGCAAATTTAGGCATTATTCTCAATGTGGCAAAACTTTCCGGTCAAAAACTTGGTTTTTTTGCTCGCGATAATTTAATTTTGCATTCTATAATGACTTAGAAATGAAAAATATCTCGATTATAGGTGCCGGAAATATGGGGGCTGCCCTCGCTGTCGGGCTGTCGGACGCCGGCTATGCTGTCAGAATATCCAACCGGTCGGTCTCAAAACTTGAGCGCCTCAGACTGAAAGGGGGCATAGTGACAACTTTGTCCAACACTGAAGTGATCGACGACGCTGACCTGCTGGTCATTGCCGTTCAGCCGTCATCGCTGGCCGACGTTGTGGACGAGATCGGTCCGAGGATAAATTATAATCACACTATCGTCGCGTCGCTCCTGCCCGAAGAGTCGATGGCTGATCTTGAAAAGCGGTTTGCCGCCTTCAACAAGGCTCCGATGATTGCGAGGGTAATGCCAAACACGGCTGTTGCGGTCGGAGAAAGCATGACTTTTATCTGTCTCAATGAGTATTCCGAGGCCTATTCGACGGAAATCTCCAGAGTATTTGAGACTGTCGGAAAGGTCGAGGTTATAAAGGAATCCATATTCCCGTCGGTCATGATGTTGTGTTCCTGTGGGTTGGCTTATGCGTTCCGCTATATCCGCGCGGCTTCTGAGGGCGGGGTCTGCACCGGACTCGAGGCCGACGACGCCTGCCGCTATGTGTGTCAGACTCTGAGAGGTGCGGCTGAGATGATCGAGCGTTTCAGACTTCATCCCGAGGCTGCTGTCGATACGGTCACAACTCCGGGAGGCATTACTGTCCGCGGTCTTGTCGCTATGGAGAAAGCCGGTTTCTCGCCCTCTGTAATCGCCGGGCTGACAGTTAAATCCCGCAGTCATGAATAAGGTCATACTGCTGGGTAACGTCGGAGCCGATCCGCAGTTGCGCTATGTAGAGCGCAGACCTGTGGCCTCCTTTTCGCTTGCAACCAACGAACCGGCCCGCCGCACCGAAAACGGAGCAGAGATACCCGAGCGGACCGAGTGGCATAATATAGTGATGACTGACGCGGCGGCTGAATTTGCCGAAAAATATATCCGCAGGGGCACACGCATGCTGATCGAGGGAACGCTGCGCACGCGCTTCTGGGAAGACCGCACGGCGATAAAACGCACCGTCACCGAAATCTACGTCATCTCCTTTGAACTCCTGGGTCGATAACGTAGGCCGGACCGCCATTTAAACGCCTCGGCCGGCGCCGGTGCAGTGCGGCTCAAACAGGGGGGTGTTTCAAAAACGACTGCCGCGTTCCATCTGCTTTTTTCTCAATGTCACCAATTGGATGCTGCTAAAATTTATTTCATAAAAACGTTGCGTTTCTTGCGAGATTGAAAAGTAATTTGTAGTTTTGTGGTGTAAATAACAAGCATTATGACGCGATTTTACGGATATTACTATTCCTTTAATTTCTATTATCAGAGTAGAAACGGGATTGTCGCGTAATCAGTCAGGCTTAAAATCGAATAAAAATCAATATGTTACAATCCTGTTCATCACAAAATGATGGCGGGATTTTTTTTATAAAAACGATGTCAGAAAGACTGAGAGTTACAATACAAGGCGTTGCCGGCTGTTTCCATGACGCCGCGGCCCGAGAATACTTTTCCGACCGGGAGATCGAAACGGTGCCGTTCGACACGTTCCACGACATGTTCGAGGCTCTCGAGGGCGACGCTTCGCTTGTCGGTATCGTGGCGATTGAAAACACCATTGCCGGCAGTCTCCTGCAAAACCACGAGATGCTTCGCCAGAGCAACCTGCGCATCATCGGCGAGCAGAAGAAGCGCATATCCCATGTGCTTGCCGCCTTGCCCGGCCAGACGATCGACTCGCTCACCGAGGTAAATTCCCATCCGATGGCTCTGATGCAGTGCGAGCAATATCTGCTCCGTCATCCCAATCTCAAGATTATCGAGCACTTCGATACAGCGGGCAGCGCCAAGGAGATAGCCGACAAAAAACTCATGGGCCACGCAGCTGTCTGCGGCGACTATGCCGCCAGGCTCTACGGTCTCGAGATTCTCGAACGCGGCATCGAGACCAACCGACGCAATTTCACCCGTTTCCTCATTGTGGCCAATCCTTTGCTTGCCTCTGAGATAGGTCCGTCGGAGTCGCAGGTCAACAAGGCCTCCGTCGTGTTCTCCCTTCCCCACACGGGCGGTGCGCTGTCAAAGGTCCTTACCATTCTGTCGTTCTACGATATGAACCTTTCGAAGATTCAGTCCATGCCTATCATCGGGCGCGAGTGGGAATACCGTTTTTATGTCGATCTGACATTCTCCAGCGTGGTCCGCTATCATCAGGCGATCGATGCTGTCCGCCCCCTCACCAACGAATTGATGACTCAGGGGGAGTATGTCGAATTTATTAACAATAAAGAACAAATCAACGCATGAATCAGCCAAAACAGATCGTCCCGGCCGAGCGTGTCGACGCTATAAAGGAATATTACTTCTCGCGCAAACTCCGTGAACTTGCCCGACTTAACGCCGAGGGTGCGGATATCATCTCGCTCGGCATCGGCGGACCCGACCGCGCTCCGTCGGCCGACGTGATCGGGACTCTCCGGCGCGAAGTGGAGGTGGAAGCCAACCACAGTTATCAGTCGCATAACGGACTGCCCGAACTCAGGCAGGCTTTCGCCCGATGGTATGCCCGCTATTACGGTGTCGGGCTCAATCCCGACAATGAGATACAGCCTCTCATCGGCTCGAAGGAGGGCATACTCCATCTGTCGCTGACGTTTCTCAATCCCGGCGACGGAGTGCTTGTGCCCGATCCAGGCTATCCGACCTACAGTTCGGTCAGCAGGCTTGTAGGTGCCGAGATATTCACTTATGATCTCACCGAAGAGGGCAGCTGGCTGCCTGATTTCGACGCTCTCGAGCGCCTGCCGCTCGAGCGGATCAAATTAATGTGGGTCAACTATCCCCATATGCCGACCGGGCGCAGGGCGACAAGAGAGACTTTCGAGCGGCTGATCGACTTCGGACGCCGCCACGGCATAGTCATCGCCCACGACAACCCCTACAGCTTTATCCTCAACCGCGAGCCGCAGAGCATACTGCAGGTCGAAGGCGCCAAGGATGTAGCCGTTGAGCTTAACTCTCTAAGCAAGAGCCACAACATGGCCGGATGGCGTGTGGCGATGGCCGCATCTAACCCGACATTCATATCGTGGATCCTGAAGGTGAAGAGCAATATCGACTCCGGCCAGTTCAAGCCTCTGATGCTTGCCGCCGCAAAGGCTCTCGAAGCCGGCGACGACTGGTATGACGATCTTTATGATGTCTATGCCGAGCGCCGCACCATAGCCGAGGATATAATGCGGGAGCTCGGCTGCACCTTTGATCCGCAGCAGCGCGGCATGTTCCTTTGGGGGCGTGTTCCTGACGATGTGCCCTCGGGCGAATGGCTTGCCGACGAACTGTTCTACAAGGCGCGGGTGTTCATAACTCCAGGCTTTATCTTCGGGCGAAACGGCGAACGCTATGTCAGAATTTCACTCTGCGCCAAGCCCGCGAAACTGCGCGAGTCGCTTGAGCGTATCCGCAATTATAACACAGATAACAAAAACAAATAAGATGAAAGATCTCAAACCGTTGTTCCCGACGCTTGATCCGTCGCGACCGATTATAATAGCCGGCCCGTGCAGCGCCGAGACTGAAGAACAGGTGATGACTACGGCTCGCGAGCTGGCCGCCAACGGCATCAAGGTGTTCAGAGCCGGCATATGGAAACCGCGTACCCATCCCGGGGGCTTCGAAGGCATTGGTGCCGAAGGGCTGAAGTGGCTCGAACGGGTGAAAGAGGAGACCGGCATGATGGTCTCTGTTATTATAAAAACTTTCAACTACCAAAGCTGCCGCATAAGAAAACATTGATGCT
>CAJUMI010000102.1:0-2622 GCA_910587545.1 uncultured Muribaculaceae bacterium | reverse complement strand
CGGCATGATGGTCTCTACAGAGGTGGCCAACCGCCGGCACGTCGAGCAGGCGCTTGACTCCGGGCTTGATATGCTCTGGATTGGCGCCCGTACATCGGCCAACCCCTTCGCCATGCAGGAGATCGCTGATGCCATTGCCGACGCTAAAGTTGACATACCGGTGCTCGTGAAAAACCCGGTGAACCCCGACCTTGAACTGTGGATCGGAGCCATGCAGCGCATCTACAACGCCGGCATACGTCGTATCGGCGCCATTCACCGCGGCTTCAGCGCCTACGGCCGTCACCTCTACCGCAACCTGCCCCAGTGGCGCATCCCGATAGAGCTGCGCCGACGCTTCCCTGACCTGCCGGTGTTCTGCGACCCCAGCCACATCGGCGGCAAGCGCGAACTGATCGCTCCGCTCTCACAGCAGGCGCTCGACATGAGTTTCAGCGGTCTGATAATCGAGAGCCACTGCGACCCCGACTGCGCCTGGAGCGACAAGGGCCAGCAGATCACTCCCGAGGTGCTCAACTTCATACTCCATACCCTCGTGCTGCGTGACAAGTCGATGTCGACCGAGAGTCTCGCTCTGCTCCGTCAGCAGATCGACCGCATCGACGACGAACTTCTCGAGCTGCTCGACCGACGCATGAAGGTGGCCTGTGAGATCGGCCGCTACAAGAAAGAGCATTCGATGCCCGTCATCCAGGCCGGCCGATATAACGATCTGATGGAGCGCAGGGTGCGTTCGGCCGAAGAGATGGGCATGTCTCCCGAATTCATGCGTGCCGTGCTTGCTGCGATCCATGAGGAATCGGTGCGCAAACAGATTGAAATTGTCAACGGTCATCCCCTCGGAAAATGAAAATACTGATACTCGGAGCCGGAAAAATGGGCTCGTTCTTCTGCGATCTGCTGTCGTTCGACCACGAGGTGGCCGTCTATGATCCCGATCCCCGGCGCTTGCGCTTCACCTTCAACTGCCGCCGCTTCTCGTCGCTCGACGAGGTCGATGATTTCGCCCCCCAGCTCGTCATCAACGCCTCGACGGTCAAGTACACGATCGACGCGTTCGAGGCCGTGATGCCTCATCTGCCATCTCAGTGCATCCTGAGCGATATCGCCTCTGTCAAGACCGGCCTGCCCGAATTCTACGGCTCGTGCGGACATCCGTTCGTGTCGACCCATCCGATGTTCGGCCCGACGTTCGCCTCGCTGAGCAATCTTTCCAGCGAAAACGCCATCATCATCACCGAGGGCGACCATCTCGGCAAGGTTTTCTTCCGCGACCTCTACAGCCGTCTGCATCTCCACACCGAGGAGTACACCTTCGCCGAGCATGACCTGACGATCGCCTATTCACTGTCGATACCTTTCGCGTCGACACTGGTGTTTGCCTCGACGATGAAGCATCAGGACGCCCCCGGCACGACATTCAAGCGCCACATGGCCATCGCCAACGGTCTGATGAGTGAGGACGACTACCTGTTGAGCGAGATACTGTTCAACCCCAACACCTCCGACCAACTACAGCAGATCAGCGACAAACTCGCCGAGCTGAAAGAAATCGTCGACGCCCGCGACAGCGCCCGCATGAAAGCCTATCTCGACCGCGTTCGCGACAACCTGAAATAGACCGCGCTCCCATATAATCGTCATCCTTATCCCCTAAAGGCGGTGTGTCAAGATCAGATACACCGCCTTTCCAATTCGGTTCAAGCTGAGAAAATATATCCAAGAGGTGACGCCACCCGAAAATTTAAAATATATTATAAAATATATAAAAATAACAGTGAGTACGAACCATACGGCCGGGCGCCAATAACGTCTACTATTACGACTTGTCATCAACGGAGTTCTTTGATGGCGAAGAAATCTCAGGAGAGATTTATCGGGGAGATCTATCCATAAAAGGAGCAGCCCCCAAAACATTTAAGTATTTAGGTGACGGTTATGCGGTCGATAAAAGGAATATGTATAATAAAGGAAGAATAATCGCATCGAACGGCGGCATTGTAAACTTGTAGCAGATAAAGCTGGAAGCCATTGCTTTATGTGAGACTGAGGACTTTGTCGATTTGTTGGATAATACGACGGTCCCTGCCCGCATTGATTTTATATGAAGTTTCCGACTCCATATAAAAATGAAAGTCTCTATTCATTGGCATGCAACAGGCTACGGGTCAAGATGAATTAACAGCGTGATTTATAGCATCCGATGCCTATAAATGAAGAAGAGGGTACGGCCGGTAGACGGCGCCGTACCCTCTTCGTGCTTTTAGGCAATCTCTTATAAGGGATTATTTGTCGCAGGTGCAGGAGCATCCGCAGCCTAATTTGTCTCTGACTTTCTGCTTGAATGCATCGAATTGGGGTGCGAACTCCTTGAATAATTCCACGTCGGGATTTTTCTTGAGTACGTGGTGCATGAAGCGCATTGCGAGTACGAATTCCTTGGCGTGTTTGTCCTTGGCGAACAGGCCTGACTCGCGGGCACGTTCTGCCATGTTGCCTAAATCGTGATGGCCGCCGAAATTGAAGTTCATAGTCTCGGCGATTTTGCCGTCTTTTGCCTCAAGTACATTTAGAGCTTGTTTAAAAACGATTGTTAACAGAAGTGAGTTTTCGGAGAGTAAT
>CAJUMI010000101.1 GCA_910587545.1 uncultured Muribaculaceae bacterium | reverse complement strand
GAAATTTCGACTGATGCTTGTTTTTTATTAACATTTGTTTTTAAACAAACTCTAAGCATTGTCAAAAAGTTTATGATAGAGCGATTATAATAACGTTTTGTTAGACTCACAATATATACTTGAATTTTGGTTATGAGGGAGGTGCGTTACTGTGAAGTAATGCACTTTCATTTTATATAATGTAATTTTGTCTTACAGGCAGTGGAAATCAGCGACGGATGTTGTAACTTTGCAAAAACTTTAGAAAGATGATAAGCAACGACAGATTTGACATGGTCGCCAAGACCTTTCAGGGACTTGAAGGTGTGCTTGCCGGCGAACTTCGCGGACTCGGAGCGGAGAATGTCGAAGAGGGCAAACGCATGGTCGCGTTTCGCGGCGATCTCGAAACGCTCTACAAGGCCAACCTGTGCTGCCGCACGGCGTTAAGGATACTCAAGCCTTTCTACAAATTCACCGCCAAAAATCCCGACGATCTATATGATAGGGCAAAGGAATTTGACTGGTCGTCGGTGATGACTCTCGACAAGACTTTCTCGATCGACACGACGGCTTACAGTGCCGAGTTCACACATTCACGCTATGTCACCTACCGTATCAAGGATGCGATAGTCGATTGGTTCAAGGACCGCTATGGAGCCGACAAGCGACCGGGCGTGAGACTCCAGGACGCCGATGTGATGATCAATGTCCATATCTCGGGTACCGAGGTGACACTCTCGCTCGACTCGTCGGGCGAGTCGCTTCACAAGCGCGGTTATCGCGTGGCTCAGACCGAGGCGCCGATCAATGAGGTTCTCGCGGCCGGCATCATCATGCTCAGCGGCTGGAACGGTCAGTCAGCGTTTGTCGACCCCATGTGCGGCTCAGGCACCTTCCTGGTCGAGGCTGCGCTTATCGCAGCCAACATCAATCCGGGCATCTACCGCAAAGGCTTCGCCTTCGAGCATTGGAAGAACTTTGACAGCGAGCTGTTCGACCGACTTTACAACGACGAAAGCGGCGAACGCCAAGTAGACGTGCCCATCGTAGGCGCCGACATCTCGCCCAAGGCAGTAGCCATCGCCGAGTCGAACCTCAAGAGCGCTGGCGTAGCCAAATATGTCGATCTCAAAGTGATGCCACTGTCTAAATGGGCCGAAGCTCCACAGCCGGCGGGCGTCGTCGTGACAAATCCCCCCTATGGCGAACGTATCAGCGCTCCCGATATGGATGCACTCTACGAAACGATCGGCAGCAAGCTGAAACATGTATTCACGGGCTACAACGCCTGGATCATCGGCTATCGCGACGAATATTTCCGTAAGATAGGCCTCTCGGCATCGGAAAAGATACCTCTTTACAATGGTGCGCTGGAATGCGAGTTGCGCGAATACGTCATCTTCGACGGAGATAAGAAATCGTTTATGGCCGGCGGCGGACGCATCAAGGAAAGCCGTCCAGACGAAGACCGGCGCGACAATAATGAACGCCGTACCTCAGGCAAAGAACGTCGCAGCGAGCGCAAATCCGGCGAGTTTAAGTCCGGTGAGCGCAAATTCGGTGAGCGCAAATTCGGCGAGCGCAAGTTTGGCGAGCGCAAGTTTGGCGAGCGCAAATTCGGTGACCGTAAATTTGGAGACCGCAGGTTCGACGACCGTCCGGACAACCGTGTCCGCACCGAACTTCCGATCGATCCCGAAAATCCATTTGCCGTGCGACGTAATCCTCATGCGCTCAAGAGTATCGGAGATAAAAAGCCTTCGCTTCCGCCGCAAGCTGGTCCGGTGATGCGCTCACGAGGATGGAAAAAACGCGACTCTGACAACAACGAAAACAAATAACACATAAAGATACAAACTGATCATGTCAACGCTCAATATTCTTCTATTAGGTTCAGGCGGCCGGGAATCGGCTCTTGCCTGGAAAATCGCACAAAGCCCGCGCACGGCCCGGCTGTTTATCGCTCCAGGCAACGGCGGAACCGGCTCCTACGGAACAAATGTCGACATGTCGCCGCTCGACTTTGCCGCCATCCGTCAATTTGTCGCTGACAACAGCATCGACATGATCGTTGTCGGCAACGAGGATCCCCTCGTTGCGGGCATATATGATTTCTTTGCCGGAGATTCCGTCCTCGTACTAGGTCCGTCCAAGGCAGGAGCGGCCCTTGAAGGCAGCAAGGACTTCGCCAAGCAGTTTATGGTGCGTCATTCGATCCCGACCGCCCGCTATGAGAGCTTCACAGCTGCCACTCTCGCTGACGGTTACCGCTTCCTCGAGACACTCAGACCGCCCTACGTTCTCAAGGCCGACGGCCTTGCCGCCGGCAAAGGCGTGCTTATCATCGACAGTCTCGACGAGGCAAAGAAATCGCTGGCCGAAATGCTCGGAGGCATGTTCGGCGCATCATCGGCCACGGTGGTGATCGAAGAGTTTCTCAGTGGCATAGAGTGCTCGGTGTTTGTGCTCACCGACGGTGAAGGCGGCTCCCGCATACTGCCCGTCGCAAAAGACTACAAACGCATCGGCGAAGGCGACACCGGCCTCAACACCGGCGGTATGGGCGCCGTAAGCCCCGTGCCGTTTGCCGACAAGGCGTTCATGGACAAAGTCGAGGAACGCATCATCATTCCGACCGTGCGCGGCCTCAGAGAGGAGCGCATCATCTACCGCGGCTTCATCTTCCTCGGTCTTATCAATGTCGGCGGCGACCCGATGGTCATCGAGTATAACGTGCGTATGGGCGATCCCGAAACAGAGGTGGTCATGCCCCGCATCGCCTCTGACATCGTAGACCTGCTCGAAGGTGCTGCCAAAGGCGAGCTCGGCGACATCCCCGCCGACCACGATCCGCGCGCCGCTGTCACTGTGATGGCTGTGTCGGGCGGCTACCCCGGATCCTATGCCAAAGGCTTGGAGATCACCGGCGACCTCAATCCTGCCGAAAGCATACTCTTCCACGCCGGCACACAACGCACGGCTGACGGCCGTCTGCTCACATCGGGCGGTCGCGTCATCGCAGCCACCTCTTACGGCGACTCCATCGCCGACGCTCTCGCCAAGAGTTACAATGCCGTAGACGACATCTGTTTCGACGGCAAATATTTCCGCCGCGACATCGGCCGCGATCTCATGAAGTAATCACAGGCGACCCTGCATTGAAAGCGTCCGTAATCACCGGTTTGCTTCATTCGCGCGGAGCGATGGGCATAGCTGTCATCGCCATGATCGCTTCGGTGTTCTATGCGGTCTCGGCCGGTGCCGTGCGACAGATCTGCGACGACAAAGTGATGATATTCCCGTCGGTCAGTCAGTGGATATCATCACCTGTGACCTCGATGTGGGTCAATTTCGCGGTAATGCTCGCCATTATCGCGTTGATGATCTATATCAACAAGGCCTACAACATACCGCGCACCATCACCCTGATCTACGCCTCATTTTTCGCTGTCCTACAGACAGCCACACCTCAGATCAGCGCGCAGCTCTGCTCCGGATCGGTTATGGCTCTGGTGGTTATAGTGTCGATGACTCTGATGTTCAGTGTCTTCGGTGATCCGGCGTCGCGCAGGAGGGTTTTCCTGGTGTTCTTCATGCTGTCAAGTGCCGCGACGGTGCAGTACGCTTTCATATTATACATTCCCGTGTTTCTTCTGGCCTGCGGCCAGATGCGCGTCTTCACCCTGCGCACATCGCTCGCAGCTCTGCTCGGCATCGCGACGCCATGGTGGATACTGCTGGGCTTCGGCATCATCACCCCGGCAGATATCCGTATCCCTCATTTCACCGGTGTGACCGAGGTCATAAATTCACTTGACACCATCCTGCTGGTCTCTACGATCGCCTTCACGGTCATCCTGACCTTGACCGCCTATGCCCTGAGTGTGCTCAAGCTGATTACATACAACGCCCGTACCCGCGCGTGCAACGGTCTGCTGACCCTCATCACCTTCGTGACAGTCGTCGCAATGGCCGCCGACTTCACCAATTTCATCACCTACCTGACACTGCTCAACTGCTGCTCGGCTTTTTTTCTCGGTCATTTGTTTGTTATTAGAAACAGCCCCCGCGCTTGGGTGGCCATAATCTCGATAACAGTAATCTACTACGCAATCTACATATGGACAATTATCGCCTGAACATCATCGTCGAACGCAATGTGCCGTTTATCGCCGGTCTGCTTGAACCTTACGCCAACGTGAAATATTTGTCGGCCGACGAATTCACCCCCGCGGCCGTCAAAGATGCCGACGCGCTGATCGTCAGGACGCGTACACGCTGCGACGCCGGCCTGCTCGGCCGCTCGCGCTGTTGCTTCATAGGCACTGCCACCATCGGCACCGACCATATCGACACGAAGTGGTGTGCCGACAACGGTATCACCGTGATCAACGCCCCCGGGTGCAACGCTCCGGCCGTCGCCCAATATGTGTTCGCCACCATCATGCAGCTCGCCAACCGGCCGCTGACTGAGTATACGCTTGGCATTATCGGCGTGGGTCACGTCGGTTCGATCGTCGATCGCTGGGCGCGCGGACTCGACATGAAGGTGCTGTGTTATGACCCGCCGCGCATGCGCGCCGAAGGCGGCGACAACTGGTCGACACTCGACGAGATTGCCGCAAAGGCCGACGTGATAACATTCCACACCCCGCTCTCCCGCGAAGGCGATGATGCGACCTACCACATGGCCGACCAGGCTTTTTTTGCCCGTCTGCGACGCTCGCCGATACTGATCAACAGCGCCCGCGGTCCTGTCACCGACACCGAGGCTCTGATCGCGGCGATCGACAATGGATCGGTAGGCTCCGTAGCGATCGACTGTTGGGAAAACGAACCGGACATCTCTACAGACCTTCTTTCACGCGCCGCCATAGCCACGCCTCACATCGCAGGCTATTCCCACGACGGCAAAGTGCGCGCCACCCAGATGATAGTCGACGCACTTACTACCTTCTTCTACCTTCCGCGTATCACCGTAACCGCTGACACCCCCAAGGCCATAGCCTCCTCGATTTCGCCTTTCGCCGTGATCGAAAGCTATAACCCCCTCTCCGACACCGTAGCTCTCAAAAACGACCCCACCGCCTTCGAATCCCTGCGCAACAACTACCGCTACCGCTCCGAGCTCTAAAACTCATGCTCATCCATTCTCATCATCAACTTGATTATTGTAGGAGTCCAAAAATCCGGAGACGTTGTTTCGGGGATAAAGTATATTCTTATTGCTGAACCATCGTCATAATAATCCCGATAGCAACGCCAGTTACGAAATCGTTTCACAAGCTTTAATTTAAAGTCATGCGTTGTGCTGTCGCTTCGAATTATCTGATCTCAGAAAGAATCATTCAAGAGTATATAGATATCGTCATACTGCAGATAGCCTATTATCTCAGGTAACAGTATCATTGATTATTTTGATACCGGTTGGGCCGGCGTTACAGGTTTAAAGATGTATGAGGTACCAACATTTCATCCCCAAGGATCTTTTGCCAGACTAAGTATTATTTTGCCGCTTGGTTTATATTTTCGAAGTTTGTCCGCAAGATCGTGCTTCATAATCAAATCCACGATTTCTTTGCTTAACCTAACCTTCGGCAAGCGAACATCAACCATTATCGTTTCTGCGACATACTCCGGATTTTCTCTCAGAAAAATATCAAGATAGTTCACCGTATCCGTGCGTTCATTTGCAGTACCGGCATGTAGAATTTCAAGCACACCAATAATGAAAATATACAATAACAATTTTCTCATAACACAAACTTTATTGGGCAAAAATACTTATATATTTCATCCGATTGTCAGCGCCAACGCCGTTGTGACCGTCATCAGGTAAATGATCATGATATACCTGTATTTCAGCAAGTGCAATGCTGTGATTCCAACAACAATAAAAATACACAAAGCCGCCATGACAGGGTAATCGCGTTGATCTGTAACGTGATAGTACAGCAGTACTTTGATGACCGCTGCCGTAAAAACAAGTAAGTTGTACAGAGCAAATGCAGTCAGTGTCTTTACCTTTTACATTGTGAAATCAGGTCTCCTTATCTGTCTATCAGATGCTTTCCGATGATATTTCCGAACCACACGGCTATCAATGCGACAATTAGTCCCCAACTGAAAATAGCGGCATATTTCCGGTAGCCTATGGTCAGATGGACGTATAATAAAAACAACGCCACTTCGGGTACGGCATATATGACCGCTTCCAGTTGGCACAGTTTTACTCCGCTGCGCAGCACTGCCTCGAAATGCCATACGATCAGAAAAACAATATCACCGCCCCCGGCAGAGTTATTCTCGATTCCGTATCAAGCCGATTGAAATATCACAGATCCATTTTGTTTGAAATTATATAGGAAATATCACGGAAATCAGCGTGATGGCAACCACAAACATTCCGGAAAATGACCATTTTATATATTGTGGAAGGATCTTAATATTCGAATAATAAAGAAGTTTGACATACAATGCCGTAAAAGCTATTGGAAGTACTATATTAATAATCACGGTGTCAAAAAGTTGTAGGTAATATAAATATGTCAAACACAGGCCTTCCAACAGACAGAATAGCTGGAAATAAAAAATAATAAGGGTTGCCTCTATCAGGCGCTTTCTTTTACATGTTTTCATTTGCCAAAAATTATAACAATATTTCTCTATCTAATATGTATATATCATGATGAGATAGAAAACTCTTAATATAAATAATATCAATCCGAATAATAAAAAATTGATAATTATCATTCTGCAATATAGCGCTTCGCGATAAGTTGATATGGCAAGAGTGAACAAGCCAAGAGACATCACTCCTATGAAAAATGATATATACTGAATTAGTTCTGTAGCCGCACCGTAGCTGCCGTATTCTCCGATCAGTTCTAAATTAATAGAAAATGATAAAGCGAAAAGTATTGCCACTACTATACATTCCGCAAGTAAGTAAGATTTAGAATTTCTGTTCATCAAATCCATAAATATAATATTATTTGTTTTTTTTATAACTTTTCCCATTAGGATTGTATTTTTTTATATGATAGAAAGCGGCCTTGGGACTATCAAACATTGGAACCTCTCTAGGCAGAGAAATTGTATAACCAAAATTCGTTGGGGAAATATCATTATATATCAAAGTTTTTTCGGGTAACAATCCCGCTTGCTTAAGGCTGTGTTGCACCGCATGAGCACAATTGTTAGAAGTCAGATCATAGTCTTCCTCATTGGCAATTTTTGTAAATGTATCGGCTATGATTTTATCTTGCTCGGGAGTGGTCTCTA
>CAJUMI010000100.1:1939-7316 GCA_910587545.1 uncultured Muribaculaceae bacterium | reverse complement strand
TGCGCTACCGACGGACGCTGCGGATTGAGCGTCAAAATTGTTGTTTGTTGCATACGACTATGAATGTTAGCGTTAATAAATAGAGACGGCTGTCACCGTTGCTAACATCCATAGTCGTTCACTCATTCGAGCGCCTTTAATGAATCGGTGGCAGCCGCTCATGGCTGATATGTCCGGACATAAAAAAAGCCCGTAGAAAGTAGTCGAGCATTTACCGCGCTCTGGCGAAGTGAGCAGATCACCATGGATGTTAGCACTGCAAATCTCGGAATAAGATTTGGAATGTGCAAATTTTCCGGCAAAAAGTTTTGCTGAGGTTAACGATTTGGCGAGACTGCGGAGCTTCGCCGATGATTGGGTTGGGCGCTGCGCGCCCGGGGTGATTGTCAATGCGTTCATAGTGCATCAGTTTGTAAGCAAGGCAGACAAAAACGACTGCCGATCCGTTGCTTACAAACTGATGCTGTCTCTCGCGAGCGCAAAAATTTACGGATGGCAGCCGTAAGGCAGTGCTATGTTTCGGCATAAAAAAAGCCCGTTGAAGTCATCGAGCATTGACCGCGCTCGGGCGGGACAGTCAGCTGTCAGTTTGTAAGCACTGCATATCTACTACAAGATTTTCACACTGCCAAATTTTCGCATAAAATTTGCAAATTTTATCGATATTCGCTATTTGCGGATGAGCATGCCGGATACCTCTACTCTATCTAAAATACGATATTCTTCAGAGATATAGTTATAGTGGTAAACTATTTTCAGATTGATAACACCTGATGCACCTCTTTCTTTAGCGATACATACCAGTTCATCAAGCGCAGAATAGCCACTCGCTTTTTTCCAACGTCTCGATTTGACTTTCTTGGGAGAGCGCATATATAAGTCGTCTTCGTAACTACTGCGGATTTTTTCCGATATTTCGGGCTCTGCAACATATGTTTCATCTTCACCCGATATTTCATAAACTGTCATTATTCCGAGAGGCTGATACTCGAAGCCGACCGAGTTGCTTTCAGTGATGAAGAAACCGTCGTCAGTCCACGAGTGAAGTCTATAAAGTAGCCTTCATGCGAGAACATTTGTTTTTTAGGTGCGCATCCTGACACTATCGAGGCCATCGCGACAAGGATTAGTAAATACTTTTTCATTGCGGGATTTTTTTTTATTAACATCGCAAAGATACGAAAAACAATAATACAGAACTATTTTTTATTTCTGTAATAATCTGATATTCTGACGTCAAAAGACCCGGCCAGAGAACTTAGATGTAGATCCATTTTTATCTTGATCCACGATATTCAAAGCTTTCATAATCTTCGATTGATTTTCAAGGATACTAAATAGCACAAACCAAAAGAAGCCAAAGATGAAACTTGAAATAATGCCGATTCGAAAAAATTCTTTCGGCAAAATTGGTTTAGAATAATACAATGAAGAATAATCAGGCATATCGAGCCAAATCCATATACCGATTATAAAACACGCAATTCCTAATAAAACACATAAAAATTTCATGACATTACATTTTAAGTTTCTGCAAAGATAACAAAAATAGCAGTACAGTGCTATTTTAATATTTTAACAGATCCATTATTGTATTATATCGCGACTCAATGGATGGAAGCGGATGCCGCTAAAATCAGAATTGGCATAAAAACACCCCGCCTGATGAGCGGGGGTGAAGCCAGTCTTATTTTTAGTCCAGATCAAACGTTCCATAAGGTAGCTTTTAGATAGATTCGTTTTAGGTTTAGCCAATGGCTAAACTGGTAAAAAGGCTCACATACAGCCATCAGCAATAAGATAGGAGCGACTATGATAACATAAAGGGTTCTGCGGATTATTATCTTCATTTCCTTTTCTTTCTAAACTTGTCAAAATTCTTTACCATATTGGTTAACTCTCAAAATCCAGTCTTGGCGTTGCCTTCTCTCGCTCCAGTAACGAGACTCGTGCTATCTCATAATCTATGCGCTGTTCGTAATCCTTGGCGCAACGCTTGGCAAGATCATCGCGACCTTTTGATCGCTCAAAGGCCAATTGATGCTTACGCATCTCGACGACAGTGTCGAAAAATTCTTTTGGTGACATTTTTAATATGGTTTTGAGTTATCATTCTCATCGATATCCGTCACATCGATGTCATCGTCGTAATCGGTCTGCACCTCAAGATTGATCTCGTAATTCTCGACGATCATATTGTAGTCGAAGCACAGAGCCCAGTCAGTGCGTGATGTCTGCCGAACGGTCGGCATCCCTGAATGTCCTGTTACGGATGTCGACGATTCGACGGTATTGCTCAGATTTTTGAATCTAACAGCATTTTTCGTCCCGAGATACTCTTTTGAAGTCTCGAGATAGTGTCGGAGTGATTCGGGGCTGATCGCAGCCTCTCCTACTTTTTTAGCGTTCTGACGATATAGCATCATAACACGTTTTGTACATAGAAACAGGATCGGTTTGGGCGACAGGAAAACCACTTTGTCTCTTATGCCTTTGCCTTTAAAGCCTAACTCGTACTTTATACGATAGTCGGCTTCATTGAATATCTCTCCGTTCTGATGGAGATAGTCTACCGTCTGCCAGAACGTGGCAAGTTCGTTATTGGATTTACATACCCCGTTTTGATTAAGCATGCCGTCGACGCATATCTTCAACATTTCTTTGTAATCAAAAGCGACATCGACAACTCCGGAAAGTGTTCGGAATATGGCCAACGGCGTCACCCAGTTGCGGAATATACGGTCTTCGACGCTCGCACTGCCTATTGCGACCTGTATGTCTTCAAACGCCGCATTGTAATTTGCAGAGAAATCACATTCGACTCTTTTCCGATGACGAAGCAACTCAAGCGTCAGATGAGAACATCCGAGATCTCGCATAGATTTAAGTTCCTCAAACTTCCGTCGCGCCTCGATCGAGAATTCCGTCTTGTCAAACGTCAGATAGATCATGCGTGAGAATATGGCTATATCGACAGTCGGCATTTCCTGACCGGAAATTATTACACCGCAATCAACAGCTGTGGTATCGCGCTTCTTATCGCGATCCATATTCATGCGAGTGCGGCCGACGCCGTCGTAAAGCCCCTTTATGAACTCTCGCCGGCTAAGTTCAATGGTATTTTTATACTCGTCTATATGGACAAGAGCATTTGCACATTGGGCTACCGCATCAGCCAAAGCCGCATCCGTGGCCGACGAAAGGTTTGGCGGCTCGTTGTTGATTATGAAGAATGACATCAAAGAATGCCCCAGTTCGGATTTTCCGGATCCTTTCGGTCCGAACAGATTAAGGATCGGGAAATTTTTTGTTTTAGCCGTAATAACATCCTTAAATAATGCGGCGAGTAAAAAGCAAATCCCGACCTTGGCCTTATCACCGAACACGTCAATCAATTTGTCCGTATAATTTCTAAGACTGATTGTACTCAGATCGGCGTGTACGAATTTTCGCTCGAACTGAAATAGTTTTCTTTCGTTCTTGTAAATTTTCGAAGCTGCCGGCAAGTAAAAATTGCCGATACCCTCAAGTCGGACTATTCCGAAGTCATCCACCGGCAACCATTGGCCATGATAAAATGCCCCGTTGCCAAAAGCGAAGAATTCATCCTTCTGCCATCCGAGCTGAGTTATTTCGACGGCCGTTTCAGTCTGCTCATATAAGTAGCCTTTGAGTTTTGTCAGTTGCTCATCCTTGGCTTCCCAAATGTAATTTCCGAGTCCTTCTATTCGCAGCTTAAACCCTTGTATCGAGATCAGATCCTGTTGCCGGAGTTCTATTATATCTTTTTGTCCAGTAATATTTGTAATCCGGAACAAGCGTTTGGGATTTAATTGATCTTTTATGTGAAATAACGGCTCAAGAGTGAAATTTGACCACCTAGACTCTATACCATCTTTATTAAGAGAAAAATAGCAGTGCCGGTTTTCATAAAATCCATATTTCGAATATCGCTCCCGATCCATCAACTTATCCGAGATCTGTCGCTTCTCTGCATTCGATCTGACAGTCTCGTTCATGGCGTTCTGCAATATATTCTGTGAGACCCCCAGAATCTTACTGATTCTCTTTACGAGAATTTTCACATAGTCCCTATCTCGAACCAGCGCGAGCAACTCACAGACATCTTTCATCACATCAGCCCTTTCAGAAGACGATTCTTTTCCTAAAAGGAGTTTCGTCGTAAACCAGACTATAAAGTCTTCTTTGGGAATGTTTTCTAAAATGCTGAGCGATTTAATATACGAATCGGCATCGGCCTTTTCTCCGGTTGCATCGGGTTCAATCTCTTTGACCATGACTCTCAGGCCTGACTCTAACGCGGTCTTTCCATTTTTTAAAACGGATTTTATACCTGGACCGAAATGTCTGTCGTCGTCACTTACATCTATGTCCGGGATGAAGCACACAGAAGCATTATATTTGACAAGGAAATTGAACTGCTCTTTAGACCAAGCCGTTCCAAGTGAAGCTACGGCATTTGTCGCCCCGATAGATTGTAGCCGATACACATCCGGAGCGCCCTCGACAAGATAGAATATTCCTTGTCTGGCAGCTTCTCGGGTGGCCACGTTTAACCCGAATATTATCTCACTCTTTTTGAAGAGTATGCTTTCGGGAGAATTGATATATTTAGGTTTGGAATTATCCAGAACTCGAGCGGTAAAGCCGACAACATTGTTACTTCTGGAATGTATCGGCATAATGATGCGATTATAAAAGCCATCATATATTTTTTCATCTTTATTTTTAGCCAATAATCCCAATTCTATCAGCAGATCCTGTGAAAACCCTTTTTGCGTTGCCCATTTAAAAAATTTCTTTTTTCCGGGAGCGAAACCAATCCCTGCAGCCTCTACGAAACGGTTCCCCCATCGTCCTGTTACATAATTCAATGCAAAACGAGCTTGATCGTTATCTTCATGCAGCTGTTCTGCGAACCATTTTGCAGCTGCTTCATTTATTGTCCTTGCTGCCTCCTTTTTCCGTTGTTCGACCAGTTCTTCAGCTGTCAATGGGGTTTCATCCTTATGCAAAGTGATATTTGCCCGCTTTGCGAGCTCATTGACAGCATCGACAAATGTCAAACCTTTCGTTTTCATCTGGAACGTTATCGCATTTCCGGATTCTCCGCAACCGAAGCATTTGTATATATTCATGCTTGGCGTAACGACGAAAGAAGGAGTATCTTCCTGATGAAATGGACAGCAACATTTAAATCTGGAGCCTTCCCGTTTGATCTGAATGGATTCGCCGATCACATCCTCGATAGGATTCGCATCCAGAACTCTATCAATGTCGCTTTGAGGGATTCGCATTATTGAAATTTTAGATCATATTTTTGCATCCGGGTATTCCCAAAATAAGCTCGTCCATC
>CAJUMI010000100.1:1568-1929 GCA_910587545.1 uncultured Muribaculaceae bacterium | reverse complement strand
CCGCCGATGTTGGGCGTCAAGACTAGGCCGGTTGCGCCCACGACCTTACCCTTATGGATACGGAGTTCTTCCAAACGCATCTCGGGCCGCCTGGAGACAGCATATTCCCATTCAGCGACTGTATAACCTTTAATGTCTTTAACTTTTTCCATTGAAATATGCTATTATTTGATATGTATGTTTAAAATTCATGCGGAGCTTGATATTGGCAATATGTCTTGCCACAGTATAGATAGAGATTGATAGATCCTCTGCTATGTCCTGCTTAGACATGCCTTTCGAGAGCCTTACAGCAACATCAGACTCCCTTTCGGTCAATTTGGTCTGCATTTGCGGTTTGCAAATAACGCCTTCTAATAAA
>CAJUMI010000100.1:0-1558 GCA_910587545.1 uncultured Muribaculaceae bacterium | reverse complement strand
ACACTCCATCACTGAGGGAAGTCAGGGGAGGAACTCAAGCAGGAGCTTGAGCCTCGCAGGGGACATCTTACGTCCTCGACATTGAAACCACCGTCAGCACCTATGTCAAACGACAACGCATCAAATTCACCAAAGTTACACCTGATAAATCGATGCACAATTCGGAACTCAAAGTAATCTCTGTTTCGCTCGCTTTTTGAGTACAGTTCTGATAACGCCTTAAAAGCTCCTGGATAGAAATCCCTGATCAATACCATCATTTCCTCGACGATATTCCTGCACGACATGTCAAATGCGAACATAGCCCCTGCAAAAGGTTTTACGTTGATCGATCCGTCGGGACATTTATAAAATTCTACTCGTTCAAGCATAACTTGCCTCTTTTATAATTTTGACAACTGCCGCTCGCTCTATCTTTTTCCACCCATCATTTCTAAGTCGAGAATAGAAAACCGTTTGCGAGATCTCAAGCTCGGCCTTTACTCGTTCGCGAAACCTTACCTTTTTATATTCAGGCAGTTCTCTAAAATAGTCAAAAATAACCAATTTTTCGTTTTCGTCCATAAAACATTTGTGATTATCGTGTTTAAATGCTATATTCGTACTGCAAAACTAAAAAAAAAACTACATTATCTACCACATATACTCGATATTTCTTTATTAATAATTGTTAATTAAATAGATGTAAAATGTACAATCCTCGAAAAATCATTGATTTAATCGAAAAGAACAACATTCAAAAAAAAGCGCTGCTCGATTATATGGGCAAGAATTGGAATGGATCGGTATTAGCTGTGGTCAAAGGAGACATTCGCGTATCCAAACTGGAGAGAATTGCAGACTTTTTTGGCGTCCCAATCGACACATTTTTTGACCGAGAATGCCCAAACAACGGGCTACAGATTGGCGGATCACAAAACCGTGTTCACCACTTTTCCATAACTTCCGATAATTCTGCTGTCAAAAATCTTGAGGCGCTGATCGAGGAAAAAGATAAGAGGATCAAAACCCTTGAAGAAATGATCGAGATCTTAAAGAGAAATCAAATAGCCGACTGACATCGGACAAATTTCGGACACAAACAATCAAATTGAATGCAATAACGCGCTGGCACACACCAACATTTCACACCAAAACCACCGA
This sequence comes from uncultured Muribaculaceae bacterium, assembly GCA_910587545.1. Classification (GTDB taxonomy): domain Bacteria; phylum Bacteroidota; class Bacteroidia; order Bacteroidales; family Muribaculaceae; genus CAG-873. The sequence continues at coordinate 415 of CAJUMI010000100.1, read as the reverse complement.
AATATTGTCCCTGTCTCTCCGCCAATGATGCTGAACGTCAGCAAACTACAAGATCAACACCCAATTTTGCACTCAAGGATGTAAAATTGGGTGTCTTTGCATTATCTAAGAAAGCTCCAGGCAATACAGAATCATTGCGACGTTTTTGTTATGCGCTTTGGATGAATAAATAATTTATGGTACAGACTTACAATATATGAAGACAGAAGATGGTATTATCATCCGCCCCGATCAATGAGACCGACAATGCACAAATGGCTCGTTTGATTCGATGTGTTATTGATGAATTTGGTGTGTCGCGTACAGGTACTGTGTATGATGACCCCACCACGGATTGCATCAGTCAGTTGGTTGAAAATGTAAGAGCTTGTTTAAAAACGATTGTTAACAGAAGTGAGTTTTCGGAGAGTAATTA
>CAJUMI010000099.1 GCA_910587545.1 uncultured Muribaculaceae bacterium | reverse complement strand
TTGTCAACAAATAAACAATTTAGAAATGTCCTCTCCTTTAGCAGAGGCATTTTTGCTTGTTACTCTTAACAATTGTTATGAAACACCCTCTAAATTTATTACAAGATTATTCATCTGATGATTAATACTTGCTTTAATGCTATAAATAATTATGCCTTAGGGATTTTCAAGTATCGGTTAGCCATGTAGAAAATTAACGTGCGAGATTTGATTTTTGATCCGTCAGTATCAAGGGTATTTGTAATAATCCATACAAAAAGGAGTTTAATGCATTATATCCGTAAAGGTATATGTTTTATTTGAATAATGCAAAAATAACCAAAAAATGCAAAAAAAGCGGCATAAAAAAGCGGCGTATCAAAAGTCGATACGCCGCTTTTCTGGGGGTGACGATCAGAGGCCGGCGGCCTTGAGAATGAGTTTGGGGAGATTGCAGTTGTTGTTGAGGTGAGTGAAATTCTCGGCGCCTGCGCCCACGGCAAAGACCGGCACGGGGTTGCCTGTGTGGCTCATGGTGGTGAAGCCTATGCCAGCGGCGTCGTTGACGAGCCTGAACACCTCTACTGCAAACGAGTTGAAAGTGGCGTAGAGTGTCTTCTGATCCTCGCTGTTGCGCATCACTATAGCGGCCTCGAACAGGCTTTTGAGTCTTGATTCCTCGGCCTCTGACACGGGGATGTGAGTGAACAGGCCGAAATTCTCGGTCAGATATATCTTCATGTCTTCCCAGTTGTAGATCCTGCGGTCACGGGCGATGGCCTTGCAGTAGTCGCTGAAAGCCTCTTTCGACACGCGCTGGTAGCTGAACTTGTCGAGCGGAGCTTTATATTTCACCTTGGTGTTGCCCATCGCCATGCCGCCGGTGTCGTGGTCGGCGGTGACGACGATAAGAGTCTCGTCGGGGTGCTCGAGATAGAAATCGTAGGCAAGTTTGATCGTTTCGTCAAAATTGAGGATCTCGGTGATGGCCGCGCCGCCGTCATTGGCGTGGAGCGCATAGTCGATATTGCCGCCTTCGACCATCATGAAAAAGCGGTCGGGCGTGGTCTTCTCAAGATGGCTGAGGCAGGTCTCGGCGATAAGCGGCAGGGTCAGGCTGCCGGCAACGCTGTCGATGGTATAGCCGATGTTCCACAGGGGCGAGCCCTTGGTGTTGACAAGCATTACGCAGCGCGAATCGATCTTCTTGATTTCTTCCGGTCCGTAGATCACCCTGACGCCGTTTTTTTTCATTACATCAAGCAGATCCGTCTCGGCTCCGTCTTTGTCTTTCACTCCGCGCAGACCGGCTCCGGCGATGAATTCATAGCCCGAGGCTGCTGCCTGACAGCCGATCTCATAGTATTTCGAGCGATTGGGCACATGGGCGTAAAAGGCTCCGGGCGTAGCGTCGTCGGGAGCGACCGAGGTGACAACGCCTACGCCGTATCCGAGATCATGTAATCTTTTTGCGATCGACTCGACGGCGACAGTGTCGGGCGACATGCCGAGCATCGAGTTTTTGGTTTTGGTACCCGTGGCGAGAGCTGTGCCCGCCGCTGCCGAATCGGTCACGGGCGAGTTGGCCGAGTAGGTCATACACCAGCTGACTGTCGGAAATTGCATCATCGTCAGGGGCTTGTCGTTTTTAAGCACTTCGCGGTTATATGTCTCGGCGGCGAGAACGGGCCCCATGCCCATGCCGTCGCCGATGAAATAGAATATGTACTTGGCGTCGGCTGCCTTTCCGGCAAATGCTAACGCCCACATCGCGGTTGCGATCAATACTGATCTCAGTTTCATATCTTTGTGGTTGTTAAATTGGTGTTTCTGTCAGTTTGAGCATCTGCTCTATGATATGGCGGTCGTTGCACAGACGAGGCACCTTTCGCTGGCCGCCGAGCTTGCCCGTCGATTCGAGCCAGCGGTCAAACAGCCCTGCAGGTGCGTCAGTGACGGTCAGCCGGTCGAGAAATATATTGCCCGAGCGCTTGGCCTGATAGTCGGAGTTGACCGCGCACAATGCCGTGTCGAGGCGGTCGGCGAAATCTTCGCGGTCGGCCGGCGGCGTGACCCACTCGATGAGCCACTGGTGATGTCCGCGGTGTCCGCCGTCGTCATAGACGGGGGCGGCGGTGTAATTGGCTGCTGACGCGCCTGTATGACTGCAGGCGTCGGCAATGGCGGCGTCGGTGTTGTGGACCATGACTTCCTCGCCGAAGGCGTTGATGAAATGCTTGGTGCGTCCGGCGATGGCGATTTTAAGCGGATCGACCGAGACCACTGTGACGGTGTCGCCTATCATATAGCGCCACAGGCCGTTGGGCGCGGTGATCACGAGGGCGTAGGTCTTGCCGGGCTCCACCTGCCAGGACGGCAGAGCTTCCGCCGTCGGGTCGTCGAGCCGGTCGAGCGGGACGAATTCGTAGAACACCCCCGCGTCGAGCAGCAGCAGCATCGAGCCGGGCTCGCGGGTCGACTGCACGGCGAAGAAGCCTTCCGATGCGTTGTAGGTCTCGAGATAGCGCATCTTCGATGGATCGGTCAGACGGCGATACTGCTCGCGGTAAGGCTCGAAGGATATGCCGCCGTGGAAAAAGACCTCAAGCCGAGGCCATACGTCGTGGACGGTCGTGGCCCCGGCTGTTGCGATCACCTCGCGGATGACGGTCATGAACCATGACGGGACGCCCGATATATTGGTGACATTTTCGCGCAGAGAGGCCTTGACGAGCGCGGGAAGTTTCTCGTGCCAGTCACTCATGAGCGCTATATCTTTTGAAGGTATGCGGAACAGGTTTGCGACAGGGTTGATGTTGTCGATAAGGTTGGCTGAGAGATCTCCGACCCTGACGCCGGCCCGAAGGCCTGAAAGCTCGTTGGCATAGCTGCCCCCGAGGATGAAGCTCTTGCCCGAGAAGATGCGGCTGTCGGGGTATAGGCCCAGATAATGGGCCACAACATCGCGTCCGCCGGCGTAGTGGTTGAGGCGGAGTGAGTCGTCGGTCACGGGTATATATTTGCTCTTGCCGTCGGATGTGCCCGACGACTGGGCGTAGCGTCGGCAGATGCCCGGCCAGAGGATGTCGCGTCCGCCGGCGACCATGCGCATGATGTCGTCGCGTATGTCCTCGTAGCTGACCACGGGAAAGCGGCGTCTGAAGTCGTCATAGCCGCTGATGCTCCTCGCGTCGTGGCGCTCGCCGATCTCGGTGGAGACGGCTTTCGACAGCAGACGGCCGAGCTGGCGGCGCTGCACGTCGGCGACATGCCCGGTCCATGATGAGACGGCACTGACACGGCGGGCGAACAGGGGGCGGACTATCGGAGTGAAGTCGATCATAGAAGCGATCTGACGGCCAGTTCGTATGACTTGGCGCCGAAGCCGCTGATACTGCCGCTGCAGACTGCGGCTATGAGCGAGCGCCGGCGTATCTCCTCACGGGCGAAGATGTTGGACAGATGGACCTCGACAACCGGCAGATCTATCGCCGCGATGGCGTCGGCGATGGCGAGTGAGGTGTGGGTGTAGGCTCCCGCGTTGAGCACTATGCCAGCGTATGACCGGTCGAAGCCGGCCCCGTGGAGCCGGTCGATGATCTCGCCTTCGCTGTTGCTCTGATAACGGTCTAATTCGACGTCGGGGAAGGCGGCGTCGAGTCTGTCGAGGATCTCGTCGAGCGTCTCACTGCCATAGACGGCGGGTTCGCGGCGCCCGAGAAGATTGAGGTTAGGCCCGTTGATGATCAGTATCCTGTGTTTCATTTCTTTACTTTGACATTTTGAGTCGGCGGAAGATCGCGGTTTCTGTCTTCGACAGCGTCGATGACCTCGTGGGCCAGATGGATGAACGCTTGCGCCGAGATGGTGTCTCCGGCGGCTACAGGCTCGCCCTCGTCGCTGTGCACGCCTACGGCGGCAACCAGGGGTATGCAGGCCAGCAGTCTGACGCCGAGCTCGTCGGCCAGACGTGAGGCGCCGCCGTTGCCGAAGATGTAGTAGCGCTCGTCAGGGTGGCTCTCGGGGGTGAACCAGGCCATGTTCTCGACGATGCCGAGCACGGGGACGTTGATCTTGGGATCCGTGAACATCGCTATACCCTTGCGCGCGTCCGCCAGAGCCACTTGCTGAGGCGTTGAGACTACTACGACGCCGGTGATGCCGAGTGTCTGGACGAGGGTGAGATGGATGTCGCTTGTGCCGGGGGGCATGTCGATCAGGAAGTAGTCAAGCTCGCCCCAGTCGCCCTGCTCGATGAGTTGCTTGAGGGCGTTGGAGGCCATCGAGCCGCGCCATACCACGGGGCTGTTGCGGTCGACGAGGAAGCCGATCGACAGGAGTTTGACGCCGTAGCGCTCGACGGGGATGATCTTCGAGACGCCGTCGACCTCGTGCATATAGAGCTGCTCGTCCTCGACCCCGAACATCTTAGGGATCGAAGGGCCGAAGATATCGGCGTCGAGCAGACCCACTCTGTAGCCTTCGCGTGCGAGGGCCACCGCGAGGTTGGCGGCGACCGTCGACTTGCCGACACCGCCTTTGCCCGACGAGACGCCTATGATGTTTTTCACACCCGGAAGTGGATCTGCCTTGGGCGCGGGCGCGGCGGCGCGGGTCTTGACGTTGACTGTCACCTCGGCGTCGGGGGCGGCGAAAGTGTGTATGGCCGTCTCTGCAGCCTTTACAACCGATTTCATGAATGGGTCGGTCGGTCGGTCGAATATCAGCGAGAAGCTGACCTTGCGTCCGTCGATGCGCAGATCGTCCTCTATCATGCCGGCTTCTGCGAGATTTTTGCCTGAGCCGGGATAGCGCACAGTTGAGAGCGCGTCGAGGATAAGTTTCGGATATAAGGGATTGTTGTCAGTCATATTATGTTGTCAGGATTTGTTTTCGTTAGTAGACTTGTCACTCATAAACTGAGGCATCTGTATGTAGCCGCGCGAGTAGCTGCGGTAGGTGTCGGGCTCTATCTCCTCGTCGGGCTCGGCAAGCTCTCCCTTGCACGGCAGAGCGAAGCTGAGATATTTGATGGTGAGGCCCCGGTCGAGCCACTGGCGTTCGTAGTGGGTCTTGATGTCGAGAATATCGCCGGTAGTCCCCGAGGCATAGAGATCGTCGGTGTCGGCGATGACAGGCAGGCCGTTAAGCGATGTCATCAGTTTTGTATAGCGGTAGAGGAAGGGGCTGTCGGTCTTGAGATGGATGGTGCCGCCGTCGGTAAGCACTTTGCGGTATAGTTCCATGAAACGCGTGGATGTCAGACGTTTGCGTACTTTTTTCATCTGCGGGTCGGGGAACGTGATCCATATCTCGGCGATCTCGCCGGGCGCGAAGAACGACTCGATGAGCTCGATCGACGTGCGCACGAAGGCTACGTTCTGGAGTCCTTCGGAGCGGGCTTCGGATGCGCCAGTCCACATGCGCGCGCCCTTTATGTCGATGCCGATGAAGTTTTTGTCGGGGAAGCGACGGGCGAGACCGACGGTATATTCTCCTTTCCCGCACCCGAGTTCGAGCACGATGGGGTTGTCATTGCCGAAAAATTCGCTGTGCCAGCGGCCTTTAAGTGGAAATCCGTCTTGTTGAAGCCGTGAAAAAGGATATTGGAAGACGAAATCTATCGTCTCCATGTCGGCAAATTTTTTCAGTTTGTTCTTTCCCATTTTTTTTGATTAAAACAATTCGAGTTGAGGATTGAGTAGCCGGAAACTCATGCGGTGGATAGGCGACGGGCCGTGCTCGGCGATCGCGGCGCGGTGGGCCTTGGTCGGATAGCCTTTGTTGACGGCCCAGTCGTAGACAGGATATTTCCTGTGGGCTTCTGTCATGAAGTCGTCGCGGCATGTCTTGGCGAGGATCGATGCAGCTGCGATGTTGGCGAAGCGCCCGTCGCCCTTTACAAAGGTGGTCCAGGGCAGATCGCCGTAGGGCTTGAAGCGGTTGCCGTCGACGATCACGGCCCCGGGTCTGACGGTCAGACCGTCGAGTGCACGGTGCATCGCGAGGATCGAGGCGTTAAGTATGTTTATACGGTCTATCTCGGCAGCGTCGACAGATGCGACGCTCCATGCGACAGCCTCTCGCTTGATCACATCGCGCAGTTCATAGCGCCTCCGCTCGGAGAGCTGTTTGGAGTCGTTGAGCAGCGGATGGCTGAAGTCATCCGGTAGAATGACCGCGGCCGCAAATACCGGTCCGGCGAGACACCCGCGACCGGCTTCGTCGCAGCCGGCTTCACTGACTCCCGGCGAACTGCACGGTGGCAGGGGATTATGTTCAACCGACGATCTCATAGTTGAGTATGGACTCGACCAGAAACATGCCGACGATCTCGCTGCGCTTGATCACGATGTCGTCGAAGTTGGGATTTTCGCTGTGAAGTATCACTTTGCTGTCCTCGGAGTGGCGGCGCACATATTTGACCATGCGGTAGTCCTCAAGCATGACGACGTAGATCTGCCCCCAGAGGATGGGATCGTTGCTGTTGACATGGCGGATCGAGATATAGGCTCCGTTATTGATGCGCGGCGACATGGAGTTGCCTGACACCTTGACGATGGGCAGTTCGGGATTGAGCCCCGGTATCATAAGGCGACCGATGACGTGCTCCGAAGTCAGCATGCGGCTGAGATTGGCGCTTCCGGCCGTCACGTCGATGTCGTAGACGGGTGCGCCGCCGGTGTTGCCGAGGGGCTGCACGTGGTTGCCGTTGCAGTCGATTGTCGACGGACCCTGATAGCGTGGAAACGGTACGTCAGTGCCGTGGACGAGCCATTGCTTCGACACTCCGAGATTGACCACTATGCGGTTGATCAGCGAGTCGCTGACCGGGATCTTACATGACAGTACTTTGGAGATGTTTGACGGGTTGATGCCGATCATTTCGGCGAACTGCGCCTGGTTCTTGCGGATCAATTTGATGAGATACTTGATGCGTTCGACTTTTGTGGCGGTGGTCGAAGGTTCGTCGAGGTTGTTGATGAGATCGGGATACACCATGAGATGTGAGTCTTTAATATTAATGATTAGCAAAGATACAATTTTATTTGCACAAATGCAATGTGTGCTATGACGATTTTCGATTCTTTTGGAGATTATTAAGAGAGAGTATGAGCGGGGAAAAACGATGTATGTTTTGTCCGGCAATTTAGCGCTGGAAGGAGATGAGATGAAATTGTAACAATTTTGTATCAATGTCTCCAATGATTAATGCGCTATAAATTAGATTAATAGTGTGAATTGGTCTGAAAATACGATAAATTTACATATTTTAACTTTAAAACTATTGACAAAAAGAAAAACGGTTGTAGATTTGCACTGTAATCGATTTGTAACAACGTCGAGATTTATTTGAAACAACTAAATAACTTCATTCTTCAACGATAAAAATTTCACATTATGGGAAGCGCAAAATTTCAAAACAATCTGA
>CAJUMI010000098.1 GCA_910587545.1 uncultured Muribaculaceae bacterium | reverse complement strand
CCGGGGGGCAATTTATCTGGTCAACCGGGGGGCAAATTCACTGAGTTTTTCCACCATGCCTGAGAAAATGAAAATTTGCTTTCCTGTACGTAAAAGAAACTATATAGTAGTTATATTGGCCTTTCAGCTATCTGTTCTATTTTATGGTTTGCTCGTGTCCTCATTTAAATATTCGAAATTCAATATACTAGTACCGCCAATAAGTATCTTTCTATCTCTTTTTTTTGGCTGCACGTTGATATTTACATTCAAATACACGATAAATAAGTTGTTACCGGATAGGAGACATCTATTTTTAAGAATCTCTTTAGTGTATATGCTGGCAATTGTTTTTTTTCTGTTTTTTATAACCCTTTAAATAACTTCAGTGTAATTGTCGGAAACGCTTTCATGTCGCAAAAAAGTAGTAAATTTGCAGCATGAAAGAGCAAGTTCATGACGCCTGGGATCGCGAGCATCTCTGGCATCCCTATACATCGACCATCGACCCGCTTCCGACATATCTTGCAGACCGTGCGGAAGGAGTCGAGATCATTCTCGCCGACGACACCCGTCTGATCGACGGCATGTCATCATGGTGGTGTGTCTGCCACGGCTACAACAATCCGCGGCTCAACGAAGCTGCCAAAAGGCAGCTCGACAGCATGAGCCACGTGATGTTCGGCGGACTGACTCACCGGCCGGCCATTGAGCTCGGCAAAGCTCTGCTCGCCATGGCTCCCGAGGCGATGCACAACGTTTTTTTCGCCGACTCGGGCTCGGTAGCGATCGAGGTCGCGATGAAGATGGCCGTACAGGCTTCAGTGGCCCGGTCGGGCGATCACGGCAAGACCAACTTCGTCACCATACGCCGCGGATATCACGGCGACACCTGGAACGCCATGAGCGTCTGCGATCCCGTCACGGGGATGCACGGCGCATTCGGCACGGCGCTGCCGATACGCTACTTTGTGCCGTCGCCCGCGTCGCGCTTCGACGGCGAGTGGGATCCCGCCGACATCGAGCCTCTGCGCGAGACGCTCGACAGGCACCACAGCGAGATAGCGGCCCTGATCCTGGAGCCGGTCGTGCAGGGCGCGGGGGGCATGTGGTTCTATCATCCCGAATATCTGCGCGAGGCCAGGCGCCTCTGCGACAGCTACGGCATCTATCTCATCTTCGACGAAATAGCGACCGGCTTCTGGCGCACGGGCAAGTGCTTTGCCCTCGAACACGCCGGCGTGACGCCCGACATAATGGCCGTAGGCAAAGGTCTGACCGGCGGCTACATGACTCTCAGCGCAGTGCTGACGACGCGCGACGTCGCCGACACCATCTCGCGAGGCGAGGCGGGAGTGATGATGCACGGCCCGACGTTCATGGCCAACCCTCTGGCCTGTGCCGTAGCCCTCGAATCACTGAAGATGCTCAACGAAAACGACATGGCCGCACGTGTCGCCCATATCGAATCCGTCATTAAAGAATATATCGCACCGGCCGCAGCCCTCGACAACGTCGCCGACGTCAGAGTGATTGGTACGATCGGCGTGATCGAGATGAAAGAGCCCGTCGACGTAGGCAACTTCCAGCGCAAATGTGTAGAACGCGGTGTATGGATCCGTCCTTTCGGGCGCAACGTCTATATCATGCCGCCCTACATCATCAGCGACGGGCAGTTGCGCTATCTCATTGAACAAATGATTGAACTGGTAAAAGACTGATGGATATAGAGATCACACTCACACAGCTCGCCGAATCGGGCAACTTCCGACGCATTCCGGCCGAAAGCACCCCTGACATCGTCGATCTGTCGTCAAACGATTACCTCGGACTGGCGGCGCGCACCGATCTCACAGAGCGGTTTTTCGCCGAATTCGCACCGGGATCGCTGCCTATGAGCGCATCCGCCTCGCGACTGCTCGGCGCCCGTCAGCGCGACTTCGACTCCTTCGAGGAGATCCTTGCCGACTGCTACGGACGCCCGGCCCTCACGTTCAACAGCGGCTATCACGCCAACACGGGTCTCGTTCAGGCTCTCGCCGACAAGCGCTCCCTCATTGTCGCCGACCGCCTCGTCCACGCCAGCATCATAGACGGCATCCGCCTGTCGGGTGCTCCGTTCGAGCGCTTCCGCCACAACGACTATGACCACCTCGAGCGCATCCTCGCCGCAAAGGCCGGAGCTTTCGAGACCTTGATCATCATCGCCGAGAGCGTATACAGCATGGACGGCGACCGCGCCGACATAGACCGACTCATCTCGGTTCGCGACCGATACACCGGCAAAGCCCTTCTCTATATCGACGAGGCTCATGCCGTCGGGGTTCTCGGGCCTTCAGGTCTCGGACTTGCCGCAGCCTCACTTGCGCCCGGCAAGGTCGACATTATCGTCGGCACACTCGGCAAGGCTCTCGCCTCGGTCGGCGCTTATGCCGTCATGTCGCCGCGCATGCGCGACTTCATGGTCAACAAGGCCCGCAGCCTCATATTCTCGACCGCCCTGCCCCCGGTCAACGTCGCATGGAGCGAATTCATATTCCGCCACATGCTATCCATGGACAGCGAGCGACGCTCACTCGACGAACTGTCGGGGCGACTTGCCACCGTACTTCACGCCGACGCGCCCGGACACATCCGCCCTCTGATCGTCGGCGATCCACGAAAGGCCGTCGCCATGTCGGAGCGACTTCTGGAACTCGGCTTCAAGGTGCTGCCGATACGCACCCCGACAGTGCCACCCGGCACAGAACGTCTGCGATTCAGCCTCTCCGCAGCCATCGCGCCGGCCGACATCGATGCGCTCGGCCGCGCCCTGCAGTCAGTCGAAAACCGATTCAAAACGCCGCTTACATGAAGCATGAATTCGTCAACCGGTCAGGCAACCGCCGTCTTCTGCTGATTTTCGCGGGCTGGGGCATGGATGCAAATCCGTTCCGCCACGTCTCGCGTCCGGGCTACGATGTGCTTGTTGTCTGGGATTACCGCGACCTGTCGCCCGACTGGACCATCGTCGCCGGCTATGACGAAATCGTCCTGATCGCATGGTCAATGGGAGTCTATGCGGCGTCAATGACCATCCATTCAATCGACCACCTCATCACCGCGCGCATAGCAGTCAACGGCACCATGACGCCTGTCGACAATCTTCGGGGCATACCCGAAGCCGTGTTTGAAGGCACCGCATCGAGCCTCGACGACCGCAACCTGCGCAAATTCTTCCGCCGCATGTGCGGCGACCGCGAAACCACCGACCGCTTCATGTCAGCCGCACCCTCGCGAGGGATCGGCGAACTCGTCGAAGAGCTTCGCGCCATCTATCCAGAACCGTGGTTCGCCAACCCCAAGGTCACATCGTGGGACCGCGCGGTCATCGGAAGCAGGGACGCCATCTTTCCGCCTTGCAACCAGCAGCGCGCATGGCAGGGCACACCGATCGTGGTCCTCGACAGGCCGCACTATGTCGACCTTCAGGAGATAGCCGACGCCTATATCATCGACAAGGAGCGCGCTGCCGGACGTTTCGACGCCCGCCGCGACACCTACGAAGCCAACACCCCCGTACAGCAGACTATCGTTGACGAACTTATCGCCGACGTCTACCGCTCCAACATCCACCGCCGGCTCTCGCGGCCTGCCACAGCCTGCCTCGAGATCGGATGCGGCACAGGCAGCCTCTCCCGGCGACTCGCCGCCCTTGTCCCCGACGGTTTCTTGTATTTCTGGGACATAGGCAGCAATGGCCCGCAGGGCGTCGACTGCACACGCTTCACCAGTTGCGACGCCGAACTGCAGATCTGCCGCACCCATGCGGAGCGCTTCGATGTCATAGCATCGGCCTCGACCATACAATGGTTCAATTCGCCGCGCCGCTTCCTCGCCGAATGTTACAGAGTCCTCCGCCCCGGCGGGCTCCTGCTGCTCACAGCCTTCACCCGCGGAAACATGCACGAACTGACCGCCGCCGGAGCCACGTCGCTCAATCTGCCCGACGAACAGTGCTGGCTGTCAATGATGCCGCGCGGCTTCGAGATTCTGTCATGGACTCCTGTCGACTACGACATGGTGTTTGACGAGCCGGTCGACGTGATGCGTCATCTCAGACTGAGCGGCGTCAACGGCCTCGACCGCAACAGCCGGCCGGTCAGCGGACACGCGCTCGTGCGTCGCTATCCGCGCATGCTCGACGGCCGCTGCCACCTCACCTACCGAACATTACGAATGATCCTAAAGAAACCCGACAATGTCTGAAACACTATTCATATCAGGCATCGACACCGATGCAGGAAAAAGCTACTGCACCGCATGGCTCGCCCGTCAGATGATGGACCGCGGCCTGAGTGTGGCCACTCAGAAATTCATCCAGACCGGCAACACAGGCCGCTCTGAGGACATAGAGCTCCACCGTCGCCTCACAGGCACAGGACCTCTGCCTGAGGACGCCGACCTCACCACGTCGCCCGTAATCTTCTCCTACCCTGCATCGGCACAGCTCGCCGCACGTCTCGACGGCCGCGAGATCGACCTCTCGGCCATCGACCGCAGCCGCGAGCTGCTCGCCTCGCGCTACGACGCCCTCCTGATCGAGGGCGCAGGGGGGCTCATGGTGCCAGTCACCGACGACTTCCTCACCATCGACTACGTCACTTCCCGCCGTCTTCCTCTGGCGCTGGTCACCAACGGTATCCTCGGATCGATCAACCACACCATCCTGAGTCTCGAAGCAATAGCCGCGCGCGGTATAGAACTGAAGTATCTCCTCTACAACACCCACTTCGACAGCGACGCAATCATTGCTGATGACACCCGCGGCTTCATCGGACGCTATATCGCCCGCCACTTCCCTTCGACCGAGATCCTCGAAGTGCCGTCGATAAAGTAAAAATTGTTAACACTGTGTATTCGGTAGCTCATAAATAATTACCTTTGCAACAAGTATCTCAGCCGAAGAAATGGATAACCTGCGTTTAGCCATCCGAAAAGAAGACATCAGCCAACTGCCGCCCGTCGAGTATGACGGCGGAATTCAAGTCGTAGAGACCATCGACAAGGCGCGCATAGCCTTGCGCGAACTTTCACGCGCCCGCATCATCGGCTTCGACACAGAGACCCGACCGTCGTTCAAGAAAGGTCTTCTCCACAAAGTCGCGCTCATGCAGCTCGCCACCGATGACTTCTGCTTCCTTTTCCGACTCAACAAGCTCGGCATGTTTGACCGGCTCAAGGCTTTTCTCGAGAATCCCGAGATCACCAAAGTGGGTCTGTCGGTCCACGACGACTTCACCGTGCTCGGCCGCTCGCGCGAGATAGCGCCTCAAGGCTTCATCGAACTGCAGACTTTCGTCAAGCAATATGACATCGCCGACACATCACTTCAGAAGATCTACGCAATCGTTTTCGGACGGAGTATCTCCAAAAGCCAGCGGCTCACCAATTGGGAAGCCCCCGAACTCACCCCCGGGCAGCAGCGCTATGCGGCTATCGACGCATGGGCATGCCTGAAGATTTACCGCCATCTATCGTCGGGCGCATTCAACCCCGCCGTTTCACCATATATCGCAACACAGACAGCCGACAACACGGTTCAGGTTCAGCAAGAACAATAATGAAAATCAAACGTTCAACTCTCATACCCGCCGCTCTCCTGGTCTATCTCGCCGTAATGTCGTCGATCGGCTGGAAGCAGTATGCCTCAGGCGACATGAGCGCAGCCGAATACTTCGGCATCATCGGCGTCACTCTCGCCGTGATCGTGCTGCTCCACTTCAACCTCAAGCGCCGCGAGCGCCTGCGCTCCGAACGCGAAGCCGACATCAGACGTAACCAAAACAACAATAACATATAATAACAGAAACTATGGGTAAAAAAGCACTATTGATGATCCTCGACGGATGGGGCATCGGCAACCGCACAAAAAGCGACGCCATATACTCAACCCCCACCCCCTACTGGGACTATCTTCTTCAGAACTATCCCCACTCCGAGCTCCTTGCCGGAGGAGAGAGCGTCGGCCTGCCCGACGGACAGATGGGCAACTCAGAAGTCGGCCACCTCAACATCGGCGCCGGCCGCGTAGTCTATCAAGATCTCGTAAAGATCAACCGCGCCATCAAGGACGGCTCGATCCGCCGGAACCCCGAGGTCAAGAGCGCGTTCGAATATGCCCGCGACCACGGCTGCGGCATCCACTTCATGGGCCTCACATCAAACGGCGGCGTACACTCGTCGCTCGACCATGTTTTCGCCCTCTGCGACATCGCTGCCGAATATAAACTCGACAAAGTGTTTCTCCATTGCTTCATGGACGGTCGCGACACCGACCCCCGCAGCGGCAAAGGCTTCATCGAGGAACTTCAGGAGCATTGCGCTTCATCAGCAGGCGTGATCGCTTCGATCATAGGCCGTTACTACGCCATGGACCGCGACAAACGCTGGGATCGAGTCAAGATCGCCTATGATCTTCTTGTTGACGGCAAGGGCAAACAGGCCGGCGACATGGTCGAAGCCATGCAGCAGAGCTACGACGATGACGTGACCGACGAATTCATCAAGCCTATCAACAACTCCACGGTCGACGGCACCATCAAGCCCGGCGACGTGGTGATCTTCTTCAACTACCGCAACGACCGCGCCAAAGAGCTCACAGTCGTGCTCACCCAGAAAGACATGCCGGAAGAAGGCATGCATGTCATCCCGGGGCTGCAGTACTACTGCATGACTCCCTATGACGCATCGTTTGAAGGAGTCCACATTCTCTTCGACAAAGAAAACGTCGAGAACACCCTGGGCGAATATCTCTCGTCGCTCAACCGCAGTCAGCTCCACATTGCCGAAACCGAGAAATATGCCCACGTGACCTTCTTCTTCAACGGCGGCCGCGAAACTCCGTTCGAAGGCGAAGACCGTATACTCGTGCCGTCGCCCAAGGTTGCAACCTACGACCTCAAGCCCGAAATGAGCGCATTCGAGGTCTCCGACAAACTCGCCGCAGCCATCAAATCAGAGAAATACGACTTCATCGTCGTAAACTTCGCCAACGGTGACATGGTCGGCCACACCGGCATCTACGAAGCCATCGAAAAGGCCGTCGTCACTATCGACGAATGCGTACGTCAGACTATTGAAGCTGCCCTCGCCGCCGGCTACGGCACCATCATCATCGCCGACCACGGCAACGCCGACAACGCAATCAACCCCGACGGCACACCCAACACAGCCCACTCGCTTAACCCCGTGCCCTGTGTATATGTATCTGAAAACAAGGAGGCCCGCATCGACAACGGCATCCTCGCCGACGTCGCCCCGACTATTCTCCACATCATGGGCATCAAGCAGCCCAAAGAGATGACCGGACGCGACCTCATTAGTTAAACTACGTTAATTCATTTGCAGAACTCAACCAAACCAGCTACCTTTGCACCCGTAAACAACATCGCGGGGTGGAGCAGTGGTAGCTCGTTGGGCTCATAACCCAAAGG
>CAJUMI010000097.1 GCA_910587545.1 uncultured Muribaculaceae bacterium | reverse complement strand
CCCGACCGTATGGCCAAGTACAACCAGCTTCTCCGCATCGAAGAGCAGCTCGGCGCAGCAGCCGTTTACGGTTACGGCAAAAAGACCAAAATGCCCCAGGCATAACAAGCTGTCAGCATAGATAAACTTACGCCGCCTGTCCGATTGTCCGGACAGGCGGCGCTGTTTATATTGCCGGATTAAGCATTACTCTCCGGTCAGTTTGGTAACATTAGAGACAGATCAGAAAATATCAGAGAGTTTCAGATAATTCAAGGCTATGAGGCATAAGGCGGCAATCACAGCCACGGCAAACATGGCATAAAGCCATCCGTGATTCTTTCGCGCCGGTTTATCCCCGGCCGGCTTGTCAGTTCCGGAGTCTGTGGGGAAATCAAGTCTCCCATGATCATCGATAACATCGGCAATGTGTATGACAAAGGCTGTGTGATTGTCGCGATTGTCGGCTGTAGCGCCTGACAGGATCTCAACCTTGCGGCGGGCGTCTCCGCCTTGAGTGGAGAAAATATTCAACAGGCTTTCGCCGGAATCCATATCGGCCTGCTCGAGCATGCCGTCGGAGCACATATAGAAATAGTCGCCCGGACGGATATCCGCCGTGTGATAGACATCGGCTTTCGGTCTATTATCCATGCGGGGCTGCATCGCCCGGGTTATGACATTCTTATGCTTGAAAGTTGCCACATCTTCCTTACGTAGTTCGTTGATGCGGATCAGATCGTTCACAAGCGAATGATCCGTAGTCTCGTGGAGGATTTTTGTATCAGCTCCGGTCTTGCCGGGACGTATGTGATAGACACGGCTGTCTCCGATATGGGCTATCGTGGCTCCTTTGTCATGCAGCTTCAGGAAGGTCATGGTCGTGCCCATCTTCTTTTCTGCACCGGTGTCCTTGCGGTCGAGGGCATCGAAAGCGGCTTCGACCGCATCTGCAAGATCGGAGTCAGTGAATATGCCTCCACCGTCGTGGCCGTCGGCAAGAACTGAACGGCTCATGGCCTCGCAGACTGTGGCGCTGGCCACTTCGCCGGCATCGTGGCCGCCCATACCGTCGCACAGTATAAACGTGCGGTCGGCGTCAGACAGACTGCCGTGGGCGGGATACAGACTGTCTTCCTGATGGGGATTGCCTTCGGCGTCTTTACGTTTGCCGAATTCCCATATACTGTATGCGTCAATAACATATTTCATAACTCGTCAGATTTCTGTTGCTTCTTCATCGGGGAGTTCGAATTTGAGCGTCGTGTCGGGCAGTCTGATCACGTCGCCGTGAGTCAGGACTATACGGTCGCCGTAAACCAACGGCTCGGAGCCTATAAAAGTAGGATTGACCTTTTCCTTGTACAAAGACAGAGTGTGAACAAAACCTTTGCCGGGTACATTCTTGACGTCGATGACAATGTGCTCGCGGCTCATGGCGCGGCTGTCAGCCGTGTATATCTGAATACCAGCCTCGGATTTCGCCGCCTTGCGGCCGACGACATTACGGCCGGGCATCAGCCTGTAAGAAATCCCTGATCCGTCGACAGTAAGTCTTCCGAGTTCAAGATTCTCTTTCGGCATTTCGGTTTGACCGGATTCATAGCTACGGTAAGAGGTGTGCTCTTCCTTACGGGCATAGTCGGTAGGCGGCTCATCGCCGGGTGAGGAGCCGGACAGGCATTTGAAATGAGTGAAGGGATACTTGTGTCTGCAGACCGGGCACCCCACGTTTTTCGACTCGATGCCGGGCTGGGTCTTCACGGAGAGAACCGACCCGCAAAAAGGGCATTTGATCTGAATGATTTCGTCCATCGGATTGTTTTTTTGTTGTACTGTTACCACTGCATCACAACCATGTCGCTACTGAAATTACCCCACATGACGGGGTGTTGCTTTCCTCGAGAAAGCCTGGCGACAGCCTCCGAGACAAAATCGAAAAGCTCTTTGGCGGTGATGGCACGGTCGCGATTGCTGTCGGCATTGCCTTTCAGACCATTCTTAAGACAGGTGGTGAAGAAGCCGTTGGCCATGTCTGAACGCTCGATCGAGCTTTCATTGTTTCTCGAAGACAGGAACAGCATGACATTGGCATCCTTTGCCGCCTTGCCGTCATCACGTGATTCTGATTTATCGACCCTCATCCCGCCTGAACGGCAGGCATCGACAAACATTATCTTGTTGCGGCACTTGCTTTCGGCCATGGCGTTGCGCACTTCTTCGTAAGTGAGATTGCCGTCGTAGGCGCAGAATCCACCGGGATAGCCGTGACCGCTGAAGAAGAACACCGCGATATCGTCTTCGGAAGCCATTGCGAAGACTTTCTTTATGGCGCGGAGTATGCGGTCCTTCGTGGCTTTTTTGTCCAATAGCAAGGAGTAGTCGACCGAACCGTTCTTTGAATACAAGTCGACAATCGTCCGGGCATCTTCGGGCGGCAGCCTGAGATCGGTCATCTTAGACGGGAACCGGCTATAGTCTGCTACACCGACCGATACCAGACATATCCGGGCATGGACACTGAAGGCGATAACCGTCAGAACCACCGCAAGAGAGATGCGAAGTGCGTCAAGCCTCATATAGACTTTCAGATGAGTAATCGGGATCGTCGCCGCCGGCAATAAACTCACCGCTCTGATCGGAGAAGCCGCCGAACGAATCGACTGTGAGATTTATGTCGCTTATGTCGGAGATTTCGTTTTCGTCGATATGACCGTCTCCGTTTTCGTCAGAGACGAGATAGTCGAAAGTCATGTCGCCGTCGATATCAACGATAACGGCCATCTGTCCGTCGACCGACACGGTCGCGGAATTGATTCCGGTTTCTGCGTCATGAACCACACCGATTACCTCTAATTCGGCATCGCTATCGTCAGTCTGCGTGGTATTCTGAACGCGAGCGTCGTTGTGATTGACCGACACCACCTCGACATCATCGTCAGTTGCAGCCGACGTGAAGCCATGACTTTGGTCGGCGGCCGAAGAAGAGTGAGGGGCAACGTCGCTCTGAGTGCGGTCGACGTGGTTCCAGCTGAAGTGGTCGCCGTAGTCGGCGCGTTCGTCGGCTGACATGGAGTTCCACTCCTCGGCGGTGTAGGTACCATACAGTCTGCCGTGCCATTCGAAGCATCCGCCCGGACCGACCTCGGCGCGTGCAGCGGCAAAAGCCTGACCGAACGACATGTTGTCGCTGACAGAAGTCGCCACTTGCACTTCGTTGTCGACCCATTCGGGATGAGACAGCTCATCCTTATGGTTGTCAGAGCTTACGTCGCGGTGAGCCGACTCGTCACCGGCGCTCTTCATGCCCATAAGCGTAGAGGAGAGCGTGCCGATCAGTACTCCGGTGGCCGCCCCTGATGCGACGCCTTTCCAGTCGACTTTTCCCGATTGGAGTTTCTTACCGGCTGTAGCAGCAGTCTTGTCTTTATTGGCTTCGCCGGACTTGGCTGGCTGATTGTCTGTCACCTCAAGGCGCGTAGCCTCGTCATCGAAATTTGCAGTTTTCATGTAAATAGGGTATTTTATTTTTTATTCGGTTAATCAAGCCATATAAGTACCGACATCGGCATTGTCGACATAGTCTGGGAGATCGTTTTGCGCGAAAAGAGGGTCAAATCCCGCCGCATCCTGCAAAGGTTGCATCTCAAGGCCCGCACCCTGAACCATAGTCACCTCGCCTTGATCGGCGACACCGTTCTGATTGAGATCGCAGATTATAATATCGGCCTCGCCGTCAAGATCAAGATCGACAATATTGAGATCGCGTCCGTCGGCTCTTACCAGGGCGATATCCATCTTGGTTCCGTCATCGTCTGTGATGCGGTCATAGGCAATGACTTCCGGCTTTTGGGACTGCTCAGATGTTTGGGACAGCTCAGATGCATCTGGCTGAGCGAGAGCGCTTGACCCGGTCGGCTGGTGCCGTCCCGAGGTGTGAGCGGTGACTTCCTGCGCCTCGATGTCCTGAGGCGACAAGACAGTGCCGATCACCATGCCGGCAATAGCGCCGGCGGCTGAACTTGCACTAGTGGCGGCATTTTTCTTCAAGTCGTTTTCGGTTTGGTCTTTCATGACTGTGATTTTTAGGGCTATCCTGATTGATAATGCAAAATTAACCGGTCAAATATCCGATTGCAAGAGTTTTAGCGCTTTCTGTATGAAATAGTGAGATTTTTACATGAAGTTCAGCCGCTCCGCCATAACAATCTGCAGCCCGGCGACTATTATAGCGATATGATTTCTACCAGCCGACTGAATCGGCGATGGCGAAAGAGTCGGCGTATGCATCTTCGTAAACAACTACTTCTGTGGCTTCTTCAACTGCCTCTGTGGCTTCTTCAGGTTTTTGTCCGGTGTTGCCTGTAACAATAGTAAATATGAGTATTCCCACGGCTATCGCAATCAGAACAATAATCAATTTGTCGAGAGATTTCTTCGAACTACGCGGTGCATCAGCCTTGTCTTCATCAGCATGTGTCTCTGGCTTTTCGGTCTTGAGTCCCGACGGTTTGTCGGTTTTATTGCCGGTTATGCCGACTATGACTGTATTCTCGTCGTCATCATCGGCGACCGAATGGGAGGCGGCATCAAGATCGGCGGCAAAGTCGGCGGCCGAGGCGTAGCGCCCGGCCTTGGTGACCGACATGGCCTTTGAGATTGTCCGCCAGATGTTGTCACCGATACCGTCCGGACGGTAAAGTCCGGAGTCGATCAGCATCGGAGCTTCGGGCGGCGTGATGCCGGTGACGAGTTTGTAGAGGGTTGCGCCGAGCGAGTATATGTCGGTTGCCGGCGAAAATTCGCTGACGCCGCCCTGACGGTACTGTTCGATCGGCGCATAGCCATGGCTGATGCCGACGGGTGTTGTCGAAGTCTGCTCGCCCTCGGGGCTGTACTGCTTGGAGAGACCGAAATCGATCAGCACCGGAGTGTCGTCGGACGCACGGATCATTATATTGGCCGGCTTCACGTCAAGGTGGGTCATGCTCTGCGAGTGGATATAGCCGAGGGCGGCGGCGATCTTTGTCACATAGCCGACGGCGACACTCTGAGGCAGGCGCTGGTGCTGCTTGCATACTGATTGAAGACTGCTGCCCTCGATATAGTCCATAACGTAATAGGCAGTGTTGTTTTCTTCGAAAATGTCTTGAATATGAATTATCGACGGATGGTTAAGCCGGGCGATATTGCGGGCTTCCTTTATAAACTTGGCCCTGAGTCTGCCGACAAACTCGCGGTTGCCCTGGGTTCCGAGAGTCACCGAGATAGAGGTCTGCGAGTCGCGGTCGCAGAAATCCTTAGGGAAGAATTCCTTAATGGCGACCTTGACTCCGAGCATGATATGCTCGGCGAGATATGTTATGCCGAAGCCGCCCTGACCGAGGACTTCGATGATACGATAGGCTCCGTTGCGCAGAAGTGTGCCGGTCTCGAGTTTCATATTGGGTTCCATAGAGGTCTATTTTTCGATAAATTCACATTTGCAGTAAGGGCAGTGCATGGAGTACTGTTTTTTGAGCAGACGGTAGCTCATGTTGCCGAGGAACTTGTTGCAGTCGGGGTTGGGACACACGTATCGGTCCTGAAAATCCTCGTTGAGCCGCTCCAGCACGTCGGAAGCATCGTCGTTCTTGAGGCCGACAAAGCTATAGATGTTACCGATTATGCCTATGGCGGTGAGCACATAGCCTATCGGTCCGAAAAGAAATATACACGGCATGGCGCACATGGTGAACACACCGCAGCCCGAACGTACGAGATTAATCCGCTTCTGTCGTGCCTGCACTTCCTTACGCTTGGCGATCAGGTCGTTCCATACATGTCCAAGATGGACGATGTTGTATATGCCGGTTTTAGGCGTATCAGGCTTTTTCATCTGTTGGTGAACCGGGGTCGCCAACTTTTTGGCAGTTTCCAGAATCAGTGACATGTTGACGCCGAAGTGATCCTTGCCCAACTCTACCGAATTGGACGGCGAGATCCGTTTTGATTCGATCTCCGAACCGTTGACGAATGTCGCGTTCTGCGATTTCATATTGGAAAGGATGATATTGCCTTCGGGGTCAATCGAAACGCGCGCATGAGCTATGCCCTCGGCGGGCTTGCACCGGCTTACGCTTGCGGGTACAGAACCGGGCAAACCGATTGCGGCCGTACGTCCGTTGCCGGCCAGAGCCACAAGAAGTCTGCCCTGCCCGGGCTCTTTTCCGATAAGTATGGTATGACCTTTTAAACTGTCCATATTACTTAGGTTTATTATCTATCTGAATTATGTCTGTCAGGCAGGCAGATTAGGGGCGAGACCGGACACATGCATCTCCTTGAGTTTCTTCAACGCCTCTTTCGACACCTTGACGCGATATTCGAAATTCCCGCCGTCGCTCAGCACAAGTTCCTGGCGAGGGACGGCGATATGATATACATAGTTGAGATTGATTATATGGCGTTTGCCTATTCTGGCGAAAACCGCGCTTCTGTCCTTCAGGTTTTCGTTCAGTATGGTGTGCATCTGCGCGAGGTTCATGCTGACGGAAGCCTTGATCTTGTTTGCAAGAACAATGTCAGTATAATTTCCGTCCGATTCAAAGCACACGATCTTGGAGATGTCCACTCTGAAAAACTCATCACGCGAATTCAGATAAAGATATTTTGTCATATTCATAGCGAAATCCCTTTATGCGAATAGTCCGACATTTCGTCAAAGATACGAAAATATTCCGAATTACGAGTTGTAATCTGCTATAAATTTCAAGCAGTATGATTTTTTAAGAAATAAATTAGTTTTTGAGGCGGGCGATGCGCAGACCGATCACCGTGCGGCTGCGTTTCATGTAGTCGGCAAGCGGACGCTGGGAGATCTCAACCTTGCCGTCGGTGCTCGAAGCATGAAGGAGATAGGGTTCGCCGTTTTCGAAGATAACAAGGCCCATATGGCTTACATCAAGATTTTTAAGGTTTGACACGAGTGCGACCGCGTCGCCTTCCTTGAAGGCCGCTTTGGTCTCCTTACGGGCGAGATCGACGGTCTTGATATAGGGGAAACGATGACTGCGGTAGCCGATCTCTACGTTTTTTATCTTTTCATACTCACTGTCATCGGCCAGCGCGGGATATTTCTCACGGTTTGAGCTCATGAAGTCGATCGAGCGAACGGCATAATTGATTCTGGGGAACAGACGAGTCGCATCCTCGATATTGCCGCGGTGGATATTGTCGACAAACCAGTCGCTAATATAATGCAGCCGCGAGGAATAGCCGTTGACCTCGCCGCCGCGGTATCGCATACGCTCAAGATTATAGACAAAGTCGCGCCACGATGTGCGTCCCTCGCCGACCGTATATGACATCGCGAGCACGATGTCGACAAAAGTCGTGCAGTCGAGACCGTCGAGATTGACGGTGACGAGTTCGGGTGTAGTATCGAGAGTGCCGCTCTCATATGGTGTTCCAATAAATTTGCGGGCGATAAAGGTATTGCGCTGCCCGGCGTCCTTGAAGTTTTGAGATGCGGTCTCGATCAATATCTCATTGATGCGCGTCGTATCGGTTGCTTCATTGTGGAAACGTGCGTTGGCCGCTGCGTAAGCTCCGCAGTTTACAATCAATATAAGCAATATGGCAGACAGAATCTTTTTCATGTTACGAAGTATAAATTATGTCAACGAAAATACAAAAATTTATTGACACGACAAAGCAGGAGAGCCGACAAGGGTAAATCGATTTGATAAATCAGCCTATTTCGTCCGGAGTGATGTGGTTAGGGAAAAGTATGAAAACGGCGGAACGGGCGTTGCAAAACAGGTATTACATGCGGATGAAAAGCATTTGTAACAATTTTGTATCAATACCTCTGATCGATAATGCATTCAAAACTAGATAAATAGTGGGAATTGGTCTGAAAATCCAATAAATTTACATATTTTAACTTTAAAACTATTGACAAAAAGAGAAACGGTTGTAGATTTGCACTGTAATTGATTTGTAACAGCATCGAGATTTATTTGAAACAACTAAATAACTTCATCCTTCAACGATAAAAATTTCACATTATGGGAAGCGCAAAATTTCAAAACAATCTGA
>CAJUMI010000096.1 GCA_910587545.1 uncultured Muribaculaceae bacterium | reverse complement strand
TTTTACATTATTCATATTGATTTATCTCGGAAGGCTCGTCGCGATGACGGGCCTTTTCTCTTGCGATTCGTTCTTTTGACGACGAATTTTAGAAAAAAGAGGAGCCTATTTCTAAATCTACACAATCTACACAATCTACAATTTTATAAATCAGCAAATTAAGTTATCTACATACGTTAAACATTTATCTACAAAAATCTACAAATTCAGTTTTTTGTAGAAAGAATCTACATTGTAGACTAGGATTCTACGTTTTTTTGACCTTGATGTCTTTGGATTGTAATGCTAAATTCATTGATTTTCAACAGAGTATCTAAATATGAACAAAGTGTAGAAAGTGTAGATTGTGTAGACTGCAAAATATGTGTTATTATTTTGTAGATAAATCTACTTGATTTAGTAGGTTAAAATTCCTAATTTTCTTATTTTTGCATATCTAAATAATTATGTATGAGTAAATATGTGTTTTATATCAGACTTCCGAAGTATTTGTCAGAATGGTTGACCGCCCGATTGGGAACACCTGTGACGTTTCCTTATGGTTCGCCGCAGAATGCAATTATCCGAACCTACATATCCAAGCGCCCCGATGGCGTTCCCGTCGATTGTGGAGATGACGAGTCTATAGCGATAGTCATCCCAGATTCTATCGCCAAGCCCCCGGAAACATACAATTATATTGGAGAGCGAGGCAGGGCTGCCGTTGTCGAGGCTATAAAAGATCTTTTCCTGCGGCACCTCTGGTCTGATATAACTCCACTGGTCGGCACTCCGGTCAAGCTGAACAGCCTGATCGCGGCTTGGTGTGAAATGAACGGCATAGGGGTCGACCGAATCGAGACCGTGCGGCAGTGTTTCTATCGGATACGTAAAGAGTATGCGAAACGTGGCATAAAACTCAAAAATTGTTCACTAAAATCATAGCCATAGTCAGGGCTGATTTGCGGATTTTCAAACCATTCTGCTCAACTTAACACAAACACGCACAACATGCCACAAAAAATTATATATATAAAATCCGTTTCGGTCGCCGACGTTTCCGATGTGATTGATTGCGTCAGAATCTTGAGAGACATGGCTGTCGTAACTGTCGGGACTGATCTGACAGATCTGCCGCTTGTAGGCCTCGCAAAATGTGTGGTCTCTTCATCTATAGAGAATAAAAGCCGCCTGTGGGCTACAGCACTTAGCGCGCGGCTGTCGGAACCGTTCAAAACAGATAATCGCTTCCTTGTGTTCATCTTGACTACAACCAACGGCGACAAATATATCATTGGAAACAATACAAAACCATATCCGCGTATAAATTCATCGGTTACGATGCCTGACCGCCCATCCGAACCTGTCGCCTATGATCTTTCAGTGGAATACTCGGATATTTTCGGACTCACCCGCGCTTTGTTGCTGTCTTAGCGTCTTTTTTGTCAAGTTATTACGCATTTACATTTGCGTTAAATAACTTGATTTTATGAAGTATCAGATAATCATTGATTCTTTTATCGGCCCGTGGGCATATTCAAAACAATATGTCCGCAATGCTCTCAAGCAATACGAAGGCAAGCATGTCGATGTCCTTATTTCATCGCCTGGCGGCAGTGTCGATCATGGCTTCGATATAATGCAACAGTTCCGGGATCATGGCGATGTCACAGTCTATCTTACAGGCCTTGTTGCTTCGGCCGGTACTATTATCGCAATGGGCGCCACGCGTGTCATCATGACAAAGGCCTCGGCATTCATGATCCATAAATGTTCAAACTATCTTGACATCTGGGGATCTTATAATGCCGATCAGATCCAAAAACTCATAGAGGATCTTGAGCAAAACAAGAAGGATAACGAGCGTATCGATCTTGTTATCGCAAATATCTATGCCGACAAGTGTAAAAAGAAAGTATCCGACATTCTGCCTGTTCTGAAGCAAGGCGGATGGATGACTCCTGAAGAAGCTCGCGATTTCGGATTTGTCGATGAAATTTCCGAAGATACTGTCGCCGATCATAAACTCGATCTCTCGCCGGCTACTTTGGACAAACTCAATGCTCTTGGTGTTTCAACCGACGGTCTTACACCCGACCGTTTCTCCGTTCAGGAATTCCACAGTTCCCTTGTCCCGGCAGGTAGCGGAGTTGTAACCGTTTCGCAGAAAACAAATTCATTAATATTCCCATTTATGAAAGAATATAAGTTTACAACAGTCGAGGCTCTGCTGAAGCTCGACGCCATTCAGGTCGACAAGGACGGTTATGTTGCTGTCACGGCCGAGAATTTCGAGAAAATCAACAATCGCATCGCCGAACTTGAGCAGTCTCTCAAGGAAAAAACCGATGCCGTCGCCTTGAAGGCCGATGAAATCACCAAACTTAAAGATCAGGTGAAAAACCTGGCCGATGCCCCGGGCGACGAGACTTCCGAGATCGAGGACTCGACCGGAGAACAGTCAGATCTCTCAGCTCACAATTTGTTTAACACTATAAAACATTCACTCTAATGGCAGATGCTACAAATCCGGCCGGCAAGGTGGTCATCACTCCTGAAGATCTTGCCAAGTCAGCTCACCGAAACCGCAAGGAGCTCCTGAAACTGCCTATTCTGGCTTTAGGTCCGGCTCTCAACTATTTTTCAATCCGCACAGGCATCCGTTACGGAGAAACAGTCGGCAAGCTTAACGGCGAGATCGAGCTCGGCCCGTATGATCCTTATCGCGTCGAACGTGATGATGTGAATGTCTCAGGCCGCACTCTGTACACTTACTTCGGCAGTGTCGTCAAGGAGTTCGATCCCAATTCGGTCTACCAGTCGATCTACGGCTCATCGATCGTCAAAGGCGAGGGGCTCCAGACCGTCCCCATTACCCTGCAGGTCTTGTCTCTTATGGCCTCTAAGATCGGCCGAGGGCTTCTGTTGCATCTTTTTGATGCAGTCCGCAATGCCAAGGGCACCAAAACCAAAAATCTTTTTAACGGCGTTGATACAGTGACATCTACCGAGATCACATCCGGAAATATCGCTGCTTCGCTCGGCAACCTGTTTGAGTTCTCTGACGAGATAGATTCTACCAACGCCGTTGATCTTATCGTGGCTTTCTGCCGCGCGGCAAGCGACGAACTGCTCGAATGTGAAGACGGCACAGATTCCCGGGCCGACGGTCTGAACCTCTATATCCCGCGTTCGATCCTGTACGCTTATCGTGATGACTACAAGGCGACAACCGGCCATACACCTATTTATGACAAGTTCAATCAAATGGTTGTCGAAGGCTTCCCGAATATCCGCTTCGTTCCTTTTGTCGGAAAAGCCGCTTCGCCTTACATCCATCTCGCCCATCGCAACAATATGCTGATCGGAACAGATCAGATGGGCGACGTCGAGACGATACTCGTCGAAAAACATCATCCTTTTGTTCTCTCATTCATTGCTACGCTTTTCTTCGGTTTCGACTTCGAGTCTGTGGATCCTTCCCGTCTGCTTGTCGGAAAACTTGCGTCAGAGAAGGCTCCCGAACAGGGTGACCAAGGTGGTGAATAATTATTAACCGGTCAAATACTATTCTTATGAGCAAAAAACAATGCGCTGCTGTCTCGATATATGAATCTCTCGAGCATTGCAAAGGTGAGACAGTTCTGCCGGGACTTCGCCCCGAGGCATACTGTATATCGAAGTCTCAGATCGTCTCATATCCGAAACTTCCGGCTTTCGGAGATGAGGGAGCGACCATGTCGACCATGGCGGTTTATAAAGGAGATTTCGGCCTCGCCGCTGATGCCGTCTTTCACAAGATCGACATCCTCGATTCCAAATCAAACCAGACATCTACGTCTCAAGGCGAAAAACCGTCAAAGTCATTCGTCGTTTCTGCAACTCTCAAGTATGCCGGAAACAATGAGGCTGCTGCCGGTTTCTGTCGTGTCGCCAATGCCGATGATATGATCTTCATTGTGCGCCAGCGAGACGGAAAGTTTCGTGTGATCGGTAACGAGATGTTTGATACCAATGTCAATCCTTCTCAGGATTCGGGCATGGCAGTCACAGACGAGTCCGGTACGACTATCGAGATATCGACTACCGATATCTGTCCGGCGCCTTTTTATACAGGCAAACTTAAAACCGAAGACGGAACTGTCGATTGCGCTACCGGCACCATTGAGGTGACGGGCGCCTGATCCGTCATGGCTCTTGTTTAACCCGGGCGCAACCGTCGCATGAAGTTTGCGCGGTTGCGCCTTAATTCTTATATCGATGCATAAATTAGACAATAAACTCACTCAACAAATCGCAGACTGGCTCAACACACCCGAGGCCGATCGTGACGTCAGAGCCGGCGCAGATCTGATGCTTTCGCTCAATCGAAATCGAGCGCTCTACAATTCAATCTTGCGTCGCCCTGATAAATTCATGGCTAAACTGGTCTATGAACTTCGTAAGTTTCTTCGTATGCGACTTGATGCGGCTACGGCGGCCGATGCGGCAAAGCTCGAGCGCGAAGTTATGCCCCGAGTCGAAAAAAGTTTGGCGCACCCGACAATCTCATCGGATGATGAATTGCCCGATGCGCAGGTCGCAAAGGGCAAGCGCCCGGATCATGACAGCCTTCCGGCAGACATTCGTGCTCTTTGGGACACTAATGGTCAACTTTATCGGCGCATTGTACTCCTGTTCAACGAACTCAAGGCAATGGCCGATGAAAAGCCGTGTGACCGCTATGAAAAACTTTGTATTCTTGACGAGGCTGACAAGTCTTACCGCGCCAATTTCGAACGCTACGACTCATTCGTGGCACCTGCCGACGCAGACAGCCCCGAAGCCGGTGACCCTGTTGCACCTGCCGAGCTGACAGACTCAACCGACAATGTCGTCAAGGCAGTCGGCGCGGCTCGTAAACGCATTTCGA
This sequence comes from uncultured Muribaculaceae bacterium, assembly GCA_910587545.1. Lineage (GTDB taxonomy): Bacteria > Bacteroidota > Bacteroidia > Bacteroidales > Muribaculaceae > CAG-873. The sequence continues at coordinate 3,571 of CAJUMI010000096.1, read as the reverse complement.
CATATGTCAAGCGTGTGTCAGACCTTGATCCGGACGACCCCAAACGTCTTGATCTCATTTCTAAAATTCAATCGGCCGTTGATGTGATTTTATCTTCGGGATCAGACGTGTCCGAGTCCACGAAGCAAAAATTACAGGCGTTAGGCATATCTTTCCAATAAATGCCTTCAGCTGAATTCGATAACCTTATGCCCTTGGAGAAGTACGGTATTCAACCTTACTTCTCCAACAGCATGCAGCTCGCTGACGTTATCGAATGGGTCTTGGAACAGACAGGTCCGGCACACTTGCAAATCTCGACCTTCTCAACCGGCGAGGAATTCCTTCGCCGACTGTTCAGGCTCAAGCGTTCCGGCCGCATATTGACCTGCCGTATGTTTTGCGATCTCCGTGCCGCTCGTAAGACCGTCAGCCTCTATCATTTCAACAAGTCGGTTTTTGATCATGTTTGCCTTTGCGAAAACCACTCCAAGGTTCTGATCCTGTTTAACGACAACCACACTGTGGCAGTCGTTACTTCACAGAAACAGACACGTGGCAACCGTTTCGAGGCCGGAATCATAACATCCGACCCTCTCACTGTCTCTAAACTGCGCCTCGGCTTTGATGCTTTGGCCGCCAATTCTATATCTATCGATGAGCTTATTGTTTACTCAAGAAATAATTGATCGTGTCGCCGAGTATGCTGCAGATCTTACGCCGCCATCTGAGATTGCGGCGTTGCTCGATATTGATCCCGATTTGTTGCGCACCGAACTCTCCGTCAAATCCTCGCCTTTGAGAAAAGCTTATTTAAAGGCGAAAGCAGGGACCGCGCTTATGCTTCGCCGACAAGAGCTCGAGTTCGCCCGCGTGGGATCTCCGCTCGCCGTGCAGCTCACCGGCAGTTACATCCGCGACATGACTATCGATGAGGATTTTTGATTATGGCGTTACCTTCTATTCTTGACAGTGCCAGGCAATATCTTTTTGCTGATGTCGACCGGATGGCAGCAGCTGGAGTTCCTGCGACAACAATTAATCATCTGCTACGGCTCCGCGATATCTATAATTATTGGCTCAACTTTCCGGCCAAGCGCGATCGTGATATAGTCGCGGAGTTGCGTGCGCGGTATGGTATTGGCGACACTACGGCCCGCGACGATCTCAAGCTGATAAAGATTCTGCTGGGCGATCTTCAAAAGCCGACAAAGGATTATATGCGGTATCGTACCACTGTTATGCTCGAGCGCGCCTATAAAAAGGCTGATGACGCAAATGATGCCCGCAATATGGTGGCTGCCGCCGCTCAGCTTGCAAAGATACATCGTCTTCATGAAGAGGATGAGCGCGCGAATGTTCTTGATACGCTTGTTCCGACACGTCTTCAGTTTACCGACGATCCGGCGGTTATCGGTCTTGAGCGTATGCCTGATTTCAGGAAACACATCGCCAAGATGAAAGAAATATATTGGGTGGCCGATACCGAAGATGTCAGTTTCGAGGAAATCGATGCCCGGCTTGATGATTTGTTTAAACCTGTTCCCGGCAATGTCACGGCAGCTACAGACACAGGCGGTATATCTGAATGATGTCCAGCGCGACATCGCCGAGATAGTTCAGGCGCGTACTACAGTCCTTTGTGCCGGCCGAGCTTTTGGCAAAGGCATGGTTCACGCCCTTTTTAACAAACGCAATTTTGAACGCATGCCCGGATCGATCACGGGTTTTGTTTCGGCCAACATCAAACGCGCACTTACCAACACTCTGCCCTCTATGCTCGTCCATTGGGAGCGCTGGGGGCTACGTCGCAACTATCATTGGGCGATAGGTATCAAGCCCCCTAAAGCCTGGGGTTGGAAAGATCCTATTTTCCCGGTCTCAAATTACGAGAACGTTTTGTCGTTCTGCAACGGATCCATCGGATTTATTATCTCTCAGGATCGATCCGGCACTTCGAATTCTCATTCTTTCGACGCGCTTGATATCGACGAAGCGAAATTCATCGATTACGATCAGCTGAAAGATGAGACATTGCCGGCGCTGCGCGGTAACCGTCAGTATTTTGGCAAGCACTTTTTCCATCACTCGACATTGATCACGTCAGATATGCCGGTGACCAAAAAAGGTTCTTGGTTCCTGGACTACGACAAAAAATGCGATCCTGAAGTGATAGGCCTGATTCGCGCTCTTGTGGCCGAGATCAATCATATCGAGCGCCGTGTCATCGACATGCGTTCCAGGGGTGTGATGCCGCCCGAATATCTCAAGAAAGAACTCCGGCGACTGCACACTCAGCTCTGCCGGTTGCGCTCGATCGCTGTCGACTATCGCGAGGTATCGACAATCGACAATCTTGTTGTTCTCGGCGAGGCATTCATTAAGCAGCTCAAGAGAGATCTGCCGCCTCTGACCTTTCAGACTTCCGTACTGTGCAAGCGTATAGGTATCGCTCGCGACGGTTTCTATTCATCCATGACCGAAGCCCACAAGTATTCAGCGACCAATTTTTCGCATCTCGATAACCTAGAGTATGACTTCGATAAACTTAAAGAGGAATCCTCGCTGATGGATGCCGATGTCGATCCGATGCAGCCTATTTGTATCGGCTTTGACTACAATGCCAATATCAACTGGCTCGTCGCCGCTCAGCCGCAGGATCGCAAACTGCTGATCCTTAAATCTTTCTTTGTGAAGTTCGAACGTAAGCTCGATGAGCTTGTCGATGACTTCTGCAAGTACTACCGGCATCACCGCAATCGTCGGGTGATCTTTTATTTCGACTCTACTGCCAAGCAGGGCGCTTACGCTGTCAGTCCCGACTACACCTTTCAGCGCGTGATCGTCAAGGCTTTCCGGTCACGAGGATGGTCTGTCACCGAGATCGATCTGGGCAGGCCTATGGAGCATTTCCAAAAGCATCTCCTGATCAATCGCATGTTTGCCGGACGCGCTCGTCTCGTGCCTATGATCAACCGCGAGAACAACGAGGATCTTTTGATCTCCATCCAGACCGCAGGAGTCTATAACGGGCATAAGGACAAGCGTGCCGAAAAACATGCCGAGAGCGAGGAAAACACTCTCGAGTCGCGCACCGACGGTTCTGACGCTTTCGATACCGTCTGCATCGGTTGCGAGACCCATCCGCGATCAACCTCAATGGTGTCTGTCACTTCGTCATTCTGACGCGCGCGGAGCGGTAATTACCAAACGATTTTTCCCGATTTTTTTTGTCATTTTTGCGGAGTATGCCCCTACATATTCCGCTTTTTTTGTTTGCGGTAATGAGTTCTTTTGCGTAGGGCAGTGCTGGGGTGCCCTTCGTCATATCCGCTCCAAAAGCGGATTTTTCAGACCTTAAACCCTTATTTGCCAAGGAGTTTAAGGCCTGAGTCCCGTGACTTCGTCAATTTTTTACCGAAAAACGCTAATCCCGTCCATGCGATCTTCCTGTCCGTGAGCCTTTAACGCTTTCCCCCCTCTTGTTTCTCCCCCCCCCATCTTTTTTTTACAGTTTTATAATCTTTTTCGTTGAATAATTTGTTTAATACGAAAATTCGTAGTATCTTTGTGTATCAAATAAAACAAGAGA
>CAJUMI010000095.1 GCA_910587545.1 uncultured Muribaculaceae bacterium | reverse complement strand
AAGGTAATGTTTTTATCCGTGATTGTCAGATTAAGTCTTGACTACTTCAAATAATTGTATAATGTCCGCTCCGCTATGCCGAATTGAGGATAGATGTAACGCCGCCAAATGTCTCGATTGCTTACACCGCTTTTGGCGTGTCGGTCATATATCTCATTTACAGCCTTGATCCTTGCGGCATAAGAATTGGCTTTTGGTGTTGCTTTCGGCATAGCGTTTATTAGTCAATAGTGTACATTACTGTGGATTATACGTTTTTCTCGGCACTGACAATCGCACCTATGCCCTTGCCTCGGATTGGCAGAACAATGGAACGTTTGTCAAAACCAACGATTGTTGCGCGTTCCTTGGGGTCATCATAGGTGGCGTACATATACATTTCGCCATCGGCCTTGAACACCTCATCGGCATAAAATGCCACGCTTGCAAAGCGTGTTGTAGCTTCTGTGTTATATGCAACCTTGACTAATGCGCCTTCGTCATTGGTTGTGTATGTCGGCATTGTCGAGCAGGAGAAACACCCGAATCCGGCGAATTTCATCGGCTCGCCGTTCGCCATGTTGGTCAGGTCTTTAAATATCTTCAAGTCCTCAAGCAGCAGGTCAGAAACGTGCTTCGGGTGCAAGACAAGATAACGGCGATCCATCGGTACATCCGCGTCATCAAAACGCTCCTTGAGGGCGAGAATGTCGGCAAATGTGAGGCGGTGTCGGTTGCCGACAAGTTCCCCGGTGGTAACAACAAGCGGAGTATCGAACGTGTCCGACTGTGGCGCGATAGCGTGTGTTGCTTTCATCGTCACTGCCTTGCGTAATGTGCTGCGGTGCTGACGGATAACGCTTTCAAGTTTGTCGTAGCTATATTCGATCGCATCAGGACGGCGTACAATGGTGTTTTCAGTCTCGAATTTGTCAAGTGTTATCTCGTTGTCCTCGTCCTCGCGACCTACAACGGTTATAGGGTATGTCGTGTTGTTAATCAACACTTTCGGGTCTATGCCTGCGGACGCTATGTGGATTTTATCATTTTCCACAAAGCCATCATAGTTGACAAGTTTCTGCAAGAAACTGTCATCGGGATAAAATCCCTCTTTAATTTGGTTTAACCAAACTTCTTTGTTTAGTGCCATTTCTTTTATTTGCGTTTTTGTTCGTTTTCAATAAGTTGTGCGTATAAATCGGGGTGTGCTGCAAGATATTCCGGCTCGTTCCGGCGGTAGTAGTCCAAATCTTTGACACCCGCGCCGTGTCCGCGCTCATGCTCGACCAGGTGCTTGTAAAGTGTAGGATTGTCTCGCAGTTCCTCCGGGGCAAATTTGCGGTACATTTCAAGCGTCCATCGGCTTTTGTCTTCCTGCAGACTGATTGCCTGAGACAGCCGAACCGGGTTAATCATGCTATCAAGCACACCGCGCAGAACCTCAACGCCCAAACGTTCGCCGATATGCCGGAACGTGCCGCGCTCCATCGGCATGACCTTGTTTTGGTTTTGGTCCAACAATCGCTCTATTTCAGCCTTTTGTGTTTCTTTACGGCCTTTGCAATAGCCTCGAAATGCCTTGATGTTGCCTTTCGCCATCGCCATGAAGCTTTTGCGGTCGCTTGCCGAAATCAATCCGTTGTTGATTGCTTCCTCGACTTCCTTTTCAACGCTTGTAGGCTCGTTTAGCAGCGTTTTTACATGCTCGATAATATCTTTGTCGGTCACTGTCTCCGAAAGCCCTAAAACGTCAATTATGCGCGCCCTGAGCGTGTCTGCATCATCGTCAGCCCCTGCGCTTGCGTCCTTCTTAAGTTCCGACAGCGTTTTAACGGGCTTCCAACCCTTTTTGAACAGCTTCACGGCGTTCTCGTTTGCCGGAACGTCAACGATTGAGATTTCAATCAAATCACATTCGACAATGGTCTGAATGCCGTTGATTGTCTCGCACTTGCAGTTCTCGATACCTATCGAGGCACTGCGTAAAAAGCCGCTTTCGACTTGGTGCTTTACTTTTGCGCCCAGTTCCGTAGCGTCATCAAAGACAGCTACGGCGGTCAGCTTGTCGCCCTCCTTGGCGATATTCTCCCAACGCCCGATAACGCCTTTGTCCCGGTCGTGCATATATAGCATTATCGGGTTGCGCTGAAACCGGGCAATATTGATGCCGGAAGTGAGAATAACGCTGCCGTAACTGTTTAGCGTCTCATCCGACACGGTGAATTTGTTGTTTGCCATATTTTGCGGTGTTTAATGTTTTATGGCTCAAAATTATGCGCTATTGCTGAAACTTCCTAAAAAGTGTGCAATGATTGCACACTTCTATGCAATGGTTGCACACTTTTTGTATGAAAGCCTTGCACACTTATTATTTTTGCCCTCGAAATTTTGGTATGTCAAATAAATGGATTACTTTTGTGGTATCCTAAAAAACTTGTGTTATGAACTCATTAGACAAATTTCCCAAAAGATATTTGCGGCCTATGGTGCGGAGCGCGGAAACGCCCCGGCGCTTTTACACAAGTAAGCGTAGGACACCTAAGGGCTGCTTTTTATTTAACTTCCTAAATTACTTGTGTTATGAACCTTTTAACAGGCGAACAATCAGTAGCCGAACTACTGAGCGGGCGTTTTCACAGCGTCATTGTAACGGACATCGTTCTTAGCAACGGACAAAATGCGCAAATGGTAACTCTTATCTCTCATCGCGGCATGTTTGACGAAACAGTGGTGGGCATCGATAAAGGGCTGCGCAGCGGCGACAAGGCAGCAAAATGGCAAAGCCGTGTATATTCTTTCGTTGACGGCGAGTTGACCGCCCCGATCACCTACAAACCGGTTGTAATGGCCGAAACTCACAAATAAGCACATTTTTCTCACTTATCCCCAAGCCGCCCGATGCAACAACGTCTCACCTTCGGGCGGCTTTATAACCATCACTCATAATGACTCGACTTCAAAAAGACATATTAAGGCTTCACGCAAAAGGCTTGACTTCTGCTCAAATATCAAAGCAGCTTAAATGCTCATATCAATATGTTGGCGAGGTTATACGAAGTATGGCTGCTACCGAATACAACCTAACCATTACCAATTATTTCAAGGCAATTTCATGCGGCATGAAAACACAAGCACAATTAGCGGAATGGTTTGACGTATCAGACCGAACAATCCGCAATTTTGAGAAGAAAAACAATATCAATGAAATTAGGCGCGCTTATTCTGAATTTATGAAAAGCGATTATCTCGCCGATCTAGAAAAAGAACTTATAAAATTTTCAGAGTTGCTCCATCTATGCAATCCGAATAGTCCAAAACTTAAGATAATTGATCAATTAATCGAAATACTAAAATCCGACCTTTTGACCAATTGATAAAAATCCAAAGGCGACCCAGTGTCCATTTTATCTAAAAAAAAGCAATCTAATTCCGCTTTTAACATAAAACGAAATGTTACACAAATTCAATTGTTTAATAATGAGAATATTGCAATTTTGTTATTAACATTTTATGTTTCCGCTTTTCAAAATTTCGCGAGTAATTTTAATATTTCGTATTTTCCGCTTTTACAAAACGTTCGAATCGCGTTATAGTACTTTTCGGCGAATCGCATACTTTACATATTGCGTCGCGCCTTTACTCGCCTTTACATACCCATTTCAGCCCTAAGCGCAAACTAAAAGCAAAGACAACAGTATATTAGAATAAGCCGAATATAAACTTTTTGGCCTATTATGTAAACCAAAATTAAACCTATGTAAACTTTTGGGTGTTAACTTTTATAGCCTTTTCGACCAATTAAAGTCGATAAATTCAACATTTTACCTTTCCGCATCAAATGCAACGCTCCGTTTTGTGCCCCTCACATTATCCTCTATGTTACCTGTGAAAATTTTTACATCGTATCCTTTGATCGTTATCATATAGTCTTGGTTTTATGTCGCAAAATTAAATCGCATGTGTCTCAGTTTGTGTGACATCATATTTTTTGTGCTGAATTTTTATCGTGATTCGTGAAATGAGACAGATATACACTATTTTTGCCTCGATAAAATATATATCGATGAAGATACTGCATATCTCAGACACACATGGCACTTATCCATCCCTTACGCATATGCCCGAGACGGATGTAATAGTCCATTCCGGCGACTTCACCATGGGCGGCAGCGAACAAGAGGCAATTGACTTTATGAATTGGTTCTGCGATTTGCCATACCGTCACAAAATTTTCATTTCCGGCAACCATGACGCTTGTCTCTATGGAGTAAACATTGATGGCCTTGATGGGTATATACATTATCTTTGCAATTCCGGAATTGAGATTGAAGGAGTGAGTTTCTATGGTGTTCCGATGTTTATGGAAGATTGCATTACAGATCGCCAAAGTCATAATTACTCTCAAATTCCTGACAACATCGACGTGCTTATAACACACTCTCCACCATTTGGCATACTTGACTATGACGATGGATTCCACTATGGTTCGGAAGAACTTCTCTCAAGACTTTCCGCTATCCATAAACTCAAAGCGCATCTTTTCGGGCACATTCATGCGCAACACGGAGTAGATATAAGAAATAGTACGGTATTTTCTAATGGCGCAATGTTGAAACGTAACTATTATTCATTTAATAACCTCAATCTAATTGTTGTTTAAAGATTATTTAGACGTGGTGACTCGGCAAAAAATTCTATTGACGGGAGAGACATAGCAAGCCGATGAGGCTGAACGTATCTAATTGGAGTCTGTTAGAGTTTTAATGCCGAGAGGCTGTATCGTGAGTTTGAACGGGCGATTATCCTCGCTTTTGCGGGATAACGGGCGGATTGAAAATCAGGATATGCAGTCGGTTAAGGCGGGGGAGATCATCTTGCGGGGAATGATGCCGAGGAAGGTGTCGACCACGGCTTTGAGCATCTTGTGGCGCACGAAATCCTTGCGGATATATATCGACACACGACGCCCGGACACATACCGGCCGTCTATCGGTCTGACATTTTTACGCTGCTCTTCGGTGAGCATCGGCAAGTGCATCTCGGGGATGATCGTAAATCCGCCGTTGATGTCGACGATGCGGATAAGCGTCTCTATGCTTCCGGCCTCATAAATATGCCGGCCGATGCTCCTCGCCTTGCAGAAACTGAACGCGCTCTCGCGCATACACTGCGACTCTTTCATGATCCACATATTCTCATGATCAAGATCAGCGGGATTGAAAACCGACTGATTAAGAAGACAATCATCCGACATGTAGACATAAAAGGCTTCGTCGTAGAACGGTATTTCATCAACGTCGGGCGACGCGCTGCCGCTGATCGCTATGCCGATATCGATTTTGTCGCGCCTCAGAGAGTCGATTATACCGTCGCCCCTCATTTCATTGACAATCAGCCTGACGGCAGGATAAGATGCAGTGAACTTTCTTATGAACCACGGCACAAGATATGGAGCGATGGTAGGGCCGATGCCGATCGAGACCGCTCCGCCCAGGCCTTGTCTCTGTTCGACTACAGTCTCAGTTATCCGATCGACGTCGCCGAGTATTTTCTCGGCCTGCGCTAAAATCCGCTCTCCGATCGCGGTCGGACGGACACTTCTGTTACTACGCTCGAAGATGCGCACGCCGAGTTCGCCTTCCAGCTTCACAAGCAACGCACTCAGCGTCGGCTGGGTCACCCCAAGTTCGGCCGCGGCTCCGGCGAAGCTGCGCGAACGGTCAATCGCCACGATATATCTAAGCTGCTGTAATGTCATGATAGATAAATTCTATGCAAAGATAATCAAAATATGTTGTTTGTTTATCGTACGGACGGTAACTTTGCAACATAAACAAATAAAATTATGAAGCAAAACAGATTTCACAAATACTTTCCGACCAAGGGTTACAATCTCCACCTGATCCTGTTAGCCTATCTTTTAGCGGGATTTTTCTATCCGGTAATTGGTTTGCTCGCGCTCATCTGCATGATCGCGCCGGTGGCTTTTGCCGTTAGCCGGGGGCGTTGGTGGTGCGGCAACGCATGCCCCCGCGGAAACATGTATGACCGTCTGCTTGCAAAATATTCGCCTCACCGTCCGATTCCGGCTTTTGTCAGGACGAAGGGGTTCAGAACGTTTATGGTTCTGTTTATATTTACCGTATTCGGAGTACAGATGCATTTTGCATGGGGCGACTGGAACGCGATGGGACGGGTGTTCTGGAACATTATATTCATAACGACCATAGTCGGCATCATTCTGTCGTTTGTCTTCGCACCCCGCACATGGTGCTCGTTCTGCCCGATGGGCACACTTTCGGCCCTGGTCACACCTAAGAAATCGCCGTTCCCCAAGGCATTTACAAGTGTAACTGTCGACTCATCATGCCGGATGAAATGCAAGAGCTGTGCCAGGGTCTGCCCGATGCAGATAACGCCCTTTGACAGTCGCGGCAATGCAAGCGGATACCTTCATGCCGACTGCATAAAATGCGGTAAATGCGTCGCATCATGTCCGCTTAAAATAATGGAAATCAAACCTCAAAACAAATCTCTATGATAGCAGTCAACCGAAACCTCTGCCCTCACGATCACGTATGCCCTCTGATCAGAATATGCCCCGTCGGGGCAATAACACAGGGAGCTGACGGCTACCCGACAATCGATCACGATAAATGTATCGAGTGTGGTAAATGCATCAGATCATGCCCCATGAAAGCCATGCATAACAACAATTCCGGTAACTGAAACGCCCTTCCCGGCAGCCTCATGGCTCATCGCACTTCAAATGCCTGCCTGTGCTACAAGACATTATCAGCTTGCCCGGATAATAGTTCTGAGACCCAATATAATTCGTAACTTTGCGAAATATGGGATCCGAACTAAACAAGCATTATGACATCAACGCTGATGACGCTCAATTTATCAGCGATATACACGGGATATAAAGAAAGCATCGGCACAAACTCGCATCCACGGTTCAACGCGACAGTCACTTATGCATTCGGCTATGGTAAAAAAGTACAGCAAGACAACGAAGTCGGAGAACAATCGGGAGCAAGCTCAGCAATTATGAAATAGAATAGACCGTCAGCTAATCGGCGTCAGTGAGGCTGTTGATGAAATCGGAAATAATAGCAAGAACTTCCGGAGAAATAGTCTCACGGATTTCATAATACTCGCCGGTCTCGCCGCTGACCGAATGCTGCATCAGATGGTTTAAGGCCGGGAGCAAACGGACATCAGCTTGTGGAACACACTCCTTGACTTGGGCGAGATTAGCCCGGCCGTCGACCTGTGTGTCATTGTCGCCATTGAGTGCAAGGACAGGACATTTCACGGCCGACAGAAAGTCTCTCGGATCTAAATTTATGAAAGCATCAAACCAGGGGGTGCGCAACGTCCGCTGAGTCATTTTGACCGACGCAATAATCTGAGGATCCACGGACAAACCCGAGGTGCAGACGATAGAGTCCACGTCTATCGGTCGGGAGATGTGGTTGCGGTTCTGCTCGGCTATGGCATCAAACACAAGCCCTATGAATTTGAGATTGTTCTCTTTTTCTGCGCCACTGATGCCGGCGAGATCGAGTGCATGGCTGTTCTGCTTCATCAACGCTTCTTTGCCGGTCAAAGCCATGCCGGCCAGCGATACGATGAAATCGGCCGATCCGTCAGCGCCAAGCATAAAAGCGATCGTGCCGCCTTCGGAGTGGCCTAAAACTCCGATCTTTCCTGCCTGCGGGAGTTCGCGCAGCAATGATATGCCACTACGTGCATCATCCTTAAACGTTTCTGTCGTAGCAGTCAGAAAGTTGCCGGTAGAACGGCCGGTGCCACGGTCGTCATATCTCAGCGAGCCGATGCCGTTGCGGGCAAGGTAATCGGCAATGACTGCAAAAGGCCGATGATCATATAGCTCTTCGTCGCGATTCTGGGGACCGCTACCGGTAACCATCACAACAAACGGGATCTTACGGCTGTCTTCGCCCACAGGCATAGTCAGCGTGGCACTCATTACCGCGCCATCAGAGGCTGCGAAAGCCGTGTCCGCCATGACATAGGGGAATGGGGGCACAGGCGTCTGGGGGCGACGATCGCAAAGGCTGAGTTGAGGCTTCAGTTCCAATGGGAACGAATAGCCGCGCTGGCTGAAAACGCCGGTGATCGATTGTCCTGAAATTCGGCCTGAATAAACGGCACCGATTGACGCACACGTAAGCGATATACTATCGGACGTGCACAAAGTTAACTCCGTCGGTATATCAGTCGCGCCCTGAGAGGGGGAGCCGAGAGAGCAATGCGTGGCGCCGTCACGTCCCTCGGAGAAATTGAATACTAATTTGAGTTTCATCTGACCGACGACAAGGTCACCACTCCACTTACCAGAGAGAGCATATGACGGGACCGAGATCAGCAACGCCAAAATCAAAGCGAGAACCTTCGTGTTGAGTGCCTTATTCATAAAAGAGACAGTTAAAAAAAGAGCCGGGTGACAGGGTTGTCATCCGGCTCGTAGAGGGGGCGGTTACCTACTCTCCCACTTTCGCAGTACCATCGGCGTGG
>CAJUMI010000094.1:3834-9146 GCA_910587545.1 uncultured Muribaculaceae bacterium | reverse complement strand
CGATCTGGTCGAGGTCGTTGGAACCGTAGATGTCGTTCACGCCTTTGCCTATTGTTGTCACTTGATCGGCGTTGACGCCGTGGGATGTCAGATAGCGTCCCAGAGCACCGGCCCGGCGTTTGCTTAGGTCGAGGTTATGGGCGGCTGAACCGGTCGGATCGGTATAAGCCACGACGGTCACATCTTCGCCGGAGTCGGCGATGTGGCGAGCAAACTCGTTAAGAGTCGCGTTCTCCGGGATGGCTGAATCGTCGACCTCGAAAAGATAGACTATCCGAGTCGAAGGATCGCTAATGGCCACGAGGCGTGTGCGGCCGTCCGAGCTTACGGCTGTCGCGGTTGATGTCGAGGCGGCCTGTGGCTGATAGTCGGCCTTCATACGTGCGTCGACAAACTGAGGCGCATAGCTGCCTTCGAGCACGAAGCTGCCTCCGGGAGTGGCTATCGCCGTATCGTCGTAAGGTAGGGCGTCGGCTTTATGGTGGCGCAGTCCTATTACTACAGCGACGGCCGACACTACGGCAAGAATGAGCATGAGTGTCATGCCACATTTTAAAGCCGCAGGAACGTTGCCGCGGGATGAGTTGGCGATTATGGGATCTCCCGCCGGCGCTCCGGCGGTTGCAGGTTCGTTATAGGCTCCGAGTAGTTTTTCTTCTTCATGAACCGGGAGACCCTGGCTCTCACGGTGAGCTTGGATGCGTCTGGAATCATTAGTTGTCATGGCGTTGTTGTTTTAAATGGTGAAATCATATTTGTTTATATAGACAAACATGACGATTGTCTGATAAGTTTGAATGTCAGAGTGCTGATTAAGACTCTATTTTCCGGTATTTGTTAACGTCGGGACGCATATATCAGAGTGGCTTTTGTCTTGTGATGAAAGAGGGTAGTCGTAGCTATACGGCTGAAAAACAATGTAAAAGAAGATGGAGAGATGCGATGATAAGGTGATTTTATACGTCAGCACACAACACATTGCGCCGCAGTTAGGTTATATGATTTTAACCATTAGTAACTCATTGGCATAGATTGGCGTGCCGTATATGGATTTTGCCGCAAATGGATTTCGATTGACTATGGTTGCCTCGAGTGCAAATGTCCACGATAGCAAGGGCGCGATTGGGTTGGCAATTATCGCTTCATCCTGATTTCATCACAGTCATATTTATTTTCTGTTGTCTGTGGCATAAGATGCCATCGCCCCGACGTCAACAAATATCGGGGGAACGGCGTATTAGCCATTATTACATTTTTTTCGTAGTCGCGCCGGCGAACAAGAAACCCCTGAATGGTGTTCTGTAAGAAAATGAATGACATTATGGCAAAGACATGTATATTTTATGGTTCAGAAACCGGTACGACGGCAGATATTGCCCGCCGTATAGCTAAAGAATTAGGTGTGTCCGATGCAGACATCCATGATGTTGCCGACACAGCCCCCGACCGGCTTGGTGATTATGATTTGCTTATCCTCGGATCGAGCACTTGGGGCGCGGGTGAGGTGGCGGGTGGTTGGTATGACTTCCTTGCCGGAGCGTCGGCTCTCGATTTGACACGCAAACAGATAGCTCTGTTTGGTTGCGGAGACGAGTCGATGTGCGACACTTTCTGTAACGCTGTCGGCGAGATCTACGACGCCATGCAGGGCACCGGAGCCGATTTCATCGGGCGCTTCAATGCCGAGGGCTACGATTTCACCGAGTCCAGGGCCGAGCGCGACGGCAGCTTCGTCGGCCTTGTGCTCGACGAGGTCAATCACCCCGAAATTACCGACGCACGTATCAAGTCCTGGTGTGATGAAATTCGCCGACAGACGGCCTGATGCAGCTTTAACTTCATAAATATATTTAATTTTTTTACAAAGCACCGTCAATCTTTGCATGAAAACCGATTAACATGTTATCTTTGCGTGTTAATTCCGCATGCAATGATTTCGCGAATACTTGACGAAAGAAAAATAAAAAAACTCGCGCGCCTTATCGATGGGGCGCGCCGCATAGTGATCACCACCCATCTGTCGCCCGATGGTGATGCGATGGGTTCTTCGCTTGCGTTCGCACGTGTTCTCTCCAATATGGGCAAAGACGTGGCGGTGATCGTGCCTGATCAGCCGCTTCAGCAGCTCATGTTTCTTCCCGGCGCGAAAGATGTCATTGTCGGTTCGCGTTATCCCGATTTTGCGTCATCGCTTTTCGCCCGGGCTGATCTGATCATCTGTCTGGACTTTAACGAGCTAAAGCGCATCGACCGTCTTGCCCCCTATGTCGAGGCTTCCAAGGCCGATAAGGTGATGATCGACCATCATCTCCATCCAGGCGACTTCGCCGATCCTGTGATATCCTATCCGCAGATGTCGTCTACTTGCATGCTGCTGTTCAGGGTGCTATGCCGGCTGGAATTGTTCAATTTAATTGATAAAGAGACAGCCTCGTGTCTGCTCGCAGGCATGATGACCGACACCGGCAATTTCGCCTACAACGCCAATGATCCCGACGCCTATATCATCGAGGCCGAGCTTGTAAGAAAGGGCGTTGATAAAGTCGAACTGTACAACCGTCTGCTCAATACCGTCAGCGAAAACTGTCTGAGATTGACAAGCTATGCGCTCCTCGAGAGAATGGAAGTGTTCGCCGACATGCATGCGGCCCTGATATGTCTGACTCGCGACGAACTCAACCGCTTCCATTACGTCAAGGGCGATACCGAAGGCTTGGTCAACCGTCCTCTCGCTATTCCGGGCATTGTCTATTCCGCATTTTTGCGCGAGGAAGACGGCTATGTCAAGGTTTCGATGCGAAGTCTTGGCGACTTTCCTGTCAACAGGCTCTGCAACGATCATTTCGGCGGTGGCGGCCATCTCAATGCCGCCGGAGGAGAGTTTCCGGGAACTCTTGACGAATGTGCCGCTCTGTTCAGGTCAATGCTGTCCGAGAATAAAGAAAAATATATAGATAAGAATAAAGAAGAATAACATCACACAGTTAATTTATGAAGTGTAAAATAGTTATATCCATGTTTGCCGCGATCGTGACTTTGGCGTCCGTATCTTGTAACGACGGGAAAACCTATGCCGAGCTGCTCGAGAGCGAAGACCATTATGTCAACAATTATCTGGCCGACAACATTGTGTACAATGAAATTCCGGCCGACACCGTATTCGAGACCGGTGAGAACGCTCCTTACTACAGAATTGACGAGGAAGGTGACCTTTATATGCAGGTCATAGATCCCGGAACTCCCGGCAACAAGGTGAAGGACGACGAACTGATCTATTTCCGATATACCCGTTACAATCTCCAGTTCTACAATGACGGTGAGTTCAGCTATGGCGGCGGCAACGATGACGACATGAGCATGGCTAATACATCGTTCCGCTTCGGCAATTACACTCTCCAGAGTTCGACCCGCTGGGGCTCAGGCATACAGCAGCCGCTGGTCTATCTGCCTGTCGATTGTCAGGTAAACCTGATCGTGAAGTCGCAATATGGCTTCACATCCGAGATGGCTGACGTCCAGCCATACCTGTTCAAACTGCGTTACTATCGCCCCAAGATCTAAGATACATTACCACATAACTACAATATTCATCACAACAAATTAATGACACTTATTAAATCAATATCAGGTATCCGCGGCACCATCGGCTCCCATCCCGGTGAAGCTCTCACGCCTATCGACATAGTGAGGTTTACGGCCGCTTTTGCCGAATTTATTGACAAGACCACTACCCGCAACAACCGTCTGATGGTCGTCGGCCGAGATGCCCGTATTTCAGGCGGCATGGTCTGCGATATCGTCGTCGGCACTCTTATGGCTATGGGTTTCGACGTTGTCAATATCGGTCTCGCGTCGACGCCTACAACCGAAATGGCTGTGGTTGGCGAGGAGGCTTGCGGCGGCCTGATCCTGACCGCATCTCATAATCCGGCCCAGTGGAACGCCCTGAAGATGCTCAACGAGCACGGTGAGTTTCTCAACGCCGAAGAAGGTGCGCGGGTGCTGGAGATCGCCGACAGCAAGGACTATACATTCGCGCCGGTTGACAAACTCGGCCGCGAATTTGTCAACACCACTTACAACCGTCGTCATATCGAGCAGGTCCTTGACCTCGATCTCGTGGATGTCGATGCTATCAGAAAGGCCAACTTCAAGGTCGCCGTCGATGCTGTCAACTCGGTCGGCGGTGTTGTGATCCCCGAACTGCTTATCGCGCTCGGTGTGACGAACATTGTCGAGCTCAACTGTGTGCCGACAGGCCGTTTCGCCCACTTGCCCGAGCCGATACCCGAAAACCTTACCGACATCTCGCGCCTTGTGCGTGACTCCGATGCCGACCTCGGTCTGGTGGTCGACCCTGATGTCGACCGTCTCGTTATCATTATGGAAGACGGCCGCATGTTCGGCGAGGAAAATACTCTGGTTTCCGTAGCCGATTATGTACTCTCCCATACTCCGGGCCCGACAGTCAGCAATCTCAGCTCGAGCCGCGCGCTGCGTGACATCACGATCCAGCACGGCTGCACCTACTCTGCTTCGGCTGTCGGCGAGGTCAACGTGACCACCGAGATGAAGCGTACGGGAGCGGTCATCGGCGGCGAAGGCAACGGCGGCGTGATCTATCCGCCGCTACATTACGGCCGTGATGCACTGGTTGGCGCAGCACTGTTTCTGACAATGCTCGCCAAGTCGGAGCGCAAGGTCAGCGAGTTGCGGCGCAAATATCCATATTATTCCATATTCAAGACCAAAGTCGAGCTTTCGCCATCGCTTGACATCGATGCTCTTTTTGAGACCGTCAAGGAGCGCTTCAAAGATGAACAAATCACCGATATCGATGGTGTGAAGATCGATTTCGAGAATTCATGGGTTCATCTGCGCAAGTCGAATACCGAACCTATCATCCGTGTCTACGCTGAGGCTCACACCGAATTCGAGGCCAAGAAACTCGGCAATTCCGTTAAAGATATCATCCTCGAGATGGTAAAATAACAAAATATATAGAGATGAATGCAAAAAAATTATTTATCGGGGCGTTAGCGATCGCCGCGCTCGGTCTGACTGCAACTGCCGAAGAACACCTCAAGAGCCTCAATCCCGGATATTTCGATCCGTCTACTCCGGCTTCTGAAGATTTCTATCTTCATGTCAACAAAGGATGGATGGATGCCAATCCGCTGACGGCCGAACATGCCCGCTACGGACAGTTCAACATCCTCAATGATTCAAGCCAGAACCGTGTGCGCGACATCGTGACCAACCTTGCCGCCTCTAATCCTCAGCCGGGAACGGTTGCATTCATGGTGTCGACG
>CAJUMI010000094.1:0-3824 GCA_910587545.1 uncultured Muribaculaceae bacterium | reverse complement strand
TGGAGGGCTTCTCTATGGCAATACGCATTCGCAACGTTTTCAGGCAGAAGGAGTCCGACGATCTACAATCAGGCGCTCGACTCCGTTAGACGCAACAACGAAGGCGCCAAGCCTATTCTCGCAGATCTCAGAAAGATCGAGACAACTCCCCGCGAAGGCATGAACGACCTGCTGCTGTGGATGCACAAGAACTACAGCAACCCCTTCTTCAGCGCCGGACCGTCGCCCGATCTTGCCAACAGTAACGAGTATGCGATGTATGTCTCAGGCACCGGTCTCGGTATGGGCGACCGCGACTACTATCTCCTCAATGACAAGGAAAACAAGAAGGTACGTGATGCCTATCAGAAACTTATCGTCAGACAGATGATGAACGCCGGCTACTCTAAAAAGGACGCCAGCCGTATATGCAAAAACGTCATGAAGATCGAGACTGCGATCGCCGACTCGACCTGGACGCGCGAGGAAAGCCGAAATATCCCCGCGATGTACAATCCGTTCACTCTCGAGCAGCTCAAACAGGCTTATCCCGAGACCGACTGGGACACCTATTTCGAAAAGACAATGGGCATTGCCACCCCTCCGGTTGTCATCGTGCTGACGCCCAACACCGTCAAGCAGGGTCATAACCTCATGGCTTCGCTCACCGACCGCGAGATCAAGGATTACTATCTGTGGGAATATGTCTCGCAGGCCGCCGGTAAGCTCAGCGACGATTTCACCGATGCCGCTTTCGAATTCAGCAAGGTCGTCAGTGGTGTGCAGCAGCAGCGTCCCCGCTGGAAACGAGCCCTCGGAGCTACGGAAGGCGCTCTCGGCGAAGCCATTGGACAACTTTATGTCGAGAAATACTTCCCCGAGTCATCTAAGCAGTATATGCTCGAGCTCGTCGAAAATCTCCGCCGTGCTCTCGGCAAGCATATAATAAATCTCGAATGGATGAGCGATGATACCAAACTCAACGCCATCAAGAAACTCAATGCTTTCACCGTCAAGATCGGTTATCCCGACAAGTGGGAGGACTACTCGACTATGGTCATCGATCCCAAACTTTCATACTATGAGAACATGCACAATGTCAGCATGTGGCATCAGGCCAAGGAACTTGCAAAGTGGGGTAAGCCGGTCGACAAGACAGAGTGGGGCATGACTCCTCAGACGATCAACGCCTACTACAATCCGATGGCCAACGAGATCGTGTTTCCCGCAGGTATCCTTCAGGCTCCTTTCTTTGATCCTCAGGCAAGTGATGCCGAAAACTACGGTGGTATAGGCGTGGTGATCGGTCATGAGATGACCCACGGATTTGACGACCAGGGTCGCAACTTCGACTCCGACGGAAACATGGTCAACTGGTGGACTCCCGAAGACTCCGAGGCGTTTGCCAAGATGACTCAGGGTCTTGTCGAGCAGTTCAACGCCGTTGAAGTGCTGCCCGGACTCAACGCCAACGGTCAATATACCCTCGGTGAGAATATTGCCGACCAGGGCGGCCTGCGCATCGCCATGACAGCCTTCCTCGACGCCCAGAAGAAGAAAGGCGTCGACATCACTTCCGAGGCTGCGAAGATCGACGGCTATGACCCTCTGCAGGTGTTCTACATGAATTATGCCAATCTTTGGGCCAATAACATACGTCCCGAAGAAATACGGTCGCTGACCACAGGCGACGTTCACTCTCTCGGCAAAAACCGTGTGAATGTGACCCTGCGCAATATTGCTCCGTTCTTCACGGCTTTCGGCATCAAGAACGGCGACAAGATGTTCCGCCCCGAGGCTGAGCGCGTCGTGATCTGGTAGGGGATTCCCTGTTATAATATTGAAAAATAGGCTGCGTCAGAGTTAGTTGACGCGGCCTATTTTGATAACGTAGGAGTCCGAATTGTTCGAGATATCGGAGTGGCTCTGGCTTTAGAACGTTATTCCTAAGCGCAGACTGGCCATGTGGAGATCGCCGAGTTTGATGATTTCGCCGGCAGAGGTTTCGATGTCTTGAAATCCCTTGTAGGTATAGCCAATCAGAGTATATGAACTGAATTTGCGCCCTCTTGCAAGGTTGATGCCAAGCCCCAGGAATGAATAGGCTCCCGCCTGTTGATAGTCGTTGGGCAGATAGTTTTCGGCAAAGCCGATGCGTAGATCCATGAACACGAGGCTCTGACGTCTGCGGAAATTGGTTTTGAACCCCAGATAGATAGGAAACGAGCGCGCGGAATTGCTCACCATGATGTCTATTGCCGCACCGATGCCGATAAACTTTATCCCCCCGCGTTTGTAGCCGAAATACGCCGATATGTCGATTGACGACATGTCATTGGAGCTCATGTCTATCGATCCGCCGGTCTCTGCGCCCCAGGCGAATGATCCTTTGACCTCATGGGCGGGAACCGGGGATGTGGCGGCAGCTGGGGTTTTACTACTGGCGGGTAGTGACGTGGCTGTGGCGCGTGAAAGCGTGTCGGCTGAGGTGTATGCGGCCGGCTTTACTCTAGCCGCTCCCGCTTTGTCAACAAAAACTGTGTCGGTGATGTTTCTGACGATCTCAGCTTCGATAGCTGTCGTGCCGAGCATGCTCGCGAGTATCGAATTGATAGTTGTGTCTGAGGCGTTGGTGATGACGGTCGATATTATTGTATCTGACGTACATCGGTCTCCGATCGAGTCTGCCGCCGGGGGCATTTCCTTGAGTATCGTGACTACGTGGACGAGCTTCTTGTCAGCCGCCGATGCCGATAGCCATACCACAGCTATTATGGCTGCGACTACGGCCTTACCGGCGATAGTGACGGCCGGCCGGCGCCGTCTGCCGGTCATTGCTTGATGAGTTTAAGACACGCCCAGTGTTTGTCAGACGTGGCCGATGCGTATTTCAGGCCGTGTTTCTCTGCCTCGCAGATCACCATGTCGCTGTCGTCGCCCTCATAGAAACCGCTCAGCAGCATTGTGCCGCCCGGTTTGAGTTTTGAGGCGTAGACCCCGAGATCGGCGAGGATCACATTGCGGTTGATATTGGCGATCAGCATGTCTGCAGCTTCAACGTCGCGGAGCGCCGACGCGTCGCCGTTGATCAGTCTTATTTCGGGATGATGGTTGAGCGCTATGTTCTCAATGGCGTTGTCGTAGGCAAAACCGTCGAGTTCGATGCCTGTCACAGGGCGGGCGCCGCGCATGTCGGCAAGTATGGCGAGAATACCCGTGCCGGTGCCCATGTCGATCACCGATTTGCCTTCGAGATCGGCTGACAGCAGAGCTGTGAGGATCTGTGATGTCGTCGAGTGGTGACCCGTGCCGAACGCCATTTTGGGGTCGATGACTATATCATACTGCGCCCCGGGGATGTCAGTGTGAAACGAACTGTGCACCACTACCTTGCCGCCGATCTCTATCGGCTGAAAATAATTCTTCTCCCACTCGCTGTTCCAGTCGCGTCCCTCGATCACCTTCGACGAAGCCGTCACCGTGCAGTCAAACGGAAAGTCGTTGAGCACCGCTTTGAGCCTGTCGCCGGAGAATAATTCCTTTCTTATGTATGCTGTCAGGCCTTCCTCGTCAGGAACAAAACTTTCATAGCCCTCGTCGGCGAGCATTCCGGCCAATAGATCGCTTGCGTCTTCGCAGCATGGATTGAGGTCAAGCCTCACTTCATAGTAATCGTTCATAATCCTTAAAAAACTTTCAACCGCAAAGATAACACTAATTTACCAAACACCAAGCAAAACATAAAATCTACGCTGCCGCCATCCCCCCATTATCCCCTCAATAGCCTGATATGTTATAAAACATATAAAAATATTTGCAAAAGCGGTTTCGGGGGTGTTATCTTT
>CAJUMI010000093.1 GCA_910587545.1 uncultured Muribaculaceae bacterium | reverse complement strand
TCTCGACCCACTGATTAAGAGTCAGTTGCTCTACCAACTGAGCTACGGAGTCATCTATGCTGTCTGAGCGATTTTTGCAAGGCATCCGGCTCAAATGCGGTGCAAAGTTAGGTGTTTTTTTTTATATGACAAATTTTTTTGTAGTTTTTTTAATCTTCATTTCATAAAAAAGCCATGAAAAAACAGACCTCAAATATATAACAGCCACGCTATATCATTATCGTTCACTACTTTAGATTGGTTATGGAATTCTAAAGTCCGTGACGACGGTAGTGGCGGGACTTAAGCGAGCGACGCAGTACTTCAACACGACGCCAGACATTGCGCAGTTTACGCCACAGCGACGACGGCGTCGAAGCGATATCGGTCGACATCGGGTCGACAAAGGATGTGAGTGCAGGTCCTTCTCCGAACTGTTCGGGGTAGATGACGAGTATGTTGTTGCTTGCGAAATAGCGTTGCAGGAATATCGGCAGTTCGGCAACCGACGATGTATAGGAAACCGAATTGGCCCTGGCTCCGATAATGACAAAGAGGTCGTCGTCAAGTATCTTATTGGCGAGAAGCACGTAGTCATCGTTGGCGTCAAGAGTGCGGAACTCGCAGCGTATGCCATAGTTCTCCCTGTATATAACGCCTCTGATCTGCGGCTGAACGTCGGCGTTACAGCAGAATATTATGCGGCATCCAAGCTGGCGTGTAAGCCTTGCAAGACCTCTGACCCATCGGCTGAAGCCGGTCTCGAACTGAGCGTGTTCTGGAACCCACACCACGATGCGGGTGACCGTGTTGAGCGGAATAAACGTGCGGTTGATCAGGATCATCTTGTTGGTCGAGCGCAAGAGTTTCTCCACTTTATTGCCAAAGAAAGTGTCTATGACTCCGGCCCGGCGGTGCATTCCGAGAATTATTTCGGTGATGTCGCGCTCTTCGATGACGTTCAGAACTCCGGTGACTGTATTGAGATCATATCGCTCAAGTGTCTCGATCTTCACGTCGGCCGCCGATCCTGCTTTGCCTGCCATGTCGAGCGACGCTCTTGCCAGGTTTTTAGCGGTCTGGGTGTTGTCATCACGCACATGCAGGGCGAACATGTTGTGGCGGCCTCGGTCGTTGCGCATGAGTACGGCAAGCTCGACCAACGGAGCTGCAGTCTCGGGATTTGCCACCGTGATGAGTGTATTGTTAACTCTGGTCTGACGTATGACGCCGTCCTCTTCTTCGGCCGCAAGTATGCGCAATTTGAGTTTCGGAGCGTTGGCGGCGGTTATGACAGGCGCAAGCGCACATGTTACGAGAATCACAAGGATCGTGCTGTTCAATATGCGGGTGTCGAGCATGCCGAGATTATATCCCAGAGTAACTACAGCCAGGGCGACAGCCGTATGTGCGGCGGTCAGACCGAACATGATCCCCTCGCTGCTTGAGTCAAGACGGTTGATGCGGCATGCTATGAATGCCGGCAGCCACTTGCTGACTATGGCTACCGCAAGCATGACGGCGGCCACGGATAGAGTGTCGCCGTTGGCTATAACGCGGACGTTGATCATCATGCCGACACTTATAAGAAAATAAGGGATAAACAGCGCGTTACCGACAAATTCGATCGACCCCATCAGCGAGGATGCGGGGGGCACATAGCGGTTGAGCAGAAGGCCGGCGAAAAATGCTCCGAGCACGGGTTCGAGGCCTATGAGCTGGGCAGTCCATGCCGCAAGGAAAACCATTGCCAGCACAAACACATATTGGGTGACCTTATCATTATGACTTTTGAAGAACCTGCGCGTCACACGCGGGTAGACATACAGCAACGCCAGGCACCATACTGCAAGTTTGGTGATCAGCTCCAGTTGGGCCAGCATGTCGAACGCTCCTTCTCGCCTGATGTTGACCGTCGCTGCGAGCACGAGAAGTGCGCCTATGACGGCAATTATCGTGCCAACGATTGCAATCAGCACAGCCGGAGCCTTGGTGATGCCAAATCGCGCGACAACAGGATATGAAATCAAGGTGTGTGAAGCATACATCGCACCGAGCAACAGCGAGGTCAACCAGTCGAGTTCAAGGAGCCAGACACTGGTAAGCACGCCGAGTGCAAGAGGTATGAACAACGTCAGCGAACCGAATATCAAGCCCTTGCGCATATTGAGTCTGAGATGATACATATCGATCTCAAGACCGGCAAGGAACATAAGGTATAGCAGACCGACCTGCCCGAAAATAGCAAAACTCGAGTCGTTGCCGAGTATGTTGAAGCCGTAAGGCCCTATGATCACACCGGCAACGATCATGCCGATGATATGTGGAACCTTTAGCTTATTGAGCAGCAGGGGTGTAAACAGTATTATAACCAGCACGATAAAAAATATCTGCACCGGCTGGGTCACCAAAGGCATAGTGTCAAGCAGCAACATTTCCTACGCCTCCCTGAATTCAACGGCCGAAGCAACCTTTTTCAATCATATGGAGTGCGATCTGCACGGCGTTAAGCGCGGCTCCCTTACGTATCTGGTCGCTGACGGCCCAGAACGCGAGTCCGTGATCATTGGCTATGTCGCGGCGAATACGTCCGACGTAGACCGGATCACAGTCAGCCGCAAAAAGGGGCATAGGATACTTCTTGTTCGACGGCTCATCCACGAGGACCACTCCAGAAGCATGGGCGAAGGCCTCGCGGGCCTCTTCGACGCTCACGGCTTCAGCGGTCTCGACCCATATGGCCTCGCTGTGAGCACGGAGCACCGGCACACGCACACATGTCGCGCTCACCTCGATATCAGGAGATTGCATGATCTTACGGGTCTCGTGGAACATCTTCATCTCCTCTTTTGTGTAACCGTTGTCCTGAAACACATCAATATGGGGGATGACATTATAGGCAAGCTGATAGGCAAACTTCTCGACCTTGGGTCCCCTACCCTCGGATATGGCTCTTGTCTGATCGACGAGTTCTTCCATAGCCGCGGCGCCTGCACCGCTGGCAGCCTGATAGGTGGATACATGCACACGCTTGATTTTCGACAGCCGGTCGATGGGAGCGAGCGCTACGACCATCTGAATTGTCGTGCAGTTGGGATTGGCGATAATGCGTCGGGGTGCGTTGAGGGCGTCGTCGCCATTGACCTCAGGCACGACAAGCGGCACATCGTCACACATCCGGAACGCGCTTGAGTTGTCGATCATTATCGCTCCGTGGCGGGTTATCGCATCGGCGAAGCGCTTCGACGTATCGCCGCCCGCCGAGACAAATGCGACATCGACACCCTTAAATGCATCGTTGTCGCAAAGTTCTTCAACCGTATACTCCTTGCCTTTAAAGCTATAGCTATGACCGGCACTGCGCGCCGATCCAAAGAGCCTGAGGTCGTCAACCGGAAAATCAAGCTGTTCGAGAACCTTGAGAAACTCCCGGCCCACCGCACCGCTCGCGCCGACTATTGCAACGTTCATTATATCAGATAATCCTTTAACATTAATATTTACGTTATTACAGCGCAAAATTAATAAATTAAAATGAATTATCAGCCGACAGGCATGATTATGTCAATATATGATCTCCGGCGAACCGCTTCTGTCAGCTATCTGACGCTCACACTGCCGCTCGACTCCTCTGAAATCCGGCCTTTTGTTCTGGCCGAACATTTTATGCCTGCAGCCGAACTTGCTTTTGCATTTTTCAGATTTCCAGCCATCAGACCGACGGCGTCGATGGATGCGGCAGACGATGCTTCGTATGTCGCAGACACGGCCGAGCCTGACAAAACAATGGTCGACGCGCTCGATGCATCGGCGTCAACGCTCTCACATTCTACTCCGCCTGCGTTTATCCGTGCCGAACTGCTGCAGTCGAGTTCAAGTTCTGAGGTTCTGACTCCGACAAGCTCGATCGTCGCCGACGACGATGCCTCGGCTCTGACATCTCCAGCGTCAAGCCCGGCGATCGTGACAACGGCCGACGATGATACGTCCAGGTCGATCGGCCCGGTTTGCCTAAGGCCTGACGCGACGTTGACCCGCGCAGCCGATGATGCCTCGATCTGATTGAGCGTGGGAGAGCTGACATTTATCACAACACCGCAGTCACCATCGATGACGATGCCGGACCTGAAGCCGGCTTCCAGTCTTCCGTTGACGACTTTCACATCAAGCAGATCCGACAGATTGTCAGGACACGAGACCGACACTGACACGGCGTCAGACCGGGTGTATTCAACACAGATCCCGGCGCCGACGTCAATAGAATTAAGTTTTGAGGCTGCAACTTCAAAAGTGTCAATCTCGGAACTCGGCACAACCGCGCTCGTGCGGCATGACAGACACGCGACAGCCAATAATAGATAGAATGCGTAAAATAGTCTCATATAATCAGTTTTTAACGTATACCTTACAGACACACCTACGAGGCTATTCGTTACACATTTACCCTCGGAATTCTTAATTTAACACATGTTAAACACGCCACAACGCCAGTTTTGCCCGTCATAACCCACCGCCAATAGTTAATTTCGCAGACAGTTAGAAACCTTTCAATAGTCTTTAAGATGATTTCACTTGCAACCTTATCCGACAGATTACGCGCGCTCACCTCTCTCACGTGTGCCGGCATAACGTCATTCATCGGCCCCGTGCTTCCCTACGGTATACTTTGCACATCCATGATCATAGCCGATCTTGTTTCGGCAAGGATGCTCGCCTCACGTGTCAGACGACGCAATCCGATGTCAGGCGACGCCTCGAAATTCTCTTCAAGGCGCCTGGGGGTCACTCTCGTCACCCTCGCCAAAACCTATGCCCTACTGCTGTTGTCCCATGGTGTCGACTGCGTGATCGTGGAAGCCGACAGTTCATTCAGCATGATGCGGTTCTCGGCCGCTCTGATTTGCTTTTGGCAACTTTGGTCAATACTCGAGAACGAAGCCTCGGCAAACGACGCCACTTGGGCCCGCATATCGCGCAAAATACTAATCGACAAGACCGAACGGCATCTCGGTATCGACCTCTCCGACCTCACTCGCCCGGCCTCCACGGCCGATCGGACTCATACATCCAACAACACCGAAACATAGCGGATGTGGCATCACACGCCCGGTGTGACACAGCATTCAGTCATTATTGCCCTTAACTTCTTATTGGATACTAAATATCAGACAACTCATGGCTATCAAAAGCCAAATCCTAGGTTGAGACAAATGTTGCAGCGGATGCAGGCGGCGCGGATGCCTGTCAGCCCACCACTATGATCTGCATTATTCTCTTCGGAATATTTCGGCTTGTCCCAGCTAAGACGGATCTGACTTTATCGCGATACTGCATAATAAAAGCGCCATTATCACTCTGATAAGCAGCGCTTTAGTCCTTGGAGCGGCAAACGAGGCTCGAACCCGCGACCCCCAGCTTGGGAAGCTGGTGCTCTACCAACTGAGCTACTACCGCATTTTGTTTATATTTGCCACAAAGTTAGTCATTTTTTATTGAAGCCGATAGAGAATACAGCAAAAAATTTCGGCAAAAAAATCTATGATCAATCAAGCGAACTAACGGCTTCAACTGTTGGTAATCACAAAATAATAGTGTACTTTTGCACAGACAAAACATTATTATTTTCGAATAATACAAAAACAACTAAAGTCATGATTAACAGAAAAATCGAAGACGCTCTCAACGCTCAAATCAATGCCGAATTCTGGTCTGCCTATCTCTATCTCTCAATGGCCATGAAGTTCGAGGCCGAAGGCCGTGCCGGTATAGCAAACTGGTTCCGCATCCAGTTTAAAGAGGAACAGGCTCATGCCGAAATATTTATTAACTATCTCGTACAGCGCGGCGGGCGCGTCATCCTCAAAGCTATCGATGCGGTTCCGACCGAATGGGATTCGCCTCTCGCTGCATTTGAAGCCACACTCGCCCACGAAGAGAAAGTAACAGCTATGATCAACAACCTCTATGCAATCGCAGAAGCCGAACACGACTACGCTACCCGCGGCAAACTCGACTGGTTTGTTGCCGAACAGGTTGAAGAAGAAGAGACTGCACAAGGCCTTATCGACCGACTGAAACTTATCGGCGAAGACGGACTTGCGCTCTATATGCTCGATCAGGAACTCGCACAGCGTGTCTACAACGTTCCTTCACCTCTGGCCCAGGCATAAGATGAATAAAGACTCCTTCCTGCATGCGATCGCCATAATTGCGGCGGTCGCATGCTTTTTTTCATCGTGCAGCCGCCAGGGCAACATCAGCGTGCCGGCATCTGATCCGAACATCCTATATATGGGTCGCATCCATTGGTCAGACACCTTGACAGCCGACTTCAATTACCCCGGCGTTACAGCAATGCTCAATTTCAACGGCACGGGGTTGTCGATGGCCGCCAAGCCCGGCAGCGGCCAATTTATGGTCGAGGTCGATAATGACGATGCGTTCAAGATCAATTTCACAGATTCGATCTCGAACATAGTACTTGCCGACTCTCTGCCATGCGGCCGACACAGCGCCCGCATCACCTATGCCATCGAGGGACACGAGAAACAGCCATCGATACACGGCTTCGAGATCTTCGGACCCGATGCCAAACTTCTTCCGGCTCCTGAACGTCCGGCGCTCAAGATAGAGTTTATCGGCAACTCGATAACCTGCGGATACGGCACTGAGGCCGACAGCGGACAGGTTCACTTCAGCTATGAAAACGAAAATCACACCCTGTCGTATGCCTATCTGACAGCCCGCGCTCTCGATGCCGACTTCAACGTAGTGGCTAAATCCGGCATAGGCATGTACCGCAGCTACGGCGGTCCGCGTGAAGGCACCCCCGGCAACCGCATACCCGACCTCTACGACCGCACTCTTTTTTATACGCACGACTACGAATGGGATCACTCCTCTTTCCGCCCTGACATAATATGTATCAACCTCGGAACCAACGACACGTCGCTCGAGATGTTCGAGCCCGAACTTTTCGAAGCTAAGTACAACGAGTTTCTCGACCGGCTGCGTGAGCTACAGCCTCAAGCCAGGATCGTGGTGCTCAACGGCCCCATGCTCAACGGCCTCTGGCTCGAAGTTGTCACCGAATCGCTTGATCGCGTGGCCGAAGGCCGCGAGGGTGTTAGTCGGTTTGATTTCTCACCATGCACGGGCGAGCTCGGCTACGGGGCCGATTTCCATCCGTCACGCGCCCGGGCTGTCCGGATGGCCGACGAGCTGATACCCTACCTGCAGTCAATACTCTGACTACAACACAAATAGCATCCGCCATCTGATGCATTGTCTATTGCATCATCCCGTCACAGGAATAACAAGCGCCTTGAAGACAACAGTCGACAAGGCGCTCGTTTATTTGATAGAACCGATCTTAGAATTCCGCATTGTTGGGCGTACGCGGGAAGGGGATCACGTCGCGTATATTGGTCATGCCCGTAACAAACAGAACAAGGCGTTCGAAGCCGAGGCCGAAACCGCTGTGAGGAACTGTGCCAAAACGGCGGGTATCAAGATACCACCACATATCTTTCATCGGGATCTCAAGTTCCTCGATGCGCTTGAGCAGTTTGTCATAGTCAGCCTCACGCTCTGAGCCGCCGATGATCTCACCGATATTCGGGAAAAGTACATCCATCGCGCGAACAGTCTTGCCGTCCTCGTTCTGCTTCATGTAGAAGGCCTTGATATCCTTAGGGTAGTCGGTCAGGATGACAGGCTTCTTGAAATGTTCTTCCACAAGGTAGCGCTCATGCTCGCTCTGAAGGTCTATGCCCCAGCTCACGGGAAACTCGAACTTCTTGCCTGACTCCTCAAGTATCTTGACTCCTTCGGTGTATGTCAGACGCACAAAATCATTATGGAGCACGAACTCCAGGCGTTCGACAAGACCCTTGTCGAAGTGTTCGGCGAGGAACTCGATGTCATCGCGGCAGTGGTCAAGAGCATAGCTGATGCAATACTTCACAAACTCTTCGGCGAGATCCATATTGTCCGTTATGTCATAGAACGCCATCTCAGGTTCGATCATCCAGAACTCCGACAGGTGGCGGGGGGTGTTTGAGTTCTCTGCGCGGAACGTCGGCCCGAAAGTATAGATAGCGCCGAGGGCGGTCGCTCCCAGCTCGCCTTCAAGCTGGCCGCTGACGGTCAGCGCGGTCGGTTTTCCGAAGAAATCCTGAGAGTAGTCTACCTGTCCGTCGTCGGTCCTGGGAAGATCGTTGAGCGGAAGGGTCGTGACCTGAAACATCGCGCCGGCGCCCTCACAGTCACTGGCGGTGATCAGAGGAGTGTTGAGATAGAAGAAACCTTTCTCCTGGAAAAATTTATGGATAGCATAAGCCAGCGCGCTACGCACACGGAGAATGGCTCCGAATGTATTTGTGCGGGGACGCAGATGCGCTTTCTCGCGAAGGAACTCGAGTGTGTGGCCTTTTTTCTGCAGGGGATATGCCTCGGGGTCGGCAGTACCGTAGATCTCCAGCTTTTTAGCCTGGACCTCGCACGTCTGACCCTTGCCCATTGATTCGACAAGAATGCCCTCGACACAGATCGACGATCCGGTTGTCACCGGTTTGAGCTGCTCGTCACTGAACTCGTTCATGTCGAACACGATCTGGATATTCTTGATTGTCGATCCGTCGTTTAGAGCGACAAACTGGACATATTTGTTTCCGCGACGGGTGCGCACCCAGCCTTTGACGCAGACCTCCTGACCCAGAAGCGAGGGACTGAATATATCGACTATTTTAGTTCGTTTCATTATGGTTTATTATAACGGTTATATTAGAGCTTATTCAAATGAACCCATCTTCAAGAAGTTGACTTCTTCCTGAGTGAGATAGCGCCAGCGGCCGCGAGGCAGGTTTTTCTTGGTGAGACCTGCGAAATAGACGCGATCGAGCTTGGTCACGTGGTAGCCGAGCGATTCGAACATACGGCGCACGATGCGGTTGCGCCCCGAGTGAATCTCTATGCCGGCCTGGTTACGGTCGGTCTCAGTCGCATAGCTGATCACATCGGCGTGGATCGGCCCGTCTTCGAGCTCAATGCCGTCGGCGATACGCTGCATGTCGTCCTCCGTGATATCCTTGTCACACCATACATGGTAAATCTTCTTTTTCACATATTTGGGATGGGTGAGTTTCGAGGCAAGGTCGCCGTCGTTGGTCAGGAGAAGCACCCCGGTCGTGTTACGGTCGAGACGTCCCACGGGATATATGCGTTCGTCGCACGCTCCCTTGACGAGATCCATCACTGTCGTACGGCCATTGGGGTCATCGCTTGTAGTGACGCAGTCTTTCGGCTTGTTAAGCAGGATGTAACATTTGCTTTCGAGCGCTACAACCTTTTCATCATACTCAACAACGTCGCTGTGGCAGATCTTTGTTCCGAGCTCAGTGACTACCTGACCGTTGACCTTCACAAGACCCTGCTGGATAAATTCATCGGCCTCACGGCGGGAACAAATTCCGGCATTGCTCATAAATTTATTGAGTCGTATCTGCTCGTTGGGAT
>CAJUMI010000092.1 GCA_910587545.1 uncultured Muribaculaceae bacterium | reverse complement strand
ATGGAATCGACCCTAATTTTATCTTGAAATAAAAAGGTTTATCGGACAGCAATAATATTATTATCCATGTCCGCATGACTGAAGAACCCCCTAAAAGTTGGACAACTTTCAGGGGGCACTTCATAATTTATCTGATGAAAAGTAATTCGCGATATTTCGGCAGAGGCCAGATCTCGTTGTCGACCATCAGCTCGAGTTTGTCTATGTGATAACGGATGACATCCATATGGGGCACGACATTGTCATGGTAGGCTATCGCCTTGGCTCTCTCGCCATCGATCTTGTTAGCCACGCGGCGGGCATCGACCATCGCCGCCACCTCGTCTTTGATCACTTTCATGTGTCTGGCGAGTTTCTCGACGTTGGCGACATCATCGGCCGAGAACGCCGAGGCCTTTTCGACATCAAAGATCGACTTGATGCGCACGATATTGTCGAGAAGGATCGACTGATAGCGCAACGCGACAGGTATGATATGATTTATCGCAAGATCGCCGAGCACACGGGCCTCGATCTGCACTTTTTTGGTATACATCTCCCATTTCACTTCGTTGCGGGCGGCAAGCTCGACTTCCGACAGGACATTAGTGGCCTTGAACATCTCGGCTGTCGATGGCTTCATGTATGCATCGAAGATCAACGGCACACTGGTCTCGCAGTCGAGTCCACGGCGCGCAGCCTCGGCTTTCCATTCCTCGGAATAGCCGTTGCCGTCGAAGTGGATCGCCTTGCTCTGCTTGATCAGTATGCGTATCTCCTCGAGGAGCGCGTGGTTAAGCGACTCGCCTGCGGCAACGCGTGCGTCGACCTTCGCCTTGAAGTCGTTGAGCTGCTCGGCAACCGCAGCGTTGAGCACAATCATTGCCGCACCACAGTTGGCCGACGAGCCGACGGCTCTAAACTCGAAGCGGTTGCCTGTGAAGGCAAATGGCGACGTGCGGTTACGGTCGGTGTTGTCGAGACGGAGCTGCGGGATCTGAGCCACCTTGAGGTCAAGGCCCTCGCGAGAGTCAAGGTCGGTCAGTTCGGCCGTGGTCGAGTTCTCGATCATGTCAAGAATGCCGGATAGCTGCGAACCGGTGAAAATCGAGATTATCGCGGGGGGAGCCTCGTTGGCTCCGAGACGATGGGCATTGGTAGCCGACATGATCGACGCTTTGAGCAGCGCGTTGTGGCGGTGGACAGCAGCCATGACATTAACTACGAAAGTCATAAACCGCAGGTTGTCCTTGTCAGTCTTGCCCGGAGCGAAGAGCAGGTCGCCCGTATCTGTACCGAGACTCCAGTTGTTATGCTTGCCTGATCCGTTGATGCCCGCGAAGGGTTTTTCGTGAAGTAGCACCCTAAAATGGTGACGGCGGGCCACCTCTGCCATAACGGTCATCAGCAGTTGGTTATGATCGTTGGCAAGATTACATTCCTCAAACACCGGAGCGAGCTCAAACTGATTGGGCGCCACCTCGTTGTGACGTGTCTTGGCCGGAATGCCGAGCCGATGAGCCTCGAGTTCGAGATCAAGCATAAAGGCTTCGACTCTCGACGGTATAGAACCGAAATAGTGGTCTTCGAGCTGCTGGTTCTTTGCGGATTCATGCCCCATCAAAGTGCGTCCGGTCAGCATGAGATCGGGACGCGCGTTATAAAGAGCCTCGTCGACGAGGAAATATTCCTGCTCCCAGCCGAGATAGCTTTTTACATGCTGTACCTTATCATCAAAATAACGGGCGACACCTGTCGCCGCCTTGTCGACACTGTTGAGCGCGCGGAGCAGCGGAGTCTTATAGTCGAGCGACTCGCCGGTATATGATATAAATATAGTCGGAATACACAATGTGTTTCCCATGATAAACGCAGGCGACGAGATGTCCCACGCACTATAGCCGCGGGCCTCGAATGTGTTGCGTATGCCGCCGTTGGGGAAACTTGAAGCGTCAGGTTCCTGCTGAACGAGCAGTTTACCTGTAAATTTTTCCACGACACCGCCTTTGCCGTCATGTTCGACAAATGCGTCATGCTTTTCGGCTGTTGATTCGGTGAGTGGCTGGAACCAATGGGTATAATGGCGGGCGCCGTTATCTATGGCCCAGCGTTTCATGCCTTCGGCGACACTGTCGGCCACTTCCATCGGCAATGGTTCCTTGTTGTCGATGGCATTGATGAGTGCTTTGTAAGTTTCTGCGGGGAGATATTCAAACATCCTCTGACGGTTGAACACATACTTTCCGTAATACACTTCCGGCCTTTCTTTGGGCATCTCTACCGGTTCGGCTTTGCGGTTGAAAGCCTCGTCTACGACTTTAAATCTCAGTTGCGACATAAGCGTTAGCGATTAGTTTTTAGTTGGTTGAAATTTTCGATCTCTCTAATGGTTTCTTTTAATCATCACTATGAGATTGAGTTAACATGTCAATTTTCGCAACGTCTGACTCTTTCGCTGGAAATCATCAGGCGTTCACGCCGCAAAGTTAGAAAATAGCAACCGATCCACAATAAAATATGATGGAAAAAATCAAAAAAATATATCTGCAACATTGTCTTCTACCTTCCGTTCAGCCGGTTAATCATTCGTTCAAATCATATTCCCTCACTTCACACACCGGAATCCCTGAGCAAAATATGACTGTCACAACCTTACGGATTTCATAATTGCACTGATAATGAACTTTTTCATTAAAAAAACGTTTACAGGGATGTCATGCAGAACATGGTACGGATTGACATTTTGTCAGTCATGACATGTCGACACGGCCGACATAGACTTTGGCACGATACTTGCAATATCATAAACAGAAAACCAAATTAAACATTAAACATATCATAAACAATAAAAATTATGGAACTCAAACCACTTGCTGACCGAGTGCTCATCAAACCGGCACCCGCAGAAGAAGTCACCGCTTCGGGCATCATTATCCCCGACTCCGCTAAAGAAAAACCGTTGAAAGGCACTGTTATCGCTGTCGGCAACGGAACAAAAGACGAGGAAATGGTTCTCAAATCCGGAGACAACGTACTCTACGGCAAATATGCCGGCACTGAAATCGATCTCGGTGATGGCGAAAAAGGACTTATCATGCGCCAAAACGAAGTACTCGCCGTTGTACTCTGATATAATTCGTATTTACACTTGTTTCAAGATATATAATTATGGCTAAAGAAATAAAATTCAATATCAAGGCTCGCGAAGAGCTCAAAAACGGTGTCGACGCCCTGGCTGACGCCGTAAAGGTAACCCTCGGTCCCAAAGGACGCAATGTGATCATTGAGAAAAAATTCGGCGCACCCCATATCACCAAGGACGGTGTCAGTGTGGCACGCGAGATCGAACTCGAAGATCCCTTCCAGAATATGGGCGCCCAGCTCGTCAAAGAAGTGGCCTCCAAGACAGGTGACGACGCAGGCGACGGCACAACCACCGCCACTGTCCTCGCCCAGTCAATCATCGCAGTCGGCTTGAAAAATGTTGCCGCCGGTGCAAACCCCATGGACCTCAAACGCGGCATCGACAAAGCCGTTTCGGCTGTAGTCGCCGAGATCAAGGACATGGCCGAAGAAGTCGGCGACGACTTCAAGAAAATCGAAGACGTAGCCCGAGTTTCGGCCAACAACGACGAGACCATCGGCCGCCTCATTGCTGAAGCCATGCAGAAAGTCAAGAAAGAAGGCGTCATTACAGTCGACGAGGCCAAAGGCACTGAGACCACTATCGACATCGTCGAGGGCATGCAGTTTGACCGCGGCTACATCTCACCCTACTTCGTGACCAACCCCGAGAAGATGGAATGCGTCATGGACGCCCCCTATATCCTTCTTTACGACAAGAAAATCTCAAACCTCAAGGATCTCCTTCCCGTGCTCGAGGCATCAGCTCAGAGCGGACGCCCCTTACTGATCATAGCTGAAGACGTCGACCAGGAAGCCCTCGCCACACTTGTCGTAAACCGTCTCCGCGGATCCCTCAAGATCTGCGCAGTCAAAGCTCCCGGCTTCGGCGACCGCCGCAAAGAAATGCTTGAGGATATCGCAATCCTTACAGGCGGCACCGTCATCTCGGAAGAAAAAGGAATGCAACTCAGCGCTGCCACTCTTCAGGATCTCGGCACTGCCGAAAAAGTCACTGTCAACAAAGAGACATCGACGATCGTCAACGGCGCAGGCGACAAAAACACTATCGCTAACCGCGTAGCCCAGATCAAATCACAGATCGAGACCACAACGAGCGACTACGACCGCGAGAAACTCCAGGAACGTCTCGCCAAACTCGCCGGCGGTGTTGCCGTGCTCCACATCGGCGCTCCCAGCGAAGTAGAGATGAAAGAGAAGAAAGACCGCGTCGACGATGCTCTCAGTGCAACTCGCGCAGCCATTGCCGAAGGCATCGTTCCCGGCGGCGGCGTCGCATATATCCGCTGTCTCGCAGCCCTCAAGGATCTCAAAGGCGAAAACGACGACGAGCAGACCGGTATCGCCATTGTTGAGCGCGCGATCGAAGAACCTCTTCGCCAGATCGCAGCCAATGCAGGAGTCGAGGGCGCAGTTGTTGTCCAGAAAGTCAGCGAAGGCAAGGGCGACTACGGCTACAATGCCCGCACCGACAAATACGAAAATCTCCTAGCCGCCGGCGTGATTGATCCCGCCAAGGTTACACGCGTAGCTCTTGAAAACGCCGCTTCAATCGCTGGCATGTTCCTCACCACCGAATGTGTAATCGCCGACAAGAAAGAAGAAAATCCCGCACCCGCAATGCCCGCAGGCGGCATGGGTGGCATGGGCGGCATGA
Organism: uncultured Muribaculaceae bacterium; assembly: GCA_910587545.1. GTDB lineage: Bacteria > Bacteroidota > Bacteroidia > Bacteroidales > Muribaculaceae > CAG-873. The sequence goes on along the minus strand of CAJUMI010000092.1, from coordinate 5,150 downwards.
TGTAATTCCGCACACTCACTCTTATCATATATAAAGCACTCCGGCTGTCAACGATGGCCGGAGTGCTTAGTTATAAGAGGTCGTTTATATATCTACAGTATTTTTAATACGCAACCTTGTCTTCCTTTTCGGCCCACTTTCTGAAGGCCTTTTGAGCTGCGTCACGCATAAAATGCTCACACTTTACTGAACGCCGGTCATAGTCGAGATCCAACTGATCATAGATAAACGAATCATCAAAGTCTATCGCCGCCGCATCAGCCTTGGTATTGCCATAGCACAGACGTTTTATGCCGGCCCAATAGATCGCGCTCAGACACATCGGGCAAGGCTCACACGAACTGTAGATCGTACAGCCTTCGAGCTTGTATGTTTTCAGTTTTCCGCAGGCCTCCCTGATAGCCGACACTTCCGCGTGAGCCGTAGGATCACTGCCAGGAACAACCCTGTTCACGCCTGTCGACAAGATATCCCCGTCCTTCACAATGACGGCACCGAAAGGACCGCCGCCGTTATCAACATTCTCTACAGACAGATCAATGGCCATCTGCATATATCTCGCATCCTCGTCAGTATAATTATCAGTCTCTGCGAGACTCTTTCTTGCATTTTTGTCAGTCATATCAATTGCACGTTTAAATTGTTCTTAAATCATTATAACAAAAAATCCCGCCAAAAGGACTGCAAAATTACAAATGATATGTGAGATTCCACCTTGCCGGACACACAAAAGGCCACCACAGCCCCGCCAAACCGTGTTTCCCGCGATTTTTATTTGGACGGATGCTCATTTTTCCGTTCCTTTGTCGCTCGAATCACAATCATCAACCGAAAAATATGCAGACCGAACTGATTTTGATCAATATTTCGGGGTTTGACCGTCCGGGTGTAACTTCCGCCCTATCGGAGATACTTGCCCGCTACGACGCACAGATCCTCGACATCGGCCAGGCCGACATCCACCACACGCTTTCACTCGGAATTCTGTTCAAAACGTCGTCAAACGTTTCCGGCGACCTCATGAAAGATCTTCTGTTCAAAGCCTATGAACTCAACGTCAAGATCCGCTTCAACCCGATTTCGGCCGAAGCATACGAAGAATGGGTCTCGCTGCAGGGCAAAGACCGCTGGATCATCACAATCCTCGGCCGTCGCCTCAGCGCCCGCCATATAGCCCTGGTATCTAAAGAGATCGCCCGCCAGGGTCTCAACATTGACAGCATCAGGCGTCTCACAGGCCGCATGCCACTCGACGAGGATAAAGAACCGCTGTCAAAACAATGCATCGAATTCTCAGTTCGCGGCAATCCCGTAGACGCCTCGGAGATGCAAAGCAATTTCATGGGCATTTCGGCTAAAGAAGGCTTTGACATCTCGCTCCAGGAAGACAACGTCTACCGCCGCTGCCGCCGCCTGATATGCTTCGACATGGATTCAACCCTCATCGAGACCGAAGTGATCGACGAACTCGCCATGCGCGCCGGCGTCGGCGATCAGGTCAAAGCCATCACCGAGCGCGCCATGAGAGGCGAGATCGACTTCCGCGAGAGTTTCACCGAGCGCGTAGCCCTTCTCAAGGGACTCGACGAGAGTGTCATGCGTGAGATTGCCGAAAACCTGCCGATCACCGAAGGGCTCGGACGCCTGATGCAGGTGCTGAAACGCACAGGCTACAAGACCGCTATCCTTTCGGGCGGATTCACTTACTTCGGAAACTACCTGAAACAGCTCTATGGCTTTGACTTCGTCTACGCCAACGAACTCGAGATCGCCGACGGCAAACTCACCGGACGTTACGTCGGCGACATCGTTGACGGCAAACGCAAAGCCGAACTGCTTCGCATCATCGCACAGGTCGAAAACATCGACATAAAACAGACCATAGCCATCGGCGACGGCGCCAACGACCTGCCCATGCTTGCCACCGCCGGACTGGGCATCGCCTTCCACGCCAAACCCAAGGTCAAGCAAAATGCCTCGCAGTCGCTTTCGACAATCGGCCTCGACGGCGTCCTCTACTTCCTCGGCTTCAAAGATTCGTTCATTTCCGACAGCTCCGGCAAAACCATTTGAACACATCTCTTGTTTTCACTATAAGTTCAACTATTTATTCACCACATTAGAGCCTTCGGCCCCGACAGAACATCACTATGGGACGCTATCTGACATTTCTCATTCTCCTTCTCCCTTTCTGTGCCTCAATGGCACAGAAAGCAGACTCTATCCGGGCGTCCCATCAGTCTGTCGGGCTTGTTCTAAGCGGAGGCGGAGCAAAGGGCATCGCCCACATCGGCGTAATCCGCGCCCTCGAGGATAACGACATTCCGATCGACTACATCGCCGGCACTTCGATGGGCGCCATCGTAGGCGGACTTTATGCCTGCGGCTACACTACCGAAGAGATGCTGCAGCTATTGCTATCCGACAGCTTCGGCTACTGGTCGACGGGCACTATGGATCCGCGTCTGAGCTATTACCTCAACCGAGCGCAACAGACGCCCGCCATGTTCACACTCCCTATTTCATTCGGCAACTCGAAAGCCCCGGCCGTCCCGCAGAGCCTCATCTCGCCCCTGCCGATGAACTTTGCGTTCATGGAACTTTTCGCTCCGTTCACCGCCCAGACAGGCGGCGACTTCAATCGTCTGATGGTTCCATACCGCTGCGTAGCCTCGGATGTGGCAGCCAAGCACAAAAAGGTCCTTTCCTCCGGATCTGTCGGCGATGCCATACGGGCTTCAATGAGCTTCCCGGCTGTATTCCAGCCCACTGAAATCGACGGCGCAATACTATATGACGGTGGTATCTACGATAACTTTCCCGTTGATGTGATGCGGCGCGACTTTGCGCCCGACATTATGATCGGCATCGACGTTTCCACTGAGGAAACCGGTCCGCAGACCTCGATCATCGACCAGCTGAGCAATCTGATCATCCAGAACAACGACTACAGCCTTCCTGCCGACGAAGGCATAAAACTACGCATCAACCTCAATGAGTTCGGACTGCTTGACTTCCCCAAGGCCCGGCGCATCTATCAGATCGGCTACGACCATGCAATGGCGATGATGGACTCGATAAAGACTCGCATCCACACCCGCGCCGACTCAACCGGCCGCACGCTCCGCCGCGATGTATTCAAATCACAGACGCCATATCTGAGGTTCGACAAGATTACTGTCTCAGGCGCCTCTATACGGCAGAACGAATTCATCGACTATATATTCAGACGCCAGTGCCGCCACGACACTCTCTCAGTCTACGGAGCAAAAAGAGCATACTACATGACTCTGTCGTCCGACAAACTGCGCGATCTCACCGTGGCAGCCGACTATAATGATTCCACCGACATATTCGGCCTCGATCTCAAAGCTTCGGTCAAAAACAACTTCAAAGCGGCGTTCGGCGGCTATCTCACCTCGTCAAACAACAGCTATCTGTTCATGTCGGCGGGATACTCGACTCTGAGTTTCAATTCCGTTTCGGCCAATCTCAACCTGTGGCTAGGCCAAAGCGATATGGCCGCAATGATCAACGGCAGCATAGCCTTGCCGACATCGACACCTTCGCAGCTATCCGTCCGGGCTGTGGCATCGCGCCGCAAGTTTTACGATGACGATTACATGTTCTATGAAACCAGAGTGCCGTCGTTCATCATAGGCCATCAATATTTCGGAAACCTGAGCTGGGCCATAGAAGCCGGATATCTCGGCAAAGTGGAAATAGGCGCAGGCTACGGCAATCTCAATGACTCCTATCACCGCGACATCTACAGCAGCGACTCCGGTTCAGGCCGCTACAAAGCCGTACATAACCTCGGACAAGCCTTTGCCTCGTACCAGTCGAGCACCCTCGACGATATCAATTTCCCTACAAAAGGATATCACTACCGCTTATCGCTGATGGGATTTACTGGACGCTTCAGTCTTGAAGGACCCGACGATAAAAAAGTCAAATACAATCCATACTGGATGCAGGCCGAGCTGCGAACACGCAACTACATGCCTCTGTCGCACCGATGGTCGCTTGGCATCGAGAGCGATATAATGCTTTCGACTCGCAAGCTATACGGCAGCTACAACTCGGCCATCATCAGCGCACCCGGATTCGCTCCCACGCCCGCGGCCAACAACACATTCAACCCCGCGTTCCGCGCCAACAGTTTCATTGCCGCTGGAGTTGTTCCCATCTATCGCTACAGCGACAATTTGTCTGCACGTCTGTACTGCTCGGCGTTCATGCCCCTGCGCAAGATACTCGAGACAGATCTCGGCACTCCCGAGTACGGACGCTGGCTATCACATCCCGAATTCTACGGCGAAGCCGACATAACATACCGGCTCCCGTTCGCCACACTGTCGGCCTATGTCAACTACGCCTCATTCCCGGCCCGCAACTGGAACGTCGGGCTCTCATTCGGCATCTATCTCCATGCCCCCGACTTTATGAGATGAACCGGGTCTGCCGACGGCTCCAACCGTTCAATCGCCTCCTGACTCAGCATAATCAGTAGTTATTCATAGAAGCCACCCCGACTAAAACACTCTGCAACAAACCCTTTGCCAATCCGTAAAACATGAGTAATTCTACGGCGCAGTATTCCTTTGAGATATCGCACTATCACATAAAATGAGAAAATGCGACCGCTGGGCTGACACAAACGGGAACCATTCGCAAGTTTCATTGGCGGCTGGATATCAGTTCTAACTAAATAGAAACATTTTTAAGCCGCAACCGATCGCTGCCCGAAAACAAATTTCGCAAATAACTTGCACGTCAGCTAAAAAATCCCTAACTTTGTGCGCTAATTTTCCGCAATAGGCCTAAAACAAGTAAGCTTGCCCTTTTAGCGGGCTTCGCCTCAGCGGGTTAACTCATTATCAATAACAACCAATGTACGTTATCGTAGAAATCCAGGGACAGCAGTTCAAAGCCGAAGCAGGCAAATTCTTGTATGTCCACTACCTCGGAGAGCAAGTTAAAGAAGGTGACACAGTCGAGTTCGACCGCGTTCTCCTCGCTGAAACCGATGGTGCCGTGAAAATCGGTGCTCCCGTTGTCGAAGGAGCAAAAGTAGTTTGCGAGGTCGCAACTCCCCTCGTAAAAGGTGACAAAGTGATCGTTTTCAAGAAAAAACGTCGCAAAGGCTA
>CAJUMI010000091.1 GCA_910587545.1 uncultured Muribaculaceae bacterium | reverse complement strand
AAGCTGCCGATTCAACTTTTTTATGGTGTTCCTTATCCCGAACTCGCGTTAATACTTTCGGAGGCATATAACCACAACAAAGCAGACTCTATGAATAAATCTATTCCGGATCGGATGCCCAACATAGCGAGACTCAGGATAACACTCCCCGACTATACCTGGCCTGATGAAAAAATTCATCGACCGGCCCAATGAACAAACCGGAAACAATTTCGAATATAAAACCGGAGACCCCTACCCCGCAAAAAACACGACTGAATAATACGGGCATTTCGCTTTAGCTTCCCGCCAATCTTTATTTTTATTTAATCTTTATTAGTGTTTCGATTGTTTTTTAGGTGAGAGGCTACCGCTCTTTCGCCATATTTTGATTAACTTTGCAGAGTCTGTAAGCAATCCACTGATGATCGAACGTATTGTAATAATCGACAACGTAGACCCCGTCACTTTCTATGGGGTGAACAACTGCAACATGCAGCTGATACGCAATCTTTTTCCGAAACTGCGCATCGCCGCCAGAGGCAATGTGATCAAGGTCATAGGCGAGGATAACGAGACATCGGAATTCGAACGATCGATCAAACGCATCGAGAAATATGTCGAGCAATACAACTCACTCAACGAGGAGACGATCATCGATATCGTCAAAGGCGACGGGCCAAGGGAACTCAAACGCGACAACGTTATAATCTACGGCCTCAACGGCAAGCCTATCACCGGACGCACCCCCAACCAGCAGAAACTCGTCGAGGAGTTTGCCCACAATGACCTCACGTTTGCTCTCGGTCCGGCCGGCACCGGCAAGACCTACGTGGCGATCGCGCTCGCTGTGAGGGCGCTGAAAAACCGCGAGGCCCGCAAGATCATCCTGTCGCGTCCGGCGGTCGAAGCCGGCGAGAAACTCGGCTTTCTGCCCGGTGACATGAAAGACAAGATCGATCCATATCTCCAGCCGCTCTATGACGCCCTCGAAGACATGATACCGCCAATGAAGCTCAAGGAGTACATGGAGACAAAAGTGATACAGATCGCTCCTCTGGCATTCATGCGAGGCCGCACGCTCAACGACGCGATAATCGTGCTTGACGAAGCTCAAAATACCACCCCCCACCAGATAAAGATGTTTCTCACGCGTCTGGGCATGAACGCCAAGATGATCATCACCGGTGACATCACCCAGATCGACCTTCCCCGGACAACAACATCGGGACTGGTGCAGGCACTGAAAGTGCTCCGCGACGTCAGAGGCATCGGCCGCGTGGAATTCACAAAAAAAGACATCATACGCCACCAGCTCGTGCAGCGCATCGTCGAGGCCTACGAGCACTTCGACGAAGAGCGGAAACTCGCCCGGCAGACCGACGGAGATACCGACGGACAAGAGGCGGCCGAATAGACAAACCCGACTAACCAATCAAAAAAACATCACATAAATGGCAACGACATTAACCCGCACTGATTTCAATTTTCCCGGCCAGACCGCGGTTTACCACGGCAAAGTACGCGACGTTTATACCATCGACGACTCCATCATGGTGATGGTCGCGACCGACCGTATTTCGGCATTCGACGTCATACTACCCGAAGGCATCCCCTACAAGGGACAGATGCTCAACCAGATAGCAGCGCAGTTTCTCGACGCCACCGCCGATGTCGTGCCCAACTGGAAACTCGCCGTTCCCGACCCCATGGTGACAGTCGGATATAAATGCGAAGGTTTCAGAGTGGAAATGATCATACGCGGCTATCTCACCGGCAGTGCATGGCGCGAATATGCAGCAGGCTCACGCGAGATCTGCGGCGTGAAACTCCCCGATGGAATGCGCGAGAACGAGCGTTTCCCCGAGCCTATAATCACCCCCACCACCAAGGCCGAAGCCGGCCACGACGAAAACATCTCGAAAGAGGAGATCATCGCCCAAGGCATCGTCAGCAAGGACGACTACGAGCTTATGGAGAAGTACACCCGCGAGCTCTTCGCCATCGGCACACGCATGGCTGCCGAAAAGGGGCTGATATTGGTCGACACGAAATATGAATTCGGCAAACTCGCCGACAAAGTGATACTGATCGACGAAATCCATACCCCCGACTCATCGCGTTACTTCTACGCCGAAGGCTATCAGGAACGCTTCGAGGCCGGAGAGCCGCAGCGTCAGCTCTCCAAGGAATTTGTACGCCAGTGGCTGATGGACAACGGGTTCATGGGCAAGGCCGGCCAGGAAGTGCCCGAGATGACACCCGAAGTATGTGAAAGCATCTCCAACCGCTACATCGAACTCTACGAGCACATCACCGGCAGGAAATTTGTCAAAGCGCCCGAAGATCATCTGGCCGACCGCATAGCCCGCAACGTGCTCGACTGTCTTGACAACCTCAAACGTTGACAATTGGACGTCAAGGCCGAACATATAAAGCCTTACGATGCCGAACGAGCCAAGACCGAACAGGTCCGCGAGATGTTCGACTCCATTGCTCCGGCTTATGACTGGATGAATCGCGCCATGACCTTCGGGATCGACAAACTCTGGCGGCGCAAAGCCGTCAGAATAGTCGCCGGGGCACAGCCCGACAGGATAATCGATATCGCCACCGGGACCGGAGACCTCGCAATAGCTCTGGCCCGCTCTATCAGACGGGCAGACGTCACCGGCATCGACCTTTCGAAAGAAATGGTCGCCATCGGCAGGCGCAAAGTCGCCGAGTCAGGGCTGGAGGACAGAGTCACCCTGATGACGGCCGACTGTCTCGCGATGCCTTTCGACAACGCATCTGCCGACGCTGTAACCGTGGCCTACGGTGTCCGCAATTTCGAACACCTCGACAAAGGGTATGCCGAAATGCTGCGTGTGCTCAGACCAGGAGGCATGCTCTGCGTCGTCGAGCTGTCAACCCCGGTCAATCCGCTTGTCAGACCGCTCTACAAACTCTACACTAAATTCATCATTCCCGCAGTCGGACGCCTGGTATCGAAAGACAACCGCGCATACACCTACCTGCCCGAAAGTATCGCCGCCGTCCCTCAGGGCGACGATATGCTACGTCTCATCAGAGAAGCAGGCTTCACCGACACGACGTTCCGCAGACTGACGTTCGGAGTGTGTACAATCTACACAGCCCGACGGCCTGAATAAATTTGACAATCATCTGTTTTCAACTCCATATCATGTACTCAAAAATAATCGCAGCTTTAACTCTCTGCCTTCCATTGGCATCCTTTGTCCCGGCCGGCGCGCAGACGCAACCCGACAGCCCGGCGTCAAATCCCGATGAAGTTCGGGTATTATCTGAATTTTTTGATGACGATACGGTGTTGGCCATCGACAGCACAAAAGTCTTGCCCGACAGCATACTGTATGCTCCCGACGGACGCCTGTGGTCTGAGATCCCCGACTACGAGGCTGTCGGCTTCGCGCTTGACACAATAGTCGAACTACCGCCGATCCCCGACTATTATTTCATGCCGGCCGTGTTCGACCACTTCGAGTTTGCCGATACAGTCAGGATCAGCGATCCGATGTTCTCCGGACGTCCCGAACTCCGCTGGCTCGAGGAACTGAATGTCATCGACCGCGACATGGCACAACTTCGCCGCCACGTCTTCTATATTCATCCCCAGACAGTCAGATACAACACCGCACAGTTGCTCAAAGCGCCCAAACGTTATGAGACAACAGTTAATCCTCTCGACCACAAGATCGAGATCCACGAGACAATCGCCATTCCGGCCGATCATGCGACTCTGACAGCAGAGGAAGTAAAAAAACGTCACTGGATCAGAACATTCAACGCATCGCTCCAGTTCTCACAGGCCTACGTATCACCCAACTGGTATCAGGGTGGCAACAACAACCTCAATATGCTCGGCCAACTCTACTACAACGTCAAGCTCAATCAGGAATTCCACCCCAACCTGCTGTTTGATTTCACAGCTCAGTACAAATTAGGCATCAACAGCGCACCCGACGACTCTCTGCGCAACTACAGCATATCAGATGACCTGCTCCAGCTCAATACCACCTTCGGTATCAAAGCAGCCAAACGCTGGTACTACTCATTCACCGGACAGTTCAAAACACAGCTATTAAACTCCTATACAAGCAATACACGCAATCTCCGCTCTGCATTTCTCTCTCCGGCTGAACTCACAGCCGGCGTCGGTATGACCTACAATTATGCCAACAAAAACAACACCTTTACATTCGACGCATCGCTCGCGCCAATTTCCTACAACCTGAAAATCTGCACCAACGACCTTCTCGACGAGACCGCCTACGGCATACGCCCCGGCGGCACTACCGTGAGCAATTACGGTTCGACAACAGAACTGAAATTATTCTGGAAACTCGCCTATAATATCTCTTTCCGGTCCCGCCTGTTCTCATTCTCCGACTACTCGCAGATACAGGCCGACTGGGAAAACACCCTCATGTTTGAGATCAACCGTTTCCTCACAACCCAGATCTACGCCCATATGCGCTACGACAGCCGCGGCGTAAGAGCCGAAGGAACCAAGTGGAAAAAATTGCAGATCAAGGAGATACTCTCGATAGGCTTCGCCTATAAATTCAGCTCGATCTGATGATAAGGTCGACGACACTGCGCTTTATCGCTGTGTCAGCCATCGTCTTGACGGTGACACACACTACGGTTGCGTCCGATCCCATGACCCGGTCTGAGGCCATAAAGATTATCGACAGCCGGGGAGCCGACCCCGTCAGCGGCATATGGCGCTTCGGCAATGAAGGCGCGACCGTAGCCATACTGCCCGCACCGGCCTCGTCGACGCACTTCGAAATCTATCTGCTCGACTCACCGGACATGTCGGTCATACCCGGCGACATGATAGGCTCGGCAGTCTCCACCGGCGAAACCGGCATTTTCGATGCCGAAATGTTTTCCCGCCAATTGCTCAGAGAGAAGCGTCAACGCTTCATCATGACTCTCGGCCGCGACGGACATCTCGGGTTCAAATCTTACAAGAAAGGCCGACAGATTTCACTCCTGCGTTTCATTCCATACCTTTTCAGAGTAAGTATAAAGAGCTACGACACACGCCCCGAATCAGTCGACGGCGCCGTGAAGATCTATCCCGACAATCACCCTTCAAGCCCGACACTGCTATGACAGCCGCGTTTTCTCATCATCATGCCCGAGTATCCGTCAGAGCAGCGATCATGCTGTTATGCTTTATCGCGGCAGACCTGAGCGCACAAGGTCAGCGCACTACCCGGCGAAATCTGAAATCCCTGCCGGCTGTCCAGGCCGAGAGTGCCGCAGACACTGTCGCCACGGCTGCCGACTCCACCGCAGTCACCTTTTCAGGCTACGAAAAGACTCTGCGCTCGTCAAAAGAAACATTCTTCGCCACCAACAACACCGGCCGGGTGATCACCGACCTGTCAGTCGCTCTGACATACAAGGATATGTCAGGACGCATCCTCGATCGTCGCCTCGTCAACGTCGCCGTTGAGATTCCGGCCGGAGAGACCCGAAGGATCGACATCAACTCCTGGGACAGACAAAAGGCATTCTATTACCATTTGTCAGCAGTGCCGAGGTCTTCGCAGGCCACCCCATACCGCATAAACGTGCGGCTTCTCGCCGCTTTGGCCAAACACTGACGGAACAAATCCCGCCACATTTTGTAACCTCGCAAAACAAGCCACAGATAAATCATCATGAAGATAGCAATAATCGCAGCCATGTCAAAAGAACTTGCATTGCTGCTTCCGCTCATAGACGCACCATCGGTTGTAACAGCCAACGGCATCACATTCAACCGCGGTAACATAGGCCGGCACGAAGTGATCGCCTCAGAGTGCGGCATCGGCAAGGTCAATGCCGCCGTTGGCACACTGACGCTGATCGAATGCTTTCACCCCGACATTATAATAAACACCGGAGTTGCGGGAGGCACCGGCAACGGCGCTTCCATACTCGACGTAATCATAGCCGACCGCATAGCATATCACGACGTATGGTGCGGCCCCGGCACAGTGGCCGGTCAAGCCGCCGGATGTCCGGCTTATTTCGAATGCCCGCTGCCCGTCAGCTTCCTTGAAGGCATGGACATCAGACGCGGCCTTGTCGCATCAGGAGACATTTTCGTGAGCAGACGCGAAGAGGTCGACCGGATACTTTCGGTTTGCCCCGGCGCGATTGCTGTCGACATGGAGTCGGCAGCTATCGCACACGTATGCCATGTTAAATCCGTCCCCTTCGTCTGCATACGCGTCATCAGCGACACTCCCGGCAGCACAGACAACATCGCCCAATATGAAAACTTCTGGAACGATGCCCCTGCCCACACCTTCGCCACTCTCAAGACTCTGATCAACCGCCTCTGATGAAGGATCTCAACCCGCTCAAGGGAAAATATTATATCGAGGAACTTGTGGCGCAGGGAGAGCATCAGCAACAGGATTTCAAGTTTCTGATCTCCGACGCGAGAAAAATCGCCCGGTCGATCTCGGCTTTCGCCAACCGCGACGGCGGACGACTGCTGATTGGCGTCAAAGACAACGGCACAATCGCCGGCGTCCGCAACGAAGAAGACATCTATGTTGTCGAGCAGGCGGCCGCCCGATACTGCAGGCCGCCCCAACAGATCGAATTCACTGCATTCAATGCCGGCACGGGCACACTTGTGATCCGCGCATCGATAGCCAAAGCCGGACGCCGGCCTGTGATGGCGCAGGACACCGACCGCAAATGGAAAGCCTACTACCGCATTGCCGACGAGAACATCGTGGCTCATCCTCTGATGGTCAGAGCATGGCAGCTACGAGAGTCGCCCGGTGCAAACGGCACACTGTTCTCTCTCAGTGACAACGAAAGCAATCTTCTCCGGCTGCTCGACTCGTCCGACAGACCGCTTTCGGCACGCGAAATCGCCATCAGCCTGCATATGCCCGCCGTAACGGCCGACAATCTAATTGTCAGAATGGCATCGCTCGGCATCGTTGATTTCATCTATAACGGTAATGGCGAGTTTGTGATCGCACGCACACGCGACGACTGAACGATCAGGCTATGTGGATCATACTCGCATTCATATCGGCGGCTCTGCTCGGCTTCTATGACGCAAGCAAAAAAAGTTCGCTCCGCGACAATGCCGTAATTCCGGTATTGTTCCTGAACACTGTTTTCTGCGCCGCTCTGCTGCTGCCCCTCATCATATTGTCACACACCGGGCATATAACGCCGACATCTGATTTCTACGTCGCACCGCTCTCCCCGGCCCAACACCGCCTCATCGTGTTGAAATCGGCAATTGTGCTGTCATCATGGGTGCTGGGCTATTTTGCCATCAAACATCTGCCACTGACAATAGTAGGTTCGGTCAACGCCACACGTCCCGTGCTGACCATCGTCGGCGCGTTGCTCGTATACCGAGAGGATCTCAACGCCTGGCAGTGGGCGGGAGTCTCGCTTGGCGTCCTGTCATTCTACCTGCTGAGCCGCTCAGGCAGCAAGGAGGGCATACGCTTCAGCCACAACGTCTGGATCTATCTGCTCGTCGGAGCCGCCGTGCTTGGAGCTGCGAGCGGACTCTATGACAAATATCTTATGTCGTCACCAGAGACAGGTGGCGCCGGAATCAACCGCATGGCCGTCCAGGGTTGGTACAATCTTTATCAGTGCCTTATGATGGGAGTCATGCTGATACTGATCTGGTGGCCTTCGCGCCGCAAGTCATCGCCTTTCAGATGGAAACACTCCATTGTTTTTATCAGTATATTCCTGACACTCGCCGACTTTGTCTATTTTTATGCCCTCACAGATCCCGACGCCATGATTTCAGTCGTGTCAATGGTCAGGCGAGGGAGTGTGCTTGTGTCCTTTGCCATCGGAGCATTGATTTTCAAAGAGAAAAATCTTAAGTCCAAAACAGTCGATCTAATATTCGTGCTGCTCTCCATGATATGCCTCTGGATCGGCAGCAACTGAGAATCGCAGACGTATAAGCCGTGCAATGCGTCCCTACATTTATGATGCACAACCTTCGAAAACGGGAATATCATTTGCTCTCAGGCAATACAATCACTGCCAATCCATTCTCTACATGAAATTGCGATAAGGCAATTCATCCGTCCGGAGATCATAGCGACAGAAGATATCCCCACAGGTTTATATATCATTGCTTATACGACCAATTCCCAGAAGTCCAAATCAATTAAATACCTGAAACCATGAAATCCAAGTTGACTGTTTTATTAATCATGGCTGCCAATACTACGGAAATCGAATGTGAAAGCATACTTTCGCCAAGAAATGTGAATAATACGCGAATTATAAATCCACCAAGTAAAGAATGCCGGTCTTATAAAATCAGCCAGACACAGACGGTGTAAGACCGGCCGTCAGAAAAGTCTTGAAAATATGACCGCTTAAATGTAGGGACGCACGGCTCGTGCGTCCCTACATTTCGATGGTCGTTTTTTGAAAAATTTCCCCTTAAAAAGATCAATAACCGGTATATGAGAACGGACTGAGTTTATGAAGTTCTGCCTTGACTTCGTCGCTGACGTTGAGAGTGTCGATAAATTCAGAAATGCTTTGCTCGGTGATGGCGGTGTTGACGCGGGTGAGCTGCTTGAGGGTTTCGTATGGCTTGGGGTAGCCTTCGCGGCGCAGAATGGTCTGTATGCCTTCGGCGACAACGCTCCACATGTGACCGAGATCGCGGTCGATCGCCTCTCTGTTGAGTAGCAGTTTGCCGAGCCCTTTGGCTGTTGACGCGAATGCGATAAGGCCGTGAGCCAGCGGCATGCCGACATTGCGTAGCACCGTAGAGTCTGTCAGGTCGCGCTGCAGACGCGAGACGGGCAGCTTCATAGCCAGATGACCGAGAAGGGCATTGGCAATGCCCAAATTGCCCTCCGAGTTCTCGAAATCTATAGGATTGACCTTATGGGGCATGGCCGACGATCCGACTTCGCCCTCTTTGATCTTCTGCTTGAAATACTCCATCGATATATACATCCACATATCGCGGTCGAGATCAAGTACTATCGTGTTGATGCGGCGCAGAGCGTCAAACACAGCAGCGAGATTGTCATAGTTGGATATCTGTGTCGTGTAAGCCTCACGCTCGATGCCGAGACATTCGCTAAGGAACTTGCCGGCGAACTCAGGCCAGTTGATCGTGGGAAATGCTGTGCGATGGGCGTTGAAATTGCCTGTCGCTCCACCGAATTTTCCGCTGATCTTAGTCGAGCGAAGCGATGCGAGCTGTTCGGACAGACGATAGACGAACACCTTGAGTTCTTTGCCGAGACGCGTCGGCGATGCGGGCTGTCCGTGTGTTTTCGCCAGCATGGGTATATCAGCCCACTCCGCAGCCTGACGCGAAAGCATGTCGATGATGCCATCGACAGCGGGGATATACACTTCATTGAGAGCATCCTTGATCGACAAGGGCACTGCAGTGTTGTTTATGTCCTGCGAAGTAAGCCCGAAATGGATGAATTCCTTGTATTTCTCCAGCCCACGCACATCAAACTGCTCCTTAAGAAAGTATTCCACAGCCTTGACATCGTGGTTTGTAACCGCCTCGATATCCTTGATGCGTTGAGCATCAGAGACATTGAAGTCACGATAAATATTGCGCAGCGATTCAACGGCTTCCCTTGATGCACCTTTCAGCTGAGGAAGCGGCAGATTATAAAGTGCGATAAAATACTCTACTTCGACCTTGACGCGATAGCGTATAAGGGCATACTCCGAAAAATAATTCTCAAGTGAGGCGCATTTCGAACGATAACGGCCGTCAATCGGCGAAATCGCTGTAAGTGTTGATAGTGCCATGTGCTGCAAATCTGTCTTTTAAATGATTTATGTTTTGTTCTACAAAGTTAGTTAAAACTTCGCAACCCGACAACACCGGCTCACCGCTAATATCAATTCCAGATGCGACGGCGACGCATATACAGTTGGCGCGACAGCACTTTTCACAAAAAAACGCGAAATTTCTCTTGAAAATTTTGGCATTTTAAAAAATTGTCGTACCTTTGCATCGCTTTCAGCGAGAACGGGCGCTTAGCTCAGCTGGTTCAGAGCGTCTGCCTTACAAGCAGAGGGTCG
>CAJUMI010000090.1 GCA_910587545.1 uncultured Muribaculaceae bacterium | reverse complement strand
ATTTCGACTGATGCTTGTTTTTTATTAACATTTGTTTTTAAACAGACTCTAAATGTTTCTAACAGAAACGATGGTAGCTTGATTTCTTTTCCTTGCTATTCTTTTACCAATTGTATATTATTATTTCCATTACAAGCAAAGAGTCCTGAAATAAATAATATGGATAAGATGATGAAATCTGATTTCATGGAACAAAAATTTTTTTTACAAAGAAAAGTATTTTTTTGTGAAAAGAATAAAAAGTAAGTATTAAAAAATTAAATATGGGCGCGTTTTTCTCAAACTGAACTGAAAGAGAAGTGCGAAATTGGAATGGTTTTATGCAATCTATTGTTGTCAGCTTAATGGCTTTACCAAACTCCGAGGGGATCGTATGACTGCCAATCGGTGCGTCGGCGCGTAGTGCAGCGGTCGATGATGTCGGTCAGGACGAGTCCTGTGCCGAGGCGACGCAGAGCGTGAGTTATTTCATCGGGCCCGTCTTCAACCAGTAATTTTATGACCATCTTGCTGAACTCGGCAGCGTCTTTCTTGCGTCCCAATTTGGCGAGAGAGATGGCATAGACGACGAAAACGAGCGCTGCGGTGTCGGGCGACGCGGTCGACGGTCCTACGGTCTGAGACTCGAAGGTGTGTGTGGCTGACCGGAAGTCTTTGATCATAAAGTAATCGATGACCAGGGCTTCGTTGAGTGAGGGATTTTTGTAACCGAGCCTGCTCTCGCAGTAACGCAAAATCTCGATGGCTCTGTCGTAGGCGCCAAGAGCTTCGAGTTCGCCGGCCCAGGCTATCCAGGCGTTGATGTCGGCGGGTGCATCGTGTCTGACGACTTCGGAGATGACAGGTTCGGCTGGAGCTGTATCGATGGCTATCAGGTCGGAAGCGAGTTTACGGTTGCCTTTGTTGAGACCGAAGCATTTCCGTAATATCGCTACGGCGTGGTTGCGGGCTGTTTCGCCTTGATCGTCAGGGGCTATCTCGATATGGAGCGCGGCGAGGAACCGGCATATATCGATGTCGTCGGGATATTCGTCGGCGAGTTTTTCGAGAGAAGTCACGGCCTGCTGACGGCTGATCTCGTCGCGGGCAAGAAGACGGGCATGATAGAAACGCATGGCTTTGTCGTCGGGCAGGATGGCGAGAGCGAGATCAAGAGCCTGAAGTGCTCCGGCGACGTTGTCGTTGAGGTCGTATTCTTGGGCGAGCATAAACCAGTACTGCTCGTTGTAGGGCTCGAGGTCGGTCAGCTCTTCAAGCAGTGTGATCGCCTCGGAGTAGCGTTGCTCTATCTCAAGCATGACAGCGATCTCGAACAGGAGAGTTGGCATATATGTCACATGGGCGCGCAGGGCTTCGAGGCGCGACAGCAACCAGTCGGTGCGTCCGAGCGACGATGCGACGTCGACAAACTGGATGACTTCCTCGTCTTCGAATTCGCCATAGGCGGCGAGGATGTCGTCGAGCGCTTTGTCGGCTTCAGAACCCATCGGGCTGGCGTTTCTCAAGCGGGTGATGTCCCAAAGTACGCCGTGCTGCGCGGTGTTGTCCTGAAGATATTTAGAGGTGAGATCGTCGCCGAATGTGTAGTAGAGCAGTGCACGACGCTGTTTCAGCGCTGCGCTGTCGGGGTAATATCGGGCTGCGCACAGAAGCACTTCCATGCGCAGATAGTCGTCATTGAGGTCTCCGGCATAGTCGAAAATCTCGATAAGATCGTCCTCGTCAAAATACTGCGATGACGATCCTTCGGCCAAAGACGCTCTGAAGCGTGAGCATAGCTCTATGCGGCGGTCATTGTTGTTGTCGCTCATGCGCAAATGCAGATCAGGCTTTCTTCTGTTCTTTTTCCCAGCTGTCCTTGAGCGCGATAGTACGGTTGAATACGGGAGAGACGGCAGTAGAGTCGTAGTCGGGAGTGAAGTAGCCGATACGCTGGAACTGGAATTTGCGTCCGCGCAGGTTGTTTTCGGCGACAAACGGCTCTATCTTGACTCCTTTGACCACCTTTAGCGACTCGGGATTGAGCATCTCGCGGAAATCGCGGTCGGGTTCGGCTGCCGGGTTCTCGACATTGAAAAGACGGTCATACAGACGCACTTCGGCATCGACGGCATGGCCGGCCGAGACCCAGTGGAGTGTGCCTTTCACCTTGCGTGAGGCGCCGGGCAGGCCGCTGCGGGTGTCAGGATCGTAGGTGCAGTATATCTCGTCGATGTTGCCGTCGTCATCTTTATGCAGGCCGGTACATCTGACGATGTAGGCGCCTTTAAGTCGGACTTCGGAGTCAGGAGCGAGACGGAAGAATTTTTTTGGCGGGTTCTCCATGAAGTCGTCGCGTTCGATGTATATCTCGCGTGAGAAGGGCATAGAGTGGGTGCCGCTTCCTTCTTCTTCGGGATTGTTGTCCATTTCCACCATTTCGGTCTGTCCTTCCGGATAGTTTGTGATGACCACTTTGACGGGGTTTATCACGGCCATGACGCGTGTAGCCTTTTTGTTAAGGTCGTCGCGCACGGCGTGTTCGAGCAGCGAAACGCTGTTAAGAGCCTC
Organism: uncultured Muribaculaceae bacterium; assembly: GCA_910587545.1. Taxonomy (GTDB): domain Bacteria; phylum Bacteroidota; class Bacteroidia; order Bacteroidales; family Muribaculaceae; genus CAG-873. The sequence continues at coordinate 7,661 of CAJUMI010000090.1, read as the reverse complement.
ATATTTTGTATATCCGATAGTGTCGATGAAACGGCGGATGGACTCTGGGGTGTAACCGCGGCGACGCATGCCTGAGATTGTCGGCATGCGGGGGTCATCCCATCCGGCTACAAGGCCTTCTTTGACGAGCTGGAGCAGTTTGCGCTTGCTCATTACGGTGTAGGTGAGGTTCAGACGGTTGAATTCGATCTGCCGGGGGCAGTAGCTTTCGTCGGCGAGCTCTTTGACAAAATATTCATATAGCGGACGGTGAGGCACAAACTCAAGTGTGCAGATCGAGTGTGTGACACCTTCGAAGTAGTCGCTCTGGCCGTGGGCGAAGTCATACATTGGATAGACTTTCCATGTTGTGCCGGTGCGGTGGTGTGGATGCTTGATGATGCGGTACATGATGGGGTCGCGGAAGTGCATGTTGGGCGAAGCCATGTCGATTTTGGCTCTCAGCACTCGTGCGCCTTCGTCGAACTCTCCGGCGTTCATCCGTTGGAAGAGGTCAAGGTTTTCTTCTACGCTGCGGTTGCGGTAGGGGCTTTCGGTGCCGGGCACTGTAGGAGTGCCTTTCTGAGCGGCGATCTCTTCGGATGTCTGATCGTCGACATAAGCCTTTCCTTCTTTGATAAGACGTATCGCGAGATCGTAGAGCTGAGGGAAATAGTCAGACGCATAGTATTCGCGGTTGCCCCAGTCGAAACCGAGCCAGTGGATATCTTCACGGATAGAGTCAACGTATTCGACATCTTCTTTTACGGGGTTGGTGTCGTCGAATCGCAGGTTACAGGTGCCGCCGAATTTTTCGGCGACGCCGAAGTCCATGCAGATGGCTTTGGCGTGTCCGATGTGGAGATAGCCGTTAGGCTCGGGCGGAAAGCGGGTGTTGAGCCGTCCGCCGTTCTTACCGGCCTGAAGGTCGTCCCAGACGATCTGTTCAACAAAGTTGAGTCCTTTCTTTTCGGTAGCTTCTGTGTCGTTGATTTCTGCCATGAGATATATTGTTGGTTAGCATTCTCCGCAATGGAGATGAAATGTTTGATAATTTCGGTTAGTAGAGATTCCTGATTTGAAATATTGTGCAAAAATAATCATAATTTGCGAGAGCGCGGCCGCTTTTGGAGAAAAATGCGTTACGGCATGCAGTTTTTATGCCAAATTTTGTAACTTCGTGGACTGATAGGCCTGTCAGTAAGGACAAGTCTTTCATCATCTGACTGACAATGAATTTTTTAAGACTTATTAGTGTGTTTATCTCATGTGTCATGGGCTTCAGCGGTACCGTGGCACAGGATCTGCTCGGCATCGAAGGCGAGGAAGCCACGATGATCGGTATGTATATACAGGATCTCGGCAGCGGCGAAGTGCTGTATGATTATAATTCTGAAATCGCCATGACTCCGGCGAGTGTGATGAAAGCCGTGACTACGGCTACTGCTCTTAGTCTGTTGAGTGAGGATTTCAGATTTTCCACTTCCGTGATCCTGCGCGGGACTTCGGCGTCGGGCAAGAACTGGCACGGCGACCTTGTGATTGTCTCGTCGGGCGACCCTACGGTCGAAAGCGAGCATTTCAAGGATTATCTCGGATTCTGTGATTCTATCTGCGCATCATTGACCCGGATGGGCCTAAAAGAAATCGACGGCGCCATCGTGGTCGAACAGACCTTGAAGGACGCCGGTCCTATTGCGCAGTGGGAAATAGAAGATGTCGCATGGCCTTATGGCGCCGGCTTGTATGGAATGAATTACAGGGACAATACCTGTTGGGTCTATCCACTCACGGGCGAGACAAAACCGCTCGTGCCGGGACTGCGGGTCACATTGCGTGATGGATCAGACGGCACTGATCTGATACGTGGTGTCGGATCTGACGATTTGACGGTTTATACTCGAAACGGCAATAATAAGAATAGGAAGTGGTCGATAGCCACAACTGTTCCGGATCCGGCCGAAGTGCTGACAGCTCAATTGACAACTGCGCTGAAACGATCGGGAATTACAGTAGGTTCGCGGGCGCTGACCAAATGCGGAGACCCGACCCACGAGGTCTATACCCATCGTTCGCCGGTGCTGTCTGATATATTGCAAAGCCTCATGTTCAGGAGTGATAATCTGTTTGCTGAAGGAGTTCTGCGGGCGATAGCGTCCGGCGATACCCGTGACCGGGCGATCAAACGCGAGAAAGAGTTGTGGCGCAACCGTGGTGTTGACTCCCGTTATTCGCTCATTTTCGACGGCAGCGGGCTCACACGCGGAAACCGTCTGCAGCCTCGCTTTATTGCCGATGTGCTTCAGTGGATGGCTGAGAGTCCCAAGTCGCAGACATATGTCTCGTTTTTCCCTAAAGCCGGGCTTGACGGCACCATGAGGACTTTTCTGGCTAAATCGCCTCTTAAAGGTAAAATTGCGCTTAAAACCGGCAGCATGAACGCCGTGCAGTGCTATGCCGGCTACAAACTTGATGACAATGATATGCCGACTCATGTCATAGTCATCATGGTCAACGGCTTTTTCTGTAAAAGAGGTGAACTGAAAAAAAGTATTGAAGATCTATTGACTGAAATTTTCCAACAGTAGAATGATTATGGAATTGATAGACAGAGCGCTCTTGCTATGCGAAGAAATAGAAAAGCGTCAGGCAGAGCTTAGAAAACTACTCGACGTGATCGCCAGACTTAAAGACGAAGTAAAGCGGCCGGACTGTGATGCCGATGAAGATTATTCTCGGGCAGGCGACGAATGTGCCGTCGGCGCGGAAGCAGATGAAGATGTCCATGTCATGGAAAAACCTGAGGAACGCGAGGAAGAGAAAGAGTCGGTCTTGACCCCTTGTCATGCCCCGGTGCCCGAGAAAGAGAAGCCGGCCGTCGGCGGCGATTTGCGCAAGGCGTTCACGATCAACGATCGTTTCCGTTTCCGCAGGGAGTTGTTCGGCGGCGATGACAAGGCGTTTGTGGCGTTGGTTGACCGTCTGTCGGCACTCGGAAGTTTTGAGGATGCCGAAAGGTGTGTCGATGATCTCGGGTGGAACCGGGACGACGAAGCCGTGGTCGAATTCAAGGAGATTGTCTCTAAATTCTTTAACGGATATCATCTATGAGCGGCAAGCTCTACATAGTGCCGACGCCGATCGGGAATCTGTCGGATATGACTCCGAGGGCGGTGGAAGTGCTGTCGCAGGCGTCGCTGATATTAGCCGAGGATACGCGCACGAGCGCCACTCTGATGAAGCATTTCGGCATAAAGACGCCGATGGTCAGCCATCATAAATATAATGAGCATACAGCCGTCGGGCAGATAATCGAACGTCTTAAGGGCGGGGATACTATCGCATTGGTTTCCGATGCGGGTACTCCCGGTGTCTCGGATCCGGGCTTTATGCTGTCGAGGGAATGCCGGAAGGAGGATATTGAAGTAGAGACCCTGCCCGGTGCGACAGCCTTTGTGCCTGCTCTCGTCAGCTCCGGACTTCCGTGCGACAGATTTGTTTTCGAAGGCTTTCTGCCTCAGAAGAAAGGCAGAACAACACGCATGGCCGCTCTCGCCGAGGAGCGGCGCACATTTATCATCTATGAATCTCCCTTGCGGCTGGCAAAAACCCTTGAGCATCTTGCCGGGCTGTGCGGAGACGATCGTCCGGCGTCTGTGTCTCGTGAGATCTCGAAGTTGCATGAGACAACAGTAAGAGCGACATTGGGCGAGCTGGCCGAATTTTTCAAAATGAACCAAGCAAAAGGTGAAATTGTTATAGTGGTAGGCGGTAAACAGAGTTCGTCTGACGAGAAGATACATAAAAACAAATATAAAGACTAACAACACATTATGAAACAGTTTATTACATTAGGCTTAATCGTAGCCGTCGGCCTCACGGCATGTGATTCCGGAAAGAGCAAAAAAGCAGAGGAAGAAGTTCTCGCTCAGGCAACAAGAGAGGAGCTCGCAACGGCTGTCGCTGATCGCGATCAGTTGCTCAGTCTTGTAAATGAGATCAATCAGGGCATGGATCAGATCAAACAGCTAGAAAACATACTCACTGTGTCAAACAATATCCCCGGTGAGACGACAACTCAGCGCGAGCAGATACAGAGCGATATCGCAGCTATACAGAAGGCGCTGCAAGGCCGTCGCGAGAAACTTGCGGAGCTTGAAAATAAACTCGCCAATTCCAATCAGAACAATAATACATTGCGCAAGACTATTACAAGTCTGCGTGCGCAGATCGACTCCCAGACTGCCGAGATTGCATCGCTCAGGGATAACCTCGGTCAGGCAAAAGAGCGTATCGGTCAACTCGATGCTGTAGTGGATTCGCTCAATACGACTGTCAGCTCAGTGACTGACGAACGCAATATCGCCCAGGAAGAGAGCGTCAATCTCGCAAATGAGCTGAACACATGCTACTATGCGATAGGAAGTAAGGCGGAACTCAAGGACCGCCATATTATAGAGACCGGTTTTCTGCGTAAGACAAAACTGCTGAAAGGCGATTTTGATCAGACTTTCTTCACCACTGCCGACAAGCGTACGCTAAGCCGTATAGCCCTTCATTCGAAGAAAGCTGAGATCATGACAAATCAGCCCGAAGGATCATATGTCATCGATGACGATAACGGCCAGAAGATACTTGTCATTACAAATCCGGATGCTTTCTGGAGTCTGTCGAACTATCTCGTTATCAAGATCGACTGATGTAGCAATTCAGTCAAAGAAATAATCATTACCGCTTCCGGATGAATGGAGGCGGTAATTTTTTTGCTTTTTTTCGGTGATAAATTATTATCTTTGGCCAGCAATAATAATCAAACACATGATCAGAGATATATTATGACAGCTTTGGATAAGCCTGGCGCGGGGCCATTGGTTTCAGTCGTGATGTCGGTCTATAATACCGAGAGATATGTCGGAGACGCAGTCATGTCAGTGCTGGGACAGTCGTACCGCAATCTTGAAATGATATGTTTCAATGACGCCTCGACTGATTCGTCGCTGTCGATACTGCAGTCAATAGCCGAGCGTGACGGACGCATGAGGGTGATAAATTCACCTGTAAACATCCGTCAAGGCGGTGGCCGAAACCGTGCGATAAAGGCATCGAAAGGCGATTACATCATGTTTCTTGATTCGGATGACGAATTGAAACCCTATGCAGTGGAGAGATGTGTTGCGGCGGCACTGGCCAACGACTCTGAAGCAGTGTTTTTTGATTACTGCAGATTTATGACCGGCAGCGATAAGGAGACCGAGATCTGCCAGTTAGGCAAGGACGCGGTCTCACTGCGTGGCGACGATCTCCGCCGCCGCATCCTTGAACGCACCGCTTCGCATGTGACAGCCATGTATGCCCGGAGTGTCATAGTTGACAACGATCTGTTTTTCCCCGAGGGGATACATTATGAGGACAATGCGGTTGGACTTGCAATGCAGACCATAGCACGCAATCCGGTAAAGCTCAACGAGGTGTTCTACCGTTATCGTTTTGACAACGAGTCAGTGACGCGATCGGTCAACAATCCGCGTTTTTTTGATCGCATCGAGTCGGCTGAAATACTGTTGGAGCATACAAAAAGACTTGGCCTGTATGACAGGTTCAGGGATCTTGTTGACTATCAGTTTACAAATCTGTATTTCGTGCACACGGTGTTCGGCGCCATCTATCGTTTTGACCGTGTACAAGCGGATCAAATCAGGAGAGTGAAGCGTGGAATAAAAACATATCTGCCGTCATACAGACGTAATCCATACTACAGATCTCAGCCGTTTTTGCTGAAACTTAAAATTGAATCTCATGTCCGATGGCCCCACTTAATCAAGTTCCTATCCAATGTCAACCGCAAGTTGCGTAAATGACATCCCACAATAAAAAAACTTTGGATCGCCATAGCTGGATTCCAAAGTTTTTATTTGGGGCTTTGTGTTTATGATCAATTGTTTGGTTTTGGGTCACACGAGCCGTGAATGCGGTTCAAATAAGAAAAATATCAGCTATGTCAGAGGTTCTGCGACCTAAGCCTCATTTTTTCGGAAAGATCTTTTCCGGCAATGGCAGGCGATAGTCGCAAAGCGAGAAGCCGAGGGAGTCGCAGAGTTCCTGGGCGCGGGCGTTTCCGTCACAGATAGCGGCGCGCAGCAGCACCTCGCGCGCGGCGCCGCGGAATTCGGGCGTGTCCTTGAAATGCGGCTCGAGCACGCGATAGAACCGCTCCGCCAGGTCATCGTTGCCCTCATAGCCGAGCATCACTTTGTAGTAGATCGCCAATCCCTTGTCATCGCCTTTGTCATGATAATACTTTTCCAACTTCTCCAACGCCTCGCGGTCGTTGTGGATCAACGCTCGAACTCTCAGTGTATCTATCTCACTACAAATGAATGAATCTATATAATTACCACTAAAAATAACATCACCGCCAATAAAAGAATCAGGATATTCAGATATCGTCATTTTTAATTGTTGTGAATTTTCATTCGATCCCCCAGACGACAGTTTTTCCAGATAATCATTCATAGCGATCACATCCCCTTTGATAAGATTAAAAAGTTTGGGATCATCAATAGCATCAACCCCCATAGAGATATATTCCTCAATGAATTCCGTTGATTTTAACGGGATTCTATCGGGATGTCGAAATGTCAGCATATAATAAGGCAGATAACCAAGATCCGCTTTAAAATATAATTTTGTATTGGAGCCATAGAGCTCTTGCCACATTGCAACATCAATAAAACCATTGACTAACGCCTCATCAAGTCTCTTTTGAGTGGTAATTGAATCGAGTTGGGTGGCTCCGGGCTCAACCATAATTGTATCATCTTCAGCTAAAGGCTCTGTCTTATGCGTGCAACTAACCAAAAAGATTGATAGCAATCCTATATAAGCAAAACTCAGTTTTTTATTTGTCATAAGTAATTTAATTATCAATTGTTTATGTAAAACGGCTCAATCCATCATATCTGTGGATTGATCAAAGTCAGAATGTGAACCGCCAGAAAGTGATAGATAAATAATATATTCCAATGCTTTACTAAAAATTCCAATTTGTTGCAATTTAAGCAGGAGTTTAAAGTAACTCACGCTTATTGGTGATATTTCATGACCTCTGAAAAACGTTCGCCATCTCGCATCCGACGAAAATACTTTTTCTCCATACGCATTTTTGCGATAAATTTTTTCATTGCCTGTGACAAATTCGAGGCCTATTATGCCTGATGGAGCTGTTATAAAAGTATTTGGTAATTCTGATGACAATCTTTGAGCTATAGGTTTAGTCCCTTTTTTATTTGTATAGCCCGTCCAACAAGAGTGCAGGACAATCTCAACACCAACTTCGTTCCTAAGGTCTTCAATACTTGTAAAGTTTTCGTTAACAGCCTCAACGAATTCATCAGTAGACGTTATCTTCCTATCCATGCGGTTATCTATTGTATAATTCATGGATTTATTACTCCCATGAGTAACAATATGAATTTTTGTTCCATCATCTTTAATGCCAAATGACGCTGTGTGCAAGAAAAAATCATTATCCAGACATCTTTTTTCTTCGCCGTTCGGATCAAAAAAGTTTATCGGGTCGCCGCCGCAGTAGGAGTAGGGGGAGATGGGATAGAATTTATCGGCCAACGGGTCGGGGGTTGACCAGCGGGCGTAGGGGGTGAGGGAGCGGGCGCCGAAGTCGT
>CAJUMI010000089.1 GCA_910587545.1 uncultured Muribaculaceae bacterium | reverse complement strand
GCCGACAACGCCCTGATGATCGCGCTCTACATCGCCATGGACAACTTCGGCACAGCCTGCAACGTCACCGGCGACGGAGCCATCGCCCAGATCGTAGACCGACTGTTCAGGCAAAAGACGGCTCAGTAAATCAATTGTAAAAATTTTCTGACGGTTCAGAGTTTCACTGTATTTACGCATGGCTTTTTCGGCCCGGCGCCGCTCAGCTCTGCTCGGAGACGGCCTTGACGGCTCCGAGTTGTCAGACCGATATGTCGAGTCCGACTTGTCTGACGAGCCTGACCGTCCGGAGAGATCAGAGTTGTCAGAGCCTTCGTCTGCGATATCGACTGAGGCAAGGGCGAAGAGGGCATTGTTGACGGTCTTTGTCGCATCATCAGCTACGACAAGGACCGACAGCCGGCACTTGACCTGAAGCGCGACAAGACGTTTCATGATATAGGCAGGAGAGGCATTGCGCCCGAACGACAGAGCGGCAATGCGGCTCACCGAGTCGATGACAAACGTGCGTATATCAGTCGTTCTTACAGCCTGCCCGATAGCCTCAAAAACAAGATCGGCATAGTCTGTGCTGTCGTCTAACGCCGAGAATTCGGGCGTGAACACGTAGAGATTATCATGACCTGCATCGTCGGCGGCGACACGGTCGAGACGGTCTTCAGCATTGACATACAACACCCGGCGTCCGGTGTGGGCGACATCGAGAGCAATATCCAGAGCCCGGGCTGATTTGTCGGCCTCACGCGGGCCGTGGATAAGTGCGGTCGTGCCTTCACGCCAGATGTTCTTGTAGAGGCTTACAGCCTTCCTGACCCCGCTGAAAAAATTTTTCGATGAGATGAATTTGTGATCCATAGGTTTTTGATAATGTTTGTTTGATTGTTTACTCGTTCTAATTATTTTCCGCGGCAAAGTTACGGCTATATCCCGCCCGATTTTCAGCAAAATCGCCTGCAAGTCATGTTTTGTTTTTTTGACATAGCATAACACTGATTTTCAAGCATATCAAATAATAATATTTTTCTACTTCGCTCAAAAAAACAAGATCCCGAAACCGGTTATGTCAAGTTAATTTTGTACCTTTGCGGCTTCAAATGGTAAAAAAAGACTAAAAAAGGTACAATTTCATGAAGTTATCTGAAGCTATTGACTTCCATCCAAAATTGTTTGGAGCCTTACGCCATTACAGCATGGCGCGACTTAAAGAAGACGTAATCGCGGGCATCGTTGTCGGCATCGTCGCCCTTCCTCTGGCAATCGCTTTCGGCATAGCGTCAGGCGTAAGCCCGACAATCGGTCTGATCACTGCCATAATCGGAGGTTTCCTGGTGTCGTTTTTCGGCGGCAATTCTGTCCAGATCGGAGGTCCGACCGGTGCGTTCATCGTGATTGTCTACAATATAATAGCCCAGTTCGGTCTCCACGGACTCGCCATAGCGACCTTTATGGCAGGCGTTATCCTGCTGCTGATGGGGCTTTTCAGGCTGGGCACAGTCATCAAGTTCATACCCTATCCTATCGTTGTCGGCTTCACCGCCGGTATCGCGCTGACAATATTCTCGACCCAGATCAACGACTTCTTCGGGCTCGGTCTCCGCGACGTCCCCGGACAGTTCATACCGAAATGGATCATGTATTTCAAGAATTTCGACAACGTAGCCCTGCCGACACTGGCGACCGGCCTGGTATCGCTACTGATAATCATATTAACCCCGAAGATCTCAAAAAAACTTCCCGGCGCACTGATCGCCATTGTTATTGTAACGGTCGCCACATGGCTGATGGGAAGCTACTTCGATTGGTTTCACGTAGAGACAATCGGCGACCGCTTCGGCACAATGGCAACCGACATACCGACGCCCCACGGCTTTGAACTCAACATGGCGACGATCAACATGCTCCTGCCGTCAGCGTTTACGATCGCCATGCTCGGAGCCATCGAGTCGCTGCTCTCGGCCACAGTAGCCGACGGTGTCACAGGTTCCCGCACCAACAGCAACACCGAGCTGATAGGACAAGGTATAGCCAATATCACAGTGCCGTTCTTCGGCGGCATACCTGTCACCGGTGCCATAGCCCGCACAATGACCAATATCACCAATGGCGGCCGCACGCCAATCGCCGGCATCATCCACGCTCTGGTGCTGCTGCTCATCTTCCTGTTCATGATGCCCCTGATCAACTATGTGCCGATGGCATGTCTGGGCGCAGTGCTGATGGTTGTCGCCTACAACATGAGCGGCTGGCGCACGATCATAGGCATCTTCAAGGCTCCCAAGAGCGATGTCTCGGTGCTGATCGTCACCTTCCTGCTGACGGTCATATTCGACCTTACCATCGCGATCGAGATCGGCCTATTGCTCGCCGTTGTGCTGTTCATGCGACGCGTGACCGAAAACACCGAGATCAAAGTCTACTCTGAGCAGCTTGATGTGGCTGAAGGCACCGATCTCAGCCAGGATCACCATGAGGTGCTTGACGTAGCCAAAGGTGTCAGCATCTATGAAATCGACGGTCCGTTCTTCTTCGGCGTGGCAACGAAATTCGACGAGCTTATGCGTTCGACGCTTGGCTCCAAGCCACTTGTACGTATAATACGTATGCGTAAGGTTTCATTTATCGACGCTACCGGTCTCCATAACCTCGAGATACTCATCGCTTCATCTCAGAAAGAAGGCATCCATGTCGTGCTGTCAGGCGTCAAGCCCAATGTCCATGAGGCTCTCGAGCATGCAGGCATCGACCGTATGATCGGATCCGACCATATATGCGACCACATCACAAAAGCTGTCGTAATGGCCAACAACCTTGTGTCCACCCTTTCCGCAAAAGCATCCTAGCGAGTCTGAAAACTGACAGTCCTGACTTCAGGCTTCAATGAAAATTGCCATGACTTAGGGCTGTTTCATGTTTTTTTTGCGACAGAACAAAGAAAAAACGCGGAAAAAGTTTTGCCAATACAAAAAAAGAAAATAACTTTGCGGCATGTTAGAAGCACATATAAAATATCGTTTTATTTATTAAATCAAACAAAAATGAAAAAGTTAGTTTTAACACTTGCTGTAGTATTCAGCGTATCACTTTTCTCTTGTGGCAACAAAGCTGAAGAAGCTAACACTGAAGCAACTGACGCAGCTGAAGCTGTTGTAACCGAAGGCGCCGCCGTAGTTGAAGAAACTCCCTGCTGCCAGAACGATACTTGCAAAGGTGACTCCTGCAACAAAGAAGTTTGCTGCGAAGAAGTAACTGAAACTGTTGCTGCTGAATAATCCATTTAGCCTGTAACTCCACAACAACATTATCGCGGATTTAAAATACGCGAAAACCAAAGAGACTGAGTCGATGACTCAGTCTCTTTATTTTTCAGCCTATTGTCTTTTTTGTTCAAGTATATCCTTCATGTGTTTCTTCAGTATCAGAAAAGCCGGCGAGACCATCTCTCCGTGGTTATGTCCGTCAAGTTCGTAGATATACACATAAGGATGACCACACAGTTTCATCATACGCCACATATAGGCATTCTCCTCGTAGCGCCCCAACAACTCCTCGTCACGTCCGCCCGTGATAATGATATAAGGCGAAGAATCAGCCCTGACATGATAAAGCGGAGCATATTTATCCACAGCCGGCTGAAGTTCTGACAGACCGTTGAGTCGGCGATGAGCGAAATGGGTGATCACCTGTCCGCTGAACGGCACAAGCCCGGCTACGGAGTCGGCATCCACGCCATATTTTTTCAGCCATTGACGGTCAAGACCGATCATACTCGTCAAATAGCCTCCGGCCGAATGCCCGCTGACGAAGATCTTGTTTTTGTCGCCGCCAAAACTTCCAATATTCCTGAAAGTCCACGCCACTGCCACGGCCGCGTCATCGATGCAATCAGAAATCTCGACTTCAGGAAGCAGGCGGTAATTAACGGCAACCACGATCTGCTTTCCATCCTTAAGCTCGTCGGGAATATACTTGCTACCACCGGTGAGGCCACCGCCGTGAAACCATACAACGACAGGCATTCCTACCGTATCGGCCGGATGATAGACATCGAGACGACAGCGCTCCTTGGAGTATGAGTCGTCATTTAAGGTGTAAGATATGTCACCTGACAATAAGAAATCGCCGGCATACAGTGAGTGCGAAATCAGCAGGGTCAGCAGTGCAAGTAGAAATGGTTTCATGTAGTTTGTGGTTTACTATTTGCTCTCAATACGGAAACGGTATAAATTTCGGTTTCTTATCCTGATCCAATCGCAAAATTTGCTAAATAATCATAAAACAGACATGCATACTTCACAACAATTTTGCAGAAACCAAAACATAACGTAACTTAACATTCATTTTTATTCTTTCAACAAAAATCAATTATTCAAACCAATCAAATTTATTTTTATGCAGCTACCCCCCCCCCTATTAATGTATTAAAAATCAGGATATTGACAAAAATCCTGGTTTTATTGGCCTTATTTGTCCCGGCATGGCACAATATCAACGCCAAACAGATAAGCGGAGAGCAGGCTTCGGCGATAGCCGATAACTTTTTCAGATCGATGAACATCAGAGATGGAGTCATCAACCCGGTAGCAACGTCTGTCGACATAAGCCGCGAAGATTTATCGTTACAGGCCGTCAAAAGAGACACCGAACCTGCCTATTATATCTTTGAACCCGAGTCTTCGCCTGGCTTTGTCATCGTCGCGGGCGACGATGAGATGAAAGCCATTGTCGGATATTCGACCATATCATCTATCAACATCGATAATCTGCCCGTACAACTCTCCGAATATTTAGAGAACTACGAGCGTGATGTCTATAAAATGAGATCGGGAGCGGCTTCTGTCGGGCATACAGCAGGAGGCGTAGCCGTGGCACCGCTGGTGACAACCCGATGGAACCAGGACAAACCATACAACCTGTTGTGTATTCCGAGCTGGTCTGATGAAAAATTATATGTTACAGGCTGCGTGGCCACTGCTGTCGCCCAGGTCATGAAATATCATAATTTCCCGCCGAGAGGCAACGGCGTGACTGAGGATTTATGGAGCAATCCGAGCATCGATCTGTCGCAGTCAATCTATGACTGGGATTCCATGAAAGACGATTATACAGATGACTGGACCGAAAAAGAAGGTATGGCCGTCGCACGGCTGATGCGCGATCTCGGATTGGCATTACGCATGCAATATGGCACGGATGCCTCGAGTGCCTTCTCGACAGAGATAGCTCCGGCATTGTTCCGCCATTTCAATTATTCTAAGGAAGCGCGCCTGCTGATGCGCGAATCATATGACTCGCAACAATGGATCGACATCATCCGCGATAACCTATGCAACAACCGGCCGATCGTCTATGGCGGTTCGGGCAACCAAGGCGGTCATAGCTTCGTGTGTGACGGCATCGACGAGAACGACTATCTCCATATCAACTGGGGATGGGGCGGCTCCTGTGACGGATACTTCGACATAAACGCCCTTGATCCCGACGAACCCGGCATAGGCGGCGGTGACGGCAAATTCTATAAGGACCATGACATGGTGGTCAATATATATCCCGGCGATCCGGATGCCGATAATTCGGCATATACCAATCCGCTTATGGTGTGGAACTTCGATATATCATCTTACCATAAGCTAGACGATGACGGTCTACTGCTCGACAAAAACGAAAGATATCCTATGTCGTTCACAGCGACATTCGCCTTATACAATAATACCAACAGTTACATACCGGGCAGCAACACAATCTGCTTTATACGAAAACTCTACGACAGCGACAAAAAATTGCTCATCGAAGATGATATAGACAATCTCTACGGCTATCAGTATGGCATAGATTCCCACCGATACCACCCCGACGCATCTGTAAGATTTGACCTGGACGGGATAGCCGACGGCGACTACTTCGTGTCAATGAGCTATGCAAGACAACAATGGACGGATAATGGACGGGAATATACTTACCGCGACCTTGATTTCGCCTGCGAACCGTTTATAGCCGTGACTGTCAAAGACGGCGCTTTATACTTCAACCGCAAACCGGAGATCGCGACGCCCCTTAATGTCACAGATGCACGTCAGACAGGAATTATCTATGAGAATGACACCAAGGCATCGATCGAAGTATCTGTCAGCAATCTCAGCAGCAAGCAACTCAAAAAACCGAGAATCGCGATATTCAGTATGCCGGCCGCAGATGCAAGCGACAGTCCCGACATCAGTTCTATGCCTGCGATCGGCTATGTTTATCCATATTATATCTACGCCGGAGCGACAGCAACCTATTCCACGACGATATCGGCTCCGCCGACCGGACGCCACAGGCTCTACTTCGCTTACGACAACAAGTTGCTTGAGACCGACAAGCCTTACTTCATAGATGTCGATCCGCTGCCTGACGACCGGCCGTTCATACTTCTCGAGCCGTTGGATATCGACCAGACGACCTATTCAAATTTCGACGGTGAATGGATGGGTGTATTCTATACATACAAGTCATTGGAGTCATGGTCATGGTGGTATAATATCAAGACGGCAATGCGTCTATACGCCGCTCCGGCAGACGATCCCGACAATGAATTCATACTCTATGACGATGAAGAATGCTATATGACATTCTCGTCAACGAGAATTGAAAGCAGCCTATGGGGCAATCCCGACCTGCTATGGAGAAAACCCGGCGAATATATAATCTCACTCGCCTACCGTCAGGAAGGTCAGGATGAATGGGTGCGTCTCGACGATACCAACAACATCGGACGCTTTACGCTTGTCGAATATGAGCCTACGGATCCCTACTTCACACTTGTATCGCCGGCGGTGATAAATGACGGATACGCAGTCAGACCTGACAGCTATTTTGATGTAAAAATGAGAATAAAATCACCTTCGGGAATCAGTATCATCAAAGACAATTCATGGGCCCGTGTCTCCACTTCGCCCTCGTCGTGGGAAAATGTAGCCAATCTCCGGTCGATAGATCTTGGAAAGACTGATCTTGCTCCGGGCGAGGAGACCGACATATCATTGACATTCTATATGCCTGACGACGAATCGCTGTACAACGGCAAATTCATAGTCATACCCGAACTGCCGTATGAGGATTATATCATGGCCCATTTCTCGCCGGGTGAGTATCTCGAAAGTCTTTATTTCACGGTCGATCCTCAGGCCGGGATAAATGATGCGGTCGCCTATGACGATTACAACTGCCGTGTCGTCGACGGAAAAATCACCATAGAAGGTCTCGGACCGGACGACTTTGCCGAGATATGGACTCTTGACGGCATTATGTCAGGCCGCTACAACGCAAATGCGACCGGACAGGTTTCCGCAGACTCAAATGCCGTTCGGGGTATATACATAATAAAACCATGTTCCGCAACAAGAAATTACAAACCCCAAAAACTCATAGTGCGTTGATCATGACGGCTTAATCATCCGGCGAACGGATATTCAAAAGGCGGCGTGTCAAAACCCGACACGCCGCCTTATCATTATTGATTTGGAAACCCGAAGAGAGAGTTATTTTTCTGATATACGTTTGTTCTTACACTTCTTTTTGTACTTAGGATATGCCTTGGCTACAAGTTCCTGAGCAAGTTCGGGAGTATCGGTTGTCATGAAGTCGACTCCGTTGTTGATCGACTCGATGATGCCGCGCTCGGAGCCCAGTGTCCAGATATTGATGTCAAGACCCAGCTTGCGGCATTGATCCATATAGCCGGGGTTCTTGTTCCACACGTCATAAGAATAATCGCAACCGGTGCAACCGTTCTCTTTTGCTTCGGCAGGAGCCCATTTCTGTCCCCAGAGAAACTGAATGGGGCGCTTGGTCTTCCCTGCCAGCTGCTGACAGACATTCTGAGAGAACGAGATGAAATATGTACGCTTTGTCAGGCCGTACTTCTTGAGAAGTCTGAGACATTCGTCGATACATTTGTTTTCCTTTTCAGGTGTTTCGTGGCACTTGATCTCGAGCACAAGGTCAACTTTGAGCTTCTTGGCTTCTTTAAGAAAATCTTCGAGAGTCGGGACATTCTCACCGTTCTCGAGTTTCTGCTTACAGATAAGTTCGGAAGGTGAATTCTGCACCGAGAGCCCGTTGATCACGCCGTCATGATTAAGGACGACAACACCGTCGGAACACATCCATACATCAAATTCAGTTCCATCAGCGCCGATCGAGTCGGCCTTTACCAGCGAACGGATCGAGTTCTGAGCTGAGCCGGGAGCGTTCCAATAGCCGCGGTGAGCCACAATCATGGGTCGCTCCGCGCCTTTGGGCAGATCAATCACGGTCTGTTTGCGCAGTTTCATGGCCATTTCCGGATAGTTGGTCGTGAGATAATCAAACCCGTCTTTGAAAGCATTGACCATGCGGGTCTCATCGTCGACAGTCCATATATTGGTTATCAGACCGAGTTCCCTGCACTTTCCAAAGAAATCGGGGTTGGCCTCCCACGCGGGATAACTGTAATCGCAGCCAGTCGCGCCAAGAGCCTTGACCTGATCGGGATTGCATTTCTCTCCCCAGAGGTGAGATACCGGACGATCGGTCCATTTCGGAAGTTCCTCGCACACGACAGTCGAGAATGATATATATTGTGTGCGGTCGGCAAGACCATACTCATTGATCATATCCACGCATGCCTTGGCCACTTCACGTTCGCGTTCGGGAGTCGGATGGCCTTTTATCTCGAAGACGAGATCAATCTTAAGATCCTTGGCCACGTCGAGGAACTGACGGAGAGTCGGGAGCTTCTCGCCGTTTTCGAGTGTCTGCTCACAGATTATTGTCGACGGAGTGCTCGTGACCCAATGACCGTTGATCAGACCGTCATGATTGAGCACAAGGACTCCGTCAGAGGTCATATAGACATCAAACTCCGTTGCGTCAGCACCGATGGAATCAGCCTTTACAAGCGAACGGATAGAGTTCTGCGCCGATCCCTGAGCTGTCCAGTAGCCACGGTGAGCCACAATTTTTGTAGGCGCCGCGCTCACGCCCATGAATGCGGCGAGAAGCGTTGCCATGCATAGAAAATGTTTTTTCATTGCAATTATATTATTGGTTGTGAAGATTAATACACAATATTATGAGCATTATTAACTCCAACAAAGTTAGCTAAAAAAAGCCATATATTGCGTTTTTTAACCAAAAACTTTCGCAATGAAATACGGAAGATTTTAAACTCCGGGGTATTCGTCTGTTATCCTTATATGGCCGGATTAACGGATAAATATGTCCCAGTTATTCTTAATAGCCTTGCCTGCATCATATCTGAAACGTGAATTAATCAGCACCTTGACGACATCATCATAATATCGTAGATCCGTCTTCATGAAATTACTTACGCTCGTCACTTTTCTGGCCTCGAATGCCTGCCCGTAATATTGCGATAACAAATCGATAGTCGCAAATATTAGATTGTCAAGTTTTTCATAGATATCATCATTTTTATAATTAGACAATATCGGGCCATATCTAAATTCAGACATATATTGTTGACTTTTCAGAATATCAACTTCCGTAGTATCTCCATTAGCAAGCATATAATACATTCCCAACATGGCGAATATCATTTGTTTGCCATTTTTCAAAATTTCAGTCTGCTCCGGACTAAGCGTATTAGACTCTTTATATGATTTTTCAAGTTCTCCGTATTGGTAATTCAATCTTATAAGATCTATAAGGAACTGCTGTTTTTCTAGGACCTTTTGCCATCCGGCCCTGAATATCCGTCCATATAGATCGGAATTGTCAAATATGGATCTTTTTCCCGATCTGGCAGTTCCGGGTCTCTGGTGAACAAATGAAAGGATCAGCTGCCCAAGCTCGTCATTTTTGATGGAAAAATTGAAAATCTGTTTCTTCGGTTTC
Organism: uncultured Muribaculaceae bacterium; assembly: GCA_910587545.1. Lineage (GTDB taxonomy): Bacteria > Bacteroidota > Bacteroidia > Bacteroidales > Muribaculaceae > CAG-873. The sequence continues at coordinate 565 of CAJUMI010000089.1, read as the reverse complement.
TTTGATCCTCGTTTAATTTCCAAATAGATATTTTCTGAGGCAAGCCATTTTGCCATATGTACCATTTCTTTTGAATTTGATCTAAGATCTCTTGGCAAAATAGGTTTTTGCGAATTCGACGCTTGTGCAATCTTATTAAATAACTCCGGTGCCTTATTCCTGTTCTTTACTGCTACGATCTTGCAGGGTATTTCAAAATCATTATTTTTGTCGAGCCGTCCCTTGTAATTTCCAATCAAATGGGTGGTCTGTCCACCATTTACTATTGAAAATTCCCATAATTTTATGGTATCTCCGTCAATTTCAAATTTCTCACAAGCAATAATAATTCCGTTATTGAAAAACCAAAAATTCTCACGCTCATTCTCATTGTCAAGCGTTCTCTTGATCGCAGAATCAACCATTTTATTAGGGACATATCTTCTAATATTTAGGTCAAACAATCCATTATTCTGATATTTATCGTACAAATCCATTATTGACGAAGACTTGACATTGCACATTATACCACTAAGTAATTCAGAAAAATAAATGAACATATCAGGCTCTTTTAGAGAAGTTGATA
>CAJUMI010000088.1 GCA_910587545.1 uncultured Muribaculaceae bacterium | reverse complement strand
AATTACTCTCCGAAAACTCACTTCTGTTAACAATCGTTTTTAAACAAGCTCTTATAAGTAACATATATGACAATATAACAGCCGCAACAAGCGTTTCGTTTGCTCAGACGGTTGCCAACTTCATTTATTTTGGCTAATTTTGCACCGTATTTTTCCATTAAGTCTGTTTTACTCATCATACTAACGTTAACGTGGCTACACTCAACGAAGAAATCCAACGCCGTCGCACATTTGCGATCATCTCCCACCCTGACGCAGGCAAGACCACACTGACCGAAAAACTCCTGCTTTTCGGCGGTGCCATCCATATTGCCGGAGCTGTCAAATCTAACAAAATCAAAAAAACAGCGACAAGCGACTGGATGGAGATCGAAAAACAGCGCGGCATTTCCGTGGCCACATCCGTGATGGGCTTCAACTACGGCGACTACAAAATCAACATTCTCGACACACCGGGCCACCAGGACTTCGCAGAGGACACCTACCGCACTCTGACAGCCGTCGACAGCGTCATCATCGTGGTCGACGTGGCCAAAGGCGTCGAACAACAGACACGCAAACTGATGGAAGTGTGCCGTATGCGCAACACACCGGTCATCATATTTGTCAACAAACTCGACCGCGAAGGCCGCGACCCCTTTGAGATCCTCGACGAGCTCGAGGCGGAGCTCAAGATCAAGGTTCGACCGCTATCATGGCCTATCAATATCGGAGCCAAATTCAAGGGCGTCTACAATATCTACGAAAACACCCTTGATCTCTTCACACCCGACAAGCAGAAAGTGTCGGAGCGCGTGGAGATCGACGATGTCAACGATCAGCGCATCGACGAGGCTGTCGGTGATACCGACGCCTCCAAGCTCCGTGAAGACCTCGAGCTGATCGAAGGAGTCTATCCCGAATTCAATGTTGACGATTACCTTGCAGGACAGACAGCGCCTGTCTTCTTCGGATCGGCGCTCAACACTTTCGGAGTCAAAGAATTGCTCGACTGCTTCGTGAAGATCGCTCCGGCTCCGCGTCCGGTCAACACGGTCGAGCGGGAAGTGCGCCCCGACGAACCGGCTTTCAGCGGCTTCGTGTTCAAGATCCACGCCAACATGGATCCCAACCACCGCAGCTGTATCGCGTTTGTCAAAATCTGCTCCGGCCGCTTCGAGCGCAACGCCAACTACAAGCACATCCGCTCCGGCAAGATGATGAAATTTTCTTCACCTACCGCCTTCATGGCGCAGAAAAAAAACATCGTCGACGAGGCGTATCCCGGTGACATCGTAGGCCTTCCAGATACAGGCAATTTCAAGATCGGCGACACTCTCACCGAAGGTGAGAACATCCACTTCAAAGGCCTGCCGAGTTTCTCGCCCGAAATGTTCAAATATATCGAGAACACCGACCCCATGAAGTCGAAACAACTCGAAAAGGGCATTCAGCAGCTAATGGACGAAGGTGTCGCCCAATTGTTTGTCAATCAGTTCAACGGCCGCAAGATCATCGGCACAGTCGGCCAGCTACAGTTTGAGGTGATCCAGTATCGCCTTCTCCACGAATACGGAGCACAATGCCGCTGGGAACCGATCTCGCTCTACAAGGCATGCTGGATAGAGAGCGACGATGCCGAGGCACTCGCCGCTTTCAAAAAACGCAAGCACCAGTTTATGGCAGTAGACCGCGAAGGACGCGATGTCTTCCTTGCCGACTCAAATTATGTGCTGCAGATGGCTCAGAGCGACTTCCCCAAGATCCGCTTCCACTTTACAAGCGAATTTTAACCCCAGGACAGCCGCCGGACTGCTCATTGATGATATAAGTCAATTCAGCCGGAATTTTGGAGTTATCGCGACAAAGAACTCAAAATTGATTCCGGGCATCGGGCGTGACAGCACCGACAGATAGTCCTCGTTGAAAAGATTGTTGACCGCAAGTTTAAATTGTAGGTCAACAGGCTTCAATGACAGGGCTTTTTCAAGAGTGATATTGCTCATGAAATATTCTGGAAGCCGGCCACTCAGCGTGTAATCGTTACTCGACATCGTATAGCGCTCCGAATAATAAGCCCATTTGTACAGAAAACACCAGCTTTTCCATGACAGCCGCCCGGTGAGAGAAGCGGAGCGCTTGGGCACGTATGGCAGTTGCTTGCCGACCGACTGGTCGGCGGGCGACATTTTTTCACCTTCGTTGATCGACGGCGTCCATGAGTATGATCCGTTGATATCGACAAGCCAGTCGGCCGACGGCTTTAACGCAAGGTTGAGCCGCGTCTCTATGCCGTAAGCATGGACTGTCTTGACATTGCGTGGCGAGAAAAATCCCTTGGGAGTCGGCAACCAGATGATCCAGTCGTCGATGCGCGAGTCAAACCATGTAGCCTCACCGCTCAAAGTGAACGGCAGAACATCAGTCGAGGCAACATTAAAGCTCGCGCCTGCATCGTAAGTCCAGCCGCTCTCATTTCGCAGATCGGGATTGCCGCCGGGCAGGAAATACATATCATTGAGAGTCGGAAATTTATGATTTTTAGACACAGATGCTTTGACCATTAAGTTCCCTCTGCGCGACAACAGACCGTCGACAAACAACGCGGGTATCAATGGAGCCACACGATCACCAAACATCTCCTCCCGAAGTACAAGCGACATGCCGAGCCGATCGACAGGCTGCCACTTTGCCGACACCGACCCTGATAGTTCGACACATCCTTTGTCATAGCCGACAATGGCCTTGTCGCCGTTCTGCTGTATGACATTCTTGTCCTCGCTCCTTACGAAATGCTGATGAGCCGAAACGTCGGCACTTAAAAACCATTTCCGACCGGCAGCATATTCGCCTTCGGCTCTGCCGAAAAATGTATTTACTCTGCTGCGCGAGCGGGTCATGTCGGCCCACAGATCCTGAGTTACTTCCCGCCGGTAGTCGTAAGCCATGCGGGTGTTGATATATCCGCCCCGCACGGTTGTGCGCCAGGTGTCGCGCGAACGGTTCCACGACAGCACTCCCCGGAAAGTATGCTCTCGCTGCCGGTTCTCGAAGTCTCGCTCGTCGCCATAGTCGGTGGTGAGCATCGGCAGTTCGCGGTTCGAACTGATATACCACGCGCTGAGACCGAAACGGTCGCCGCCGCGGGTGTCATAATAAACTTCCTGCATGACATGCAGGTCTTTATAGGCTCCCGAACGGTTTCGCTCGGTCGGATGATACTGACCTATGATATTCTTGTCATCGTCATAGATATTGACCTTTTTGTCATGATTGACATATTTATAGTCGTTGGGCGACGACGAATAGACTGCGCGCGTCGACATCTGCCAATGATCGTTGCCGTAGCCGAGACGCAGAAACTCGTCAAACGTGCTGAACGATCCTATGCCCTGGACATATTGCGAACTGAAGCCGTGCCTGTTTTCAGGCGAGGTTGACAACTTGACCAGACCGCCGAGCCCGCCGCCGGTCTCGTTGACCGACGAGGAGCCGTGAAGCAGCGACGCGTTGTCGATAAAGAAAGACGGTATTGTCGAGAAATCAGTCATGCCGAGCATCGGATTGTTGATGCGCATACCGTTCCACGTCACTTGTGTATGGCTCGGCGAGGTGCCGCGGAATGCCACGGTCGACAGAGTGGCACGACCGTAGCTCTTGACAAACACTGACGAATTGAATGTCAGTATATCGGCCATCGAAAGCGCGATATTCTCCTTCAACGCCAGCGAATCAAAAACTGTCTTCTGCACTCCGATCTCCTTCATCGGCCTGCGCCCCCATACTACAACTTCGCTTAATCCGGTACTGCGCGACTGCGCGTTACCGGATTGGATGCACAACGCACAGAGCACGATGCACAATAATATTAATGCATGATGCACGATATATGGTATACTATTGAGTCTCACTGATTATTACATGCCTCTTTTCAGAGCAATATTCATCTTCGCACCGAAGTCCGCTTTACTTTGACCACGAAGAGCCTCTTTCACATTGGCTCCAATACTTGTGCCACTACGAAGCAATTGCTTACATAATACAAACTCCTTCTTATTATCAGTCAGACGCTGGTATAAGCGGATACACCTTACCGCAAAGGACTTACCTTCAATAGCAATCAAATTATCGTTATCTTTTTTCATACATAATCGTGCATTATGAATTATTTCAATTTCCAGCTGAATGATCCCGGGCTAACGCCGGCATAAAAACTGTCAATCGGTTCGCCTGATGACGTGTAGCGATAGATGATACCCTGCTGTTGGTAGTCAATCGCATCTCCCACATAGACATCCCCGCTGAGCGGATCGACGGTCAGTCCGTAATATTTGGTGGACCGGTATCTTATCAGCGGACTCACAGGCAGGCGGACGGCATCGACATCCATCTGCCAGACATCGTCATTGATCCAGTAGACACGACTGCCGTCGCCGTTGACATTAAGCTCGCTCGGCGACTGTCCGGGCCTGAAGCGGAACTCTTTCTCGATGCTGAATGTCTCCGGGTCGATACGGAAAAGCGACGGCGTCTCATGGCCGTAGGGCGATCCGTCGTAGCCGCCGTCGGTAATCGTCCACAATTTATTATTTCTGTCCACGACAAGTGAATTAGGCTGTATGCCCACCGTCAGGCAGTCGACCACCCGATCGGTCTCTGTGTCGATCTTGAGTATCCGGTTCTGATAGCTCCAGCAATTGCAATAGACATAACGGCCGATTGAAACCATCTGCTCGGTCGAACCGGTCTCCATGTCCATATCGGGCACTTCGATATAGCCGGTCACCTCATATCGCCGCGGATCAACAATGAAGATCCGGTTGTCCCACAACTGGGTCACATAGGCTTTTTCGTCGCTGACGAAATGAATACAGCGGGGCGAGGTGAGATTTTCGATACGTCCGATTTCCTTGAACGTATCGACATCGATCGCAAAAATGACGTGACTGTTGTTGACGACTATCCAGCCCTTGCCGTCACGGACAGTCATCGACTGGGCGACATCGCCGAGTTTCATGCCGTTGGCACGCAGGAACACCTCATTTTCGATATTGCTGTTCTGAGGATCATAGAACGACAGCGTGGCGTTGCCGTACTGGAAGCATCCTTCATTTATGATAAAAAGGCCGTGAGCCGGCGCATCGAACGTCTCGTCGTCAAGTTCATAGTCCCACGACATGCAGCCCGTCAGGACAATGCACAATGCACAATTCACGATGCACGATGCCGGGTGCATGATGCAGGATTGACGATGTGCGATGCACGTTTTTATAGTCGCATATATTTTGTTCATTCTCATAACCGTCATTTTTCAGATGCCGTTTTTTAACGATGTATCTTCAAAAATCGCTCATAGTCCCACGCCATGCAGCCCGTGTGCATCATACATCATGCTGACGGGCTGCACATAGCGGGACGGCAGAAAAAAATATCTTATCTCTCACTTACTTCCGATATTTCAGTTGAAAGCTCGCCAAGCGGTCCGCATTTGCCGTTGATGCCTGTCTGTATTTTTATAAAATCGATATATTCGAGTCTGACAGGACTGAGGTCGTCAAACATCGCATCGGCTATATAAAACACGTCGTTGTTTGACCCCGTATTGTCGGCATAACCGCTCTCAAGCGGATAATTCACCCACTGACCGGCCTGATCGCGCTCACTGCGCGCGGCCACAAGTGTACCCCGGAGTGTGTATTCATCTTCTTCGATCCATGAAGGATAGTAGTAATCCTGCTTGTGTATAGGAGCCATGTAGTCGATCTGTCCGACTTCGCCGAAACAATCAAGCCAATCCACAGGCTGGCCCGGAGCAGCAGGCCTCCGGTATGTCACGGCGTAATTCTGCACGGTCGCGTCGGCACCGGTCTCGCTGCCGCGCAGCTCATACCACTCTTCGTCGGGCCGGCCGTTTCCGTTGACATCCTGCATTACATAGACGATGCCTGGCTCGTTTGACGCACCGCTCTTGTTGGTAAACGCATTGCCCTTGACTATGAAATCCCTGATCGAATGGCCGAAACCGACAACTATATAGCCGCCGAAACCGCCAAGCGATACAAAATCGCGGTCCTTGATGCGTCCGGCAGCCCATCCGGCCGCTTCGACACGCGTCATATCGCCGACAGACTCGTTGATAAACTGACCGGGAGCCGGAACATATTCATAAACTATGAGCTCTTTTGACTCTCCGGGGCGATACATCTGACGCTCGGTCTCGGGCACGCACACAACCGTCAGACGACCGTTGACCGTGCCGTCTATAGTGACGTCGACGACATAATCGCCAGGGGCTTCGGGGGTGAACTTGAGCGTTGCCGTCGTACAGTCAGAGAGGCGCCCGTCGATACACCACTCATAGCTGTCGCCCTCGACGACAGGTGTTATAAACACAGGTCTTCCGACAAACGTATAGCGCTCCGTGGCCCGCTGAAAGTAAGAAGCTCCGGCAAATACCGGATCGAAGTCGCCGACCTGGGAAGGCAGTTCCGGCTCGTCGGCAATGATGACATCATCCTTGTTGCAGGATGAGAGTCCCGCAACAAGGATGATGCTTAAAAACATTTTTCTTTTTATCATTTTGCTATTTTAAGGCTTGAAGAACCGGCACGGATCACATATACCCCCGCCGGGAGATTCGAGATGCTGAACTCTGACGAGTCAGTCGCCATGACCTTGCGGCCTGTAGCATCATAGACCACTGCAAATTCCGCACCGCTGACGGTCACGGCTGACGAGGCGCGGTCATAGCTGAGGGTTGTCTGCTCGCCGGCGAAATCATTGAGGCCGGAAGTCTCTTTCTGCCTGACCATCAGCTTGTCGAGACAGAAATAAGCCGGAGTGTTGTCACCGTAAGCACCTGAGTCTGTACTTTTCATTGTAAAATACAGTTCGTTGATCTGGCCGAGCGGGCTGAGGTCGACATAGCGCCAGCCGCGGTTGACCGTCAGGTTGCCGTTGTCAAAAGCGGCCAACTCCACTTCGATTTCCTTCTCACTTTCATTCGGAGCCACGCCGTGGACAGTGAGTGTGAAGCGATCGCCGTTGGTGAATGCCCGAGCGACACCGCTACCGTCCTGCACGCCGTAATATGCCCAGCTCGTAAGATTGACATATACGCCGACCGCCTCATACGACTTGCCGTCATTGAACGTCATGTCAACAGGACGCGCAGCCATATAGGGACTGTAATACCCGACGAGATACGGGACTTCGGCGCTGACGACCGGCGCGCCGGCCTCGTCGAGTTTGACGGTTCCGTCCTCATTGAGGACAATGCCGCCTTTGGCCATGTTGCTGAACTGATAAGTGATGAAATTGTCGCGCTTGGAATTGTCGGCCGAATTAGAGACCGTGAAGCCCCACCATGTCTGCCAGTCGCTCATTGAACTGTGAACGAAAGAGAAGCATTGGCTTTCGATGCTTTCGGAGTCGTCATTGTAAGTATCAGTCCATGCTCCTGTCTCAGCATCGAATTCGAGCACAGATCCGGCATTTGTAAGATCAAGCACAGTTACTTTTTCCTGAGCGTATGCGCCGCAGACCATAGAAGCGGCAATTGTCAATAGTAAAATTCTTTTCATTGTCTGTCAGTTGTTGATTCAAAAAAACTATCCCGGTTACGGCCGTCATCGGGAACACGCAATCGGGAAACGGATCAAAAACCATGACAGGCTCGCCTCGCATATCGTCAGACCATGGTCACTTCAGGCGGATGTCATCAAGTCAACCCATCACCCGGGGTATTCTCTATTCAGGCAAAACGGCAGGTCTTCTGACTTGTTCCATCTCTCGCGCCTTCCCGGCTATCGGCCAGTGACGTAATGCGATCGACTATATTGACGATGACTGCGCACATCATCGTAAACGGAACTTACAGCAGCGGGTACTGTCGAGGATTTTCACCTCATTCCCTTTTAATGTCCTGTAAAATCCCGTCTCTACGGGCATAACGGACAACCATTTCACCGCAAAGGTAACAACTTTCCGTTTAACAGACAAAAAAATTTGCCAACGACTGACTTTTCTGACATGCCAGTACGGCAGACTGTCTGGGCCGGAATTCCGGAGGCAGAAAGCAATCGGGAGATAGACACATGCGATCAGTGTTTATCTCCCGATTGGATGGGTATTGGAATCGTGCTTGAGGAATGTTGTCAGCGCAGCGCGACGCGGGCGACTTTATCTGCGACGCGCACGATGAAGATGCCTTCGGCTCCTACAACGACGGTATTTACGCCCTGAGCGACATCATAGCGGCCGACCAATGAGCCACTGACATTATAGACTTCTGCGACAGAGGCCTCAGCTACGGTAACGACAAGCGTTTTACCTGACACTTCAATGAGTGTGCCGTCATCATCGACATCTGAGATGCCACTTGTGTCGCCAATCGTAACGCGGCAAGGTGAGGATGTCTCGCTAAACACATCGGGCCCCCAAACGCCATCTTCGTCAAGAGAATATGACCATGCCGCCACAGTGTAGACAAACGTATCACCCTCCGAAGCGTCGAGACCTGTGAATTGATAGCGGGCATCGGGAGTGTCGGTGCGATAAGTGCCGACGTTTTCCCTGACTGTATCTCCGGCATGAACCGACTGCTGAATGTAGATATCATCAAAGAACAGCAATTTTGAGGCTCCATCGCCGTCGAATTCGATGCGTACAGTCGATGCGGCTGTGCCGTTGTCGAACTCAACGCTGAACGACTGCTCACCTTCTTCAGCAAGTGTATGGGTCAGAGTTTTGTCACCCGAGGTGATGCTCACGACATCATCCTTGTTGCCGTATACATCCAATCTGACCGTAAACTTACCACCATCTCCCGAAAGGTCAAGCGCAGGCGAAGTGAGGCTTACGTCCTCGCCGTATGCCTTGTATGAATTATCGAGCCCGAACATGCCAACCACAACGCGGACATTGAAATATTCACACTGCCAACCGGGAATTGACGTTATTTCGTTGAGTTCGTCATAGAAAGGATATGGCCAATCGAGATCTCCTGACGTTATCTTGTCGAAGTCTTCATGGACCAGAGTGACGAGGACATCCTCAGTAGCCGTGTACTCTTTAGAGAGTCCGATAATGTAGCCCATGGCACGGAACGTCGGTTCCCACCGAGCCGTAAAGCCGTCGGCCGAAACATTTTCTGCGGGAAGCACCACCGGCTTCTCAAGATCATTGAGAGGGACATGGATCTTGCGTTCTTCGGATTCGACGGAAGTATATCTGTCATTGACACTGTGGACACGATAGTAATAGTCGGTGCCTTTGACTGTGCCGTCCACGGTCAGAGTGCATCCGGTCGCCGGCTTATCTTTCACGAGATAAGTGCGGTTATCGGCATCGTCGCGCGAATATACTGACACCAGATAGCTTTCGGCGAGCGGCACCTCGTTCCAACGCCCTGTAAAACCCTCATAGCTCACGTTACGGGGGAAGTGGATTACCGGAGCAGAAAGTTCGTAATAATCCTGAACGAATTCGAAGTCGTCGATTATCCATTGTCCTCCTTCGGAAGCCATCTCCACAAAGGCAAGGTGATTGCCGTAGCCCGGATGACAGAGATCGGCTTCATAAGTGGCCCATTGACCGTTTATCTCCACAACCGTCGACTGAATGGCATTGGATGTGTAGGCATCGTAAAGTTCGATATGGATTTTTGTCAAAGCATCGTCTTCAGTGAGGTTCCGCGCACGAAAACGCACGGTGAAGTTACCGCCGTCCAAGCGGACATCGGCATAAGGAGAGCGGACATATCCCTGAACAGTCTCCGTTCCGAACCAGTCACTCTGCTCAAAGCTCATCACAGCGAGAGCACCGCCGGCCTCATGCAGACCGCGGCCACTCCATTGCCGGCCGCCGGTGAGCGAAGCGTCGATCTTGCCCGAAGCGCTCAATTCGTCGGCCGCGGGCTCGGCTTGCGTACCATTAGCCAACGCATTGAAATTTTCAGAAAACACGGGAACGAGCTCGCCTTGCGGATCAGTTTTCACTGCCCCCGCCATTAGCGAACCACATAGCACTGCCCCAAAAAACAATAAATACTTTTTCATAAATAAACAGTTAGAATAAACAATATTATTACCGGGACACAAAGTTACCGATAATTCCTCAACCAACAAACATATTGTCCCGATTCTGCGTCAGGATCGGCTGACCATCAGTAGCGGTCTGACTGATCAGACCGGCGCGCGTCATAAATACTTCGCAGGATATCAGATTGTTTCCTGTTTTAGTTTCTCGACATAGGCATCGATGCGATGGAGTTCGTCGGGGATCTTTATCGACTGGGGGCAATGGGGATCGCACTGTCCACAACCTATGCATCGGTTTGCCTGGAAAACCCAGGCTCGGATGACCCCTTAGACCAGGTTGAATTGACCCCCTTAAGCTAAAATATCACTGACCCCTTTGCCCAAAATAAAAATGAGAAGCTGTGTCGTAATTAAGGTTTACGGCGCAGCTTCTCATTTTTAGAGCTCTGAGGTTTCGGTATTTTTCAGACGACCGATTTTTGAGGATTTTTAGAAAATATTCGATTCTCAGGCTATAATGGAAAAACTCAGTGAATTTGCCCCCCGGTTGACCAGATAAATTGCCCCCCGGA
>CAJUMI010000087.1 GCA_910587545.1 uncultured Muribaculaceae bacterium | reverse complement strand
TCAGCGTTCGAGCCAAACATTTTTGCCTTCTTCAAGTTTTATCGGACAGCAATAATTATAAAATAAAACCCAAATGATATGTACAACCCTTATAAGACACGAAATGTTTAATGTATTTCGCGCTTCAATTCAGTCGTTTATCTCGATAAACTCCCTCGTTTCAGCTCGAAATCCAAATAAACCTTTCGCGCCTGAAATTTCACATCTGTTTTTAAACAAGCTCTAAAATTATAGTTCTATATCCCATATTAGTCCAATGTCTCATGATAGATTGGTCCCGACGACATAATTACTGAGATTTTTCAGTTCGATGTGAAGCTACTTATTGTAGAAGGCCAATATACGGCGGCGCAGGATCGACTCGTACTTGGCCTGTACGGCTTCAGACATAGCCCGCACATAGTTGGAGCGTGCTGTTTCATATTCCGTGGAGTTGGCCTTGCCGAAATCATATTTCTGCTGCATGGCCTCGAATGCTTCGCGCGTCGCTGCTTCCGACACTTCGGCGGCGCGGAATTTCTCCTGTGCTCCCTGTGCCTGATAGTAGGCCTGCTGGATGTTCTTGTAGAGTGTGCGTTCGCTGTTCTCGTACTGCAGTTCGGCGTTCAGTTTCTGTATCTTGGCGCGTCTGACGGAGTTGCGCGACGAAAAAGCGTCAAACAGCGGCACGGACAGAGTGAATCCGAGCGATTTGCTGAAGTTGTTGCGCATCTGCTGTCCGAAGGTCTCGCCGTTGAGCCCGTTGACGGTGTAGTAGTTGCTTCCAATGCCTGCGTTGAACGACAGCTGTGGCAGATATGACGACCGGGCGAGCGATATGTTGCGGTCGGCGGCCTCGATGCGCCGGCGTCCGGCAAGGATCGAGTGGTTGGCTTCGAGGGCGCGGCGGTAGACTTCTTCGGCCGAATATATGCCAAGACCGTCGTCCTCGACGGGAGCTATGTCGAAGCCTTCTATGTCCGGCAATTCAAGCAGCTGCGCCAGATCGACGAGGGCGAGGGTGCGGTCGTTCTGCGCATTGACTACGGTCAGACGGTTCTGGGCCACCTGTGACCGGGCCTCGGTCAGGTCGAGCTCGGGTATCTTGCCTTCCTCGAGCAACTGCTCGCGGCGCGATTCCTCGACAAGCGAGAGTCTGAGCTGTTCATCGGCCACCTTACACATCTCGCCGGCGTAAAGCACCTGCAGATAGGCAGATATGACATTTAGCGTTATGTCGTCCCTGGAGGCCTCGAGTTCCTCTACGAGCACTCGCAGATTGGCTTTGGCATATTTGGTCTGCCTCACGGCCGACAGTCCTTGGAACAGCGGGAGCGACATATTCACGCCCCAGCCGAAATTGGTCGTGTTGCGGTTGGTGTATGTGTTTTCGGATGTCAGGCCGCGGCCGAAGCTGAACGACTGCGAGGCGTTGGCGCTTATGTTGGGCAGATGGCGGTCTTTGGCCTCGGTGATGTCGAGTTCGCCCGATCTGACTTCGATCAGACGCGATTTGACAGTCAGGTTATTGCTCACCGCATAAGATATGCAGCTGTCGAGCGTCCACACTCCGGCCGCCGATGACAGGGCCGATGCTACAATACAGACAGCAGCGCTTATATATTTGATCTTCATAATTGCAGATTTTTACGGATTATTTGTTTTCGGCTCCGCGCAGGCGGCTGTTTTTGTCGATGCCGCTCTTGACTTCGATGTTCACACCGTCGCCGAGGCCGGTAGTGATTGCCGTGCGTTCATATTTTTGAGTGGCGGAGTCGACCTGACAGTAGACGAAAGTGCTGTCGCCCGAAAATTCTACTACGCTTTCAGGAATTGTCAGCACATCTTTGGCGCTGCTCAGAACGACGGTGGCGTTGGCGCTGTAGCCGGCGCGCAATGTCACGTCAGGGTCGACCTCGAGCGCAGCTTTCAGCTCGAATGTATTGGCGCCGCTCGATTCATTGCCCTTTGGAGATATGTATTCTATTACGGCGTGCGGTTCGGTGTCGGGTATCGCTCCGACGGATATTGTCATAGGCATTCCGACCGACAGCTGGCCGACCTCAGTTTCGTCGACATTGCCTTTGAATATAAGATTGGACATGTCGGCGATGGTGGCTATAGTGGTGCCGTCGTTGAGTGTGTTGGCCTGGATCACCGAGCTGCCGACTTTCACCGGCACGTCGAGTATCAGGCCGTCGACTGTCGCGCGGACCATAGTGTTGCTTTCCGACGCATTGAAACGAGACACACCGTTGCGCACGATGTCGAGGGCGTCTTCAGCGCCTTCGAGGTCGCTGACGGCACGGTTGTAGGTCGTTGCCGCGGTCTCATATTCTTCGCGGGATATGAGTTTGCGCTCGTAGAGTGTCTTGGCGCGTTCGTATTTGTTTCCGGCGTCATCGAGTGCGATTTTCGCGGCGTCGACTCGTGTCTGAGCCGATGACAGTTGCGATGCTTCGGGTATTACCTTGATGCGGGCTATCACATCGCCTTCTTTCACGTTTTGGCCGGCTTCGACGAGAATCTCGGAGATGATGCCCGATATCTGAGGTTTGATGTCGATCTCGTCGCGAGGCTCGATCTTGCCAGTCAGCACGGTCGAGCGTTCGATCGTGCCGGTTTCGGGCGATACGGTCTGATAGGTCACTTCCTTTGGCTGGGAGTTTTTGTAGAGGAAAACGAATGTGCCGATAAACGCTGCGGCTACGATAATCCAGATAAAGATGCGGAAAAAACGTTTCATATTGTTTAGATGTAGTTATTAGTTTCTTGATTGATGTTGTCTATTTGTCGCGCATGGCTTCGATCGGTTTGATGCGCATTGCTTTTATGGCGGGCAAGGTGCCGGCGGCGGTTCCGAGCACAAGGAATGCCGCTACAATTCCGGCGGCCTGGCTGAAGGTCAGGATAAATCCCGCCGAACCAAGCACGTGGTCGGTAGTCTGGCTGTCGACAAGCGCGAGAACGAGCGTTGAGAAGCACACACCCGCAAGACCCGCTATTGAGGTCAGCACAACGCCTTCGGAGAGGATCTGCACGATGATGTCACATGGCTTTGCTCCGATGGCCCGGCGGATGCCGATTTCCTGAGTGCGCTCCTTGACGATGATCCACATGATGTTGCCTATGCCGATGATGCCTGCCATCAGCGATCCGGCTCCGACAAACAGGGCCAGCAGACTGACTCCGAGGAAGAGATTGTCGATCATATTGAATTCTTCGGATATGTCCATAAACCACATGGCCTTGTCGTCTTCAGGTGATATCGGATGGTTTGCGCATATTGCCCTGATGATATATGGCTTCAGTTCTGAAGGCGCGTGTCCGGCGTCGGCAGTGTACATGAAGAAGTTGACCTGGTTGCCCCAGTTGTATGCGCGTCTGAATGTAGACGACGGTATGATTACCGATTCGTCATATCGACCGCCGATATTGACCTCTGATGTCTGGCCGATCACACCTGCTACGAGAAAATATATGCCTTTGGCGCAGATGAATTTTCCGACAGGTTCTTCGGTGCCGAACAGCTCGGCGGCGATATTTTTACCGATGAGAGCCACTTTGCGGGATCCGCTCTCGTCGCTTTCGTTGAGCACGCGGCCGGAGTAGATCACCGGCAGAAGTATCTTCGAGAAATCAGGTTCATAACCTATGATCTGAGCCTGCTTCGATTGTGTGCCGTACTGGATTGTGCCGTAGTTCTGGCAGATAGTTGTCGAATATTCAATATTCGGTGTGATCCGGCGGATAGCGTCGACGTCGTTCTGGGTCATGGTCCATTGCATGCCTTTGTTGAATCCCTTGAACGAAATACTTGTCTGTCCGGGAAACACAGCACCGAGATTGGTGGTGAACCCTGCGAAATTGCGGCGCAGCATTCCTTCCATGCCGTGGGCTCCTCCCCACAGCATGGCGAGCATCGCCGTGCCCCAGAAGATGCCGAAGGCTGTCAGAAATGTGCGTGTTTTGTTCCGGGCGAGCGTGGCGCCGATCTCACGCCAGTTCTCTATATCGAAAATAGGATTTTTCATTTCAGTGTCACTCCTTTCCGATTATTCGTCGCGCAGGGCTTCGACGGGTTTGACTTTGGTTGCTTTCAGCGCCGGGAACAGGCCGGCGAGAGCGCCGGCGATTATAAGCACGACGGTCACTTTAAGGGCTATCGACAGATCGACGGTCGGATTGCCGAGCGGACTGTGTCCCCCGGCTTCACTGCCGAAGAAATGGCCGATCACCTGCATCACTATCATACCCATCACCACACCAATATAACCGAAAATCGTGGTGATAGACACACTCTCGAGTATGACCTGCGTCAATATGTTGCGGCGTTTGGCTCCGATGGCGCGGCGGATGCCTATCTCGTGGGTGCGTTCCCTTACAGAGACAAACATGATGTTGCTCACTCCGACTATACCCGAAAGCATGGTGAAGATTCCGATGATCCACACTGCGTAGTCGAGTATCATCATGCCTTTTTTGTTTTGGAGATAGTTGGTGAAGCGGTTCCACATCGGGGTCGCGCTTTTGTCGTCAGAATCGAAGTTGTGAATCTTGGCGAGCTCGCCGCGTATGGCGTCTTCGGCGGCAGTTGCCGACACTTCGTCGTTGACGTTGTCGGCAAGGATGCGCATTGACCATATGTTGGCGTCGCCGCCCGAAAGAGCGATAGCGGTCGTAAACGGCACATAGCTGTCGTCCTCGCCCCATTCTCTAGTGTACAACCCGATTATCTGCCACGAAAGGCCAAGCGACTTGACGTATTTTCCGACCACTTCGGTGGAGTCTGATCCGAATATGGTCTTGGCGGTCTTACGGGAGATAACCATTACTTTACGGTTGTTGTCCATGTCGGCCTGATTGATGTAGCGGCCGGCGAACATGTCTATCCATTGGTCGCGCCTCGATTCGGGTGACATGCCCATTATTCCTCCCGCCACATAGTCTTTCTGTCCGGTCACTTTCGCCGAGTCGATATATTTGTAGGCTGTCGCCTTGCCGATGTATTTGTTGCCGCTTTTGTTGAGTGCGTCGACAGTCGAGGCTTTCAACTGCACCTGACGGCCTTTGTTATATCCTTTGTAGGGGATAGATGTCGATCCCCGCCATACATCGATAGTATTGATGTCGCGTTTGCCGCTCTGCTCCTCAAAGCCGCTGATCAGTCCGCGCGAAAGTCCTAACAGAATGATAAGCATGAATATGCCCCAGGCTACGGCAAAGCCTGTCAAGCCGGTGCGCAGTTTGTTGTTGCGCATCGTCTGGCCGATTTCACTGATAAGATCAAACATGGCTCAGTCTGCGGCTTGGGGTTGCGGGTTGGTGATTATCTTGTTTTCGGGCAAAATCATGCCGTCGGTGATCCTGATGATGCGGTTGGTCGCCGCGCCGACACCCGGGTCGTGGGTCACGATCACGATAGTCATACCTTCGGAATTGAGCTGACGGAATAGATCCATCACGTCGTGTGATGTCGTGGAGTCGAGAGCTCCCGTCGGCTCGTCGGCCAGGATGATTGAGGGCTTGGTGATAAGTGCGCGGGCTATGGCCACACGCTGTTTCTGTCCGCCCGACAGTTCGCCCGGCAGATGGTGGGCGCGGTCAGCCAGTCCCATGCGCTCGAGCTGTTCCATGGCGAGCTTGTTGCGCTGTCGGCGCGACACCCCCTGATAGAACAGCGGAAGCGCGACGTTTTCGACGGCGTTTTTGTAGCTGATGAGATTGAATGATTGGAATACGAAGCCGATCATGCGGTTGCGCAGTTCGGCAGCGCGATTTTCGCTCAGATCCTTGATCAGGACATTGTCGAGATAGTACTCTCCCGAGTCATAATTGTCTAGAATGCCGAGAATGTTGAGTAATGTTGATTTGCCTGAGCCCGACGCGCCCATTATGGACACCAATTCACCACGATTGATGTCGAGATTAATGTCTTTGAGCACATGAAGCGGAACAACTCCCGGGTAGGTCTTGTTGATGTCTTTTAACCGGATGATCATGATTTTAATAATGCTTTTATGTAAAAGAATGTAGATTGAGCTGTATGTCTTTTTGATGGACGCGACAAAATTACAAAAATTCCCTTAAATTGCAAAAATTAATTAATTTAATATTGCCGGATATATTCCAAGTTCTGAATCATAGCAGATCCTCTTTTGTCGGACCCTGTGAGTTTTTTATGTGACAGAGAGTGTATTCGGCGGGTCACGCATTGCGGGGTCTGCTGACTTGTCCAGGCGTCGTTTTGCAATGCGGTTGGCCGGAAGATTAAGGCCGGAGTGCGGTCCTGACCGTTGGACGGCGCACTGTAGCCCATGTTAATGCTCGACCGATGTCGCAATCTTGTCTTTACCGGGCCGGCCGGTGTCATCGCCCCGGGAACCGCGGAGAGCGATCATAACTATGTCGAATTCGGTCGTCCGGCCTATCTTTTCGTCAAGGGTCATTTTTGACGGGGTCGCCTCGACCTTTCGTTCGATGGCCTGGTCACGCGATATTACGGGTATGGCAAAGGCAATGACGGCTTTGGCCGTCATTGCTGAAAAGAGTGATTATTATCTTCTTTATTTCTTGAAAAGTAAAGGAGCGAATTCGCTCAGATAGATTCGCCAGTTCTTCCATATATGTCCCTGGGGTGTCTCATAATATGTGTAGTTATATCCGTTATCGTCAAGTTTTTTACGGAATTCTTTGTTGGCCTCATAGAGGAAGTCTGTGTTTCCGATGCCAATCCAGTAAAGGGCGGGCTTTTTGGCAAATTGAGACTTGAGTTTGCCGTCGAAATCGTCATAAATCGGACTCTTGACATCTTTGCCCGGCATGATGGCTGCCGAGAACAGGCCTACATAGTCAAACATGTCGGGATACTGTTTTGAGATGTGCATGGAGTGGAAACCGCCCATTGAAAGGCCTGCAATCGCGCGGGATTTCTTATTTTTGATCGTGCGGTAGTTTTTGTCGATAAATTTCACGACCTCGGGGAAGTGGGTCTCGAAACTGCCTTCCATGGTCTTGGGGAGAGCCATCGAGGGAGCGGTAAAACCGAGACTTGATTCGCCGGGTGCGGCCTGGAGAGCGGCGTTTCCGTTGGTCATCACGACGATCATCGGTTCGGCTTCGCCACGGGCAATGAGATTGTCGAGGATCTGTGACGCACGGCCGAGCTCGGTCCATGCGTTTTCGTCGCCGCCCATGCCGTGGAGCAGATAGAATACAGGATAACGCTTGCCGCTTGTCTCATAACCCGCGGGAGTGTATACGGTTAGCCGGCGATCCATGCCGAGTGTCGGGCTGTTATACCAAATTTTCGATACTGTACCGTGGGGCACGTCGTTGATTGAATAGAGGTCGGCCCGTTCGCCGGGAATGATAAATACGTCAGAGACAGATTGCACGTCGCGGATGCGGTGGACGTTGGATGGATCATTGATTTTGAGGCCGTCGACAAGCATAGTGTAGCTGTAGAGTTCGGGAGCCAACGGTTCGGGAGTTGTAAATTCCCATACCCCGTCTTTTTCAATGAGATCGGCTACGCCGAGGGCATCAAACTCGCCATAGGGAGTCTGCATTTTCTGTGTAGGAAGAAAGTCGCCGGTAATCTGTACTTTAACAGCTTTCGGCGCTGCCATACGGAAAGTCACCGTCTTGTCGGGATGGATCTCGGGCGAAACAATCTGTGATCCGCCCCATAGGGCCTGCTGTGCGTTGGCGAATAGCGATGCGACAGCCACTGCGGCTAAAATAATATACTTTTTCATTGTTGTGATTATTTGGTTATCCGGGAGTATGTGTCAGGCAGCCCTAAGGATTATTTGACTTGGTAAAGTTACATTGATTAATGTTAATTTGCAAATAAGTAGTCAAAATAAGTCACTGCTGACCATTTTTAGTGGGCCGCAGTGAAATCCGATATATTATTATTAGTTAATTTTGAAATTCGTTTTTCATTTAAGATCGCGTTGCGAACCGATTTATTGCCATAGTAATACTTTGTGCGCAGTTTCCATATTTGTTTTTTATCAAGTGTGATATACACAGGAAACGGCTGAAAATCCTTTTTAAGATGAATTTCAGAATCTGAAGATACAAAGCACAATCTTGCAATATCGGCTCCAGCCTTATCTATGTGAATGCCATATTTGGATAAAAGATAGTTGTCAATCTGAGGGAATGCGCAATGTTCGTGTAAAATCCAGATATTTTCATTAATAGGTGTTTTATAATCTAAATAAAAAAGTGCTTTTAATCCATATCCAGAGGGAGATGTCCATACGCAGATTACGTACTGGTCTAATTTTAATTGTGTTTTTGTCAATTCAGGATTTTCCAATTTGTCTATATCAACAACCATCAACGAAGTGTAACCACTGATATCAAATTTGTGTCGGTCGCCATAAGCTATGCCTGAAAATATATACGAAGGTAATTGTTTTTTCTTAGATTTGTAAGATTGAACGCTGCCATTATGTAAAAGCCTGCGGATTTTTTTGATTTGCTCATCATAAACATTAGTGCGAATAGAATTCAGCGCTTCAAACAATGTAATTGTCTGATATGATTTCGTGCGAATATTCGGGCAAAATGAAATTCGTTTATTTAAGATTGTGAGTGTATTCATCTTATAAATCTTTCTTGGTAGTGCGTCACTTAAAGTACATTCATACCCATTTATCGAATCGTGGTGCGAACATGTCGATGTCGCGCTGAGGCAGACCGAGTCTGTGGGCTTCTGTGCGCCATGATTTCATGGCGGCTATTACTTCGGTGATAATGCCCTTGGCTTTCTCCGGTGAAAGCATATAATCTCCGGCTGATGCCAACAGTATATTAATATCGGATTCACTTGTGGTGCGATTAATCAGCAGGCTCTGATTATCGGAGAGACTGGGGTTTATGTCGTAAGCCGGGGAAAGTTCCCAACCTTTACGCGTCAGAAGGAAACCATGATTGCGGAAATGGTCGTCGGAGTTACCGACGATGATATAAAATGCCACGCGGCGAAATAGTTCCTCTAAGTTTTGCTCGACATTGCTGCCGTGCTGAATGATGAAATCGGTAATATCAGTATAACCGAAGCCCGTTGAAGCATTGTCACCATCAGTCAGTCCGAGAAGCGTCAATGCGGAAGCGAAATGTATTCGTCTGCCGTCGCTGTTTCTGTCAAAGCGTTTTGAAAGCAGGATATGATAATCCTCGCCGTCGATTGTTCGTGTCTCGGAAACATTCAGTCCTGCCTTTCGGCCCATCACATGGCAGAAATGTTCCCATTGTGCGACATCGTAATCATCTTTGCGCGAAGGGAATTTGGCAACAGTCAGACTCCCGTCCTCATCAATTACAGATGCTTTCGGTCTGGCACCACCGAGAGAAGTTCCCGGACGCAACAGTTGCGCCAGCCATTTTTTTGACGGCAATAGATGCTTTTCCTCACTGAGTTCAATCTCATGTGCGGCATTCATCAACTCTCTGACATTCGCTATTGGCGGTACGCGAAGGCTTTCCTCACAGTTGCTGAATTTCCCTTCGGCAGATTCGGCAAACCGAAAACCGCCCATGCGCGAAGCATCGTCAATTCCCATCAGATAATCGAAGGACGTCAATCTTCGCACGGCTCTCTTTTCATCGGTGGCTGCAATTTGCTCCCGACGGTTCAGCAATGTGCGTCCCCAACGGTCGGGTAGTGCATCCGAGAAACAAGAAAAAATGTCACGTTCCAGACGGGTGTATTGGATGCCGGTAAAGTTTTGCAAATCCTCGCTTAGGAAAACATCGCCATATTTGGCAAGCCATTCTTTATCATACGAAAAGCCGTATGTCTCGTTGCCGCGCACCGAGTCACAAGAAAGCTCCCCAATCAGGTGGGGAGTATCGAGCCAATCAAAATCGGCATATACAAAAAGTTTTTTCATGGTTTATTCCTTTTTAGATGCTCGTTGGCGGTGTTTGAGACTCAAATCCTGAAGATTGCGTCCGAGGGTATCCTCTTTGGCAATCAAAAGAAGATCGTCATCAAGTTGCAGAGCATAAAGAACACGGGCAATCTGCTCGCCCATAAGAGCCATTTTCTGCTCCAGTTTCCGGGGCAACTTAGTCCCCATAGTGTTCTTTGCCATACTCAATCAATCTAACTATTAATACGGCAAAGATAGTAAAAATATTTATTATATAATATATTGAGCAACGAAAGATTACTGCGATTATCTCTATTTGCCTATGCCAAATGCGTAATTTCGGGATTGATGGAGAGTAACTGCCGGATAAACTCATCCTGACACACGGGCGATAAGCTCACGCTGTTGGTCTATTCCAAGTGACCTATATCTCCCTACCAATTCTTCCAGTTTCTGTTCATAGCCGTAGTTGTTTCAAATATAGGTATTTTCTCCCTACCACAACATATTTTCTCCCTACTTTGGCTCGTTTTCTCCCTACTTTTTTTCTGCTGGTACTTTTTCTAGTATGCCGAATTGCTATTACTTATGTTACTACGCCTACAAAGTTACTTCTTCCGTATCACCCAATGAATGATCATCAAAAGGAAAAGCTGTCGATAATTGTATGCGCTCATACCATTCGGTAATTTCTTCTTTCGATGCAGTGCGTAGAACATCTTGCCGCTCAGCGGATTGCAAATCTTAGGGTACAAAAGCCCGAAGATGCGCCGTTTTTACCTTCTGAAAATCGCTTTTTCC
>CAJUMI010000086.1 GCA_910587545.1 uncultured Muribaculaceae bacterium | reverse complement strand
ACAGAACGGTCTTTCGACTGGGGACTGTCGTTCAATCTTTCGGCAAAGGGTGAGTATTATCACAATAAATATCAGCACAACTGGAATTTCATTCCTCAGTTCGGAGCCACATATTACAAGACTCCTAAAAGTATATTTCAGCTTAATTTCGATACTCAACGGATATATCCGTCATATTGGGAACTTCATGGTGGCACAAGCCATATCAACGACTACTCGACAGTAATTGGTAATCCTGAGTTGCAGCCATATATCCAGTATAATGCCCAGTTCAATTACATACTGAAACAAAAATATGTAGCCACATTCTATTTCCAGTGTGGCGACAAAGCGACTGTGCAATTGCCTTACCAGTCGCCGGATGCACTAAATCTAATATATCAGACCATCAACATGAACTACAAGCGCGTGGTTGGCCTTAATCTCTATGTTCCTTTCGGAGTTGGATATATATGGAACGCCACTGCTACAGCCAATCTGTTTAATCAACGAGAGAAAGCAGACAATTTCCATGACATTAGCTTTGACAACAGCAAATGGATTTTTTATGGAGAACTTAGCAACTCTTTCAAATTCAGTCAGAACTGCCCCGTGTCACTATCGATTGACTTCAGCTATATTTCACCATCTTTGCAAGGCATAGCAGATCTCTCCAGCATGTGGAAAGTAGATGCCGGCGTCAAATGGCAATTCGGAAAGAAACGCTGCTGCGAACTTGACCTTAAAGCCGATGACATATTCAACAGTTGGTCACCGACAATGACAATCAACCAAGCCGGTCAGGACTACAAAATGAAGGTGAAGGATATGACGCAAACTCTTAAATTGACATTTATATGGCGCTTCAACGGCTTCAAGTCTAAAGACAACGACATCGATACTTCCCGTTTCGGTACAGGTAAATAATTCCCCCCAAAAAAAGAAACGCACCCCGGAAGTTCCGTTGTCAAACTTCCGGGGCGCGGTCTATTTAGAGCATTCGGGTTGTTTTATTTCTCGGCAGGTGCGGTGTCGGGCTTGAGCCATTTGTCGAACCAGCGGAAGAAAAGGCGCTGCCACATTATGGCGTTCTGAGGTTTGAGGATCCAATGGTTCTCGTCGGGATAGATGACCATCTCGGCGGGGATGCCGCGGAGTTTGGCGGCGTTGAACGCAGCCATGCCCTGCGAGGCGAGAATGCGGTAGTCATATTCGCCGTGGCTGATCATTATCGGAGTGTCCCATTTGTCGACATAGCGGTGGGGCGAGCAGGCAAATGTGCGTTGAGCCGCAGAATTGTCCTTTTCCCAGTATGCGCCGCCCATGTCCCAGTTGGCAAACCACATTTCCTCGGTCTCGAGATACTGGGCTTCCATGTTGAAGATGCCGGCGTGGGCGAGAAGGGCGGCGAAGCGGTGGTCGTGGTTGCCTGCGAGCCAGTAGATGGAGAAGCCGCCGTAGCTTGCGCCTGTCGCACCGATATGGTCGGCGTCGATCCAGGGCTCCTGCTTCATATAGTCGACAGCGGCGAGATAGTCTTTCATGTTCTGGCCGGGATAGTCTTTGGAGATCTGTTCGAGCCATTCCTGACCGAAGCCAGGGAGGCCACGGCGGTTGGGGGCTATCATCACATAGCCGTTGGATGCCATGAGGGCGAAGTTCCAGCGGTAGCTCCAGAACTGGCTGACTGCCTGTTGGGGTCCGCCCTGGCAGTAGAGGATCGAAGGATATTTTTTAGCCTTGTCGAAATTCGGAGGAAGGATGACCCACGTCAGCATCTCTTTACCGTCGGTGGTCGGCACCATGCGGCGCTCGACCGTCGGCATTGTGAGTTGGCTGAAGATGTCGCCGTTGACGTCGGTCAGGGCTACGGCCTTGTCTGCTCCGGCGGCTACTTTGCAGATCTCGTTGGGGCGGAGCATCGAGTGGGCCATAGTGATGACACTTCCGTCGGCGAGAACGCCGAGAGACTCGTAGTCGCATTCACCTTGAGCGACGGGGCTGATCGCGCGGTCGAGGCCGATGTTGAACATCGGTTTCACGCCGTCGCGGTAAGCGAGGAAGAAGATCGAGCGGCCGTCGGGCGACCAAGCGAATTCCTCGATCGTGTAGTCCCAGTCGGATGTGAGGTCGGTTTTTTCAGAAGTCTGCATGTCGAGGACAAACAGACGGTTTTTGTCGGATTCATATCCGTCGTGCTCCATGCTGAGCCATGCGAGGCTGTTGCCGTTGGGCGAGAAGGCCGGCATGGTGTCGTAGCCTGTCATGCCTTCGGTGAGGTTGCGGGTCTCCTTTGTATCGAGATTATAGGCATAGAGGTCGCTGTTGGTGGACACGGCATATTCAAGGCCGGTCTTTTTACGCGATACATAGACGAGGGTCTTGCTGTCGGGCGACCATGCGAATGATTCCACGCCGCCAAAGGGTTTCATAGGGGCTTCGAAAGGTTCGTCGGCCATTATATCCTCAATGTTGCCGACCGACGAGCCGTCGAAGTCGCCGATGAAGGGGTGGGGGATCTCGGAGACCCATTCGTCCCAGTGCTTGTACATTAGATCGTCGACAACGCGTCCTGTGGCTTTCGGCAGGTCGGAGTAGATGTCCTGCGCTGTGCGGGCGTATTTGACGTTGCTTATCATTACGATCTTCTTTTCGTCGGGTGAGAACTTGAAGCCTGAAATGCCGTTTTCGACCGATGTGACAGCCTTGCGGTCGGAGCCGTCGGCATTCATGACCCAGAGCTGTCCTTTGCCGTCGACGGGGTAGATGAAGGCTATGCGACGGCCTCCTTCGATCCAGACAGCGTTGTTTTCTGATTTTGCCGAGCGGGTGATGCGCTGCTGATCAGATCCGTCAGTGTTGATCACATAGAGGTCGCGGTTGGATGTGTTTTCTTCGATGCTTTCATAAGAAATGCCGAAAAGGATCTTTGATCCGTCGGGAGAAACGACGGGTTCGCTTACACGTCCGAGAGCCTCGAGAGCCTTGATGTCGAAAATTCCTGTCGAGCTGTGGAATTCGGGACGATCGATTATTTTTTCGTCGTCAGCTGCTGTGCCGCCGGCACATGAAGCAAGCATAAGCACTCCTGCGCCCATAGCCAAAGGTTTGATTAAGTGTTGCATATTGTAAAATGTTGAATGATTTCAAACTGTATTAGTGCAAAATTACAAAAAAACTTCAGTCTGTGAGACGTGGAACTTGCAAATCTTGGCTATCTTTGCAATAAAGAACAGCAAACGACATGATTGAATCCATATATAAAGCCGCCGAAGACAGATATGACAGCGGCATGAAGTACAGGCGAAGCGGCCGCAGCGGTATTAAACTGCCGGAGATCTCGCTTGGCATGTGGCATAATTTCGGTGAGGTCGACCCGCTTGCACGAAGCAGGGACATGATGCGTTACGCGTTCGATCACGGCATCTGTTCGTTTGATCTTGCCAACAACTACGGCCCCGGTTACGGTACGGCCGAAGAGACATTCGGTTATGTGTTCAACAAGTCGTTCAAGCCTTACCGTGATGAGATGTTCATAGCGTCGAAGGCCGGATATGACATGTACCCCGGTCCTTACGGCAATTGGGGCTCGAGAAAGTATCTGATGGCGTCGCTCGACCAGAGCCTCAGTCGCATGGGGCTCGATTATGTCGATGTGTTCTACAGTCATCGTTTTGATCCCGATACTCCGCTCGAAGAGACCCTGCAGGCGCTTGTCGACATCGTCAGGCGTGGCAAGGCGCTCTATGCGGGCATTTCACGCTGGCCTCTCGAAGCGACACGTTTCGCACTTGACTATCTGCGCCGTCACGACACTCCCTGTCTGCTGTATCAGGGCAGACTCAATATGATCGACCGGGAGCCGGCCGACAGCGGTGTGCTCGACGAGGTGGCGTCAGGCGGGGCGGGCTTCGTGTCGTTCTCGCCGCTTGCCCAGGGACTGCTGACAGACCGCTATCTTGAAGGTGTGCCTGCCGGATCGCGTATCTCGCTCGGCCGATCGCTCCCAGAGTCGCGACTCACGCCCGAGTTCATTGAAAAGATCCGGAAACTTAACGTCCTGGCGTCAGACCGCGGCCAGACTCTTGCCGAGATGGCTCTTGGGTGGGTGCTGAATGACCGCAGGGTTACTTCGGTCATTGTCGGTTGCAGCTCGGTCGGCCAGATGGGAGACATTGTCAAAGCTGTCGACTGTGCCGCTTTTACAGCGCGGGAGTTGGAAATTATAGATACGATATTGGATTTTTAAATTATGGATCAGGAGTTTACATCACAAGTGCTCGAAAATGCCGTGACAGAGTTGTCGAGGCTTCCGGGCATAGGGCGCAAGACCGCGCTGCGGCTCGCGTTGCATCTGCTCAGGCGCGACGAGCGCGAGGTGACCGCTCTCGGCGAAGCAATTATCAGACTGCGCAGGGATATATGCTATTGTCGCGAATGTCATAATATAAGCGAAAACGATGTATGTGCGATCTGCGCGTCGCCTTTGCGCGACCACCGCACGGTGTGTGTGGTAGAGAATGTCAAGGATGTCATGAGTATAGAAAATACAGGTCAGTATAATGGAGTGTATCATGTGCTCGGCGGACTTATCTCGCCGATCGACGGCATCGGTCCCGACAGTCTGGAGATAGCCTCGCTTGTCGAGAGGGTGGAGAAGGGCGACATAGACGAGGTCATACTCGCACTCAGCTCGACCATGGAAGGCGATACGACGAATTTCTATATATTCAGACGTCTCGGGGCGTGCGAAGTGAAGCTGACGCAGCTTGCCCGAGGAATGTCGATCGGCAATGAGATCGAATATACCGATGAAGTGACGCTCGGTCGGTCGCTGCTCAACCGTGTGCCATTCACGGATTCATTTAAAACAAACTGACATGGGTTCACTTAAAGGAACAAGAATCAGTCTCCGCGGCCCCGAACCGGATGATCTCGACAGCCTGTATCTTTGGGAAAACGATGCTTCACTGTGGCCTTACGGGGCGACGCGCGCACCTCTCAGCCGTCATCAGATCTGGCAATATATCGACAGCTACGACGGTGATGTTTTCTCGCAGCGTCAGTTGCGCATGATGATTGTTGACAATCTTACGGGCCGGGCCGCCGGATCGGTCGACCTGTATGATTTCGACGCAAGAGACGGCCGGGTCTGTGTCGGCATATTCATTGCGCCGGAGTTCAGAAGGCAGGGCTTTGCCCGTGAGGCAATGATGTTGTCCGGCGAATACTGCCGGGATACGCTCGGGCTGCATCAGATGGCGGCATGGGTCAGTGTCGAGAACATGCCATCGATAGCGTTGTTTAAAAGCGCGGGGTTCAAGACGAGGGCCTGTCTCAAGTCATGGATCAGGCTGGGCCGACGCTACGTCGACGTGCTGGTATTCCAGAAGTTCTTTGTGTAGACCTTGCCGTTCGATTATTTCAGTCTGAAATTATAGCCGAGGGTAATTTCGATCGATGTATTGCGTGATGCGCTGAAGGTGTCGGCCTTGGCCGCAGGGTAGATGTTGCCGAGGCCGAAGTAGTAGCGGCCTTCGAGTGTCAGCGAATTGCGGGGGGTGAGGTAGAACTCGATGCCTATGCCGCCGGTGATACCGTAGTCGAATTTGTTTTTGATGTCCATTGACATCTGTTCGGTCATTCTTGCCTTGGTCGGGAACCCATCTGCCTCGAACGGATTGCGATAGTCAAAGTTGGATGAGATATTGTCGGCGATCATGTAGTCGAATTCCGGTCCGAGATTTACAAAACATTTGAAGCGCGGGCTGCCGAAATAGATGTGGGTGAGGATCGGCAGTTTGATATAAGTAAGCGATCTTGAATATTGGCATGGCGAATCCTCGAAATTTTCTTTCCATCCTCGCTGCGCCCATCCGAGTTCGGCGATGAGGCCGAACAGCTTCTCTTCGGTGTAGCGGAACGTTACGGCTCCTGCCGAACCGTTGGAGAACGATTGCTTTACAGACGGCGAAAATGACATTTTCGACATGGTCATGCCGCCCTTGACGCCGATGCTGAGATGTGGTTTGTAATGCGTCTGTGCGCAAACCGGAAGTGAGATTGTCAGTGCCAGGACTAGGGCCGCGATAGCCTTGAATGATTTTGTGCTGAATAAGGAATTCATTTCGGCGTGGCGTTAAAATGAAAGGCGCTCGACGCGTCTGTCGGGATTAAAGCGCAGGATGTAGATCTCGTCGTTGTAAAAGCCTGCACCTTCATTGTCGTTGTCGCGGACAAAGTTGAAACTCGACTGTATGCCGGTATATCTGCTGTCGGTCGGGTCGAAATTGCCGCCGTTGGACCGCAGATTGCGGATGACCAGATTGCCGATGTCATAGCCGAGCACAGCCTGATTGGGCACAAGGTCGATCATGTCGTCGCCGTACCACTGGCGAAATGCCTGTTTGAGACTGGTGGTGTCAAAGTTTCTTTCGTTAAAGTAGAAGCGTGAGAAAACTGTCGCGTCGACAGCGTGGAGCATGGCTTCGGCGTCGTTGCGGAACGCTGTCCAGTCGGGATAGCCGAAGAGTGCGATGCGTCCGGTCTCAGCTGATGCGTCTCTGGCGGTCTTTACTGCGTGGATGAATTTGTTGAATTCATTGATGTTGCCTGATGTCGGAATAAGCAGGTAGCGGCTGCCGTCGTCGGGCAAACCCTCGATCTGAGCGCTGATCAGCGCGCCGTCGTAGGCAATTTCAAGCGGTTCAACGCCTTTGGCCTTATAGGCGGCGGTAATTAAACTGATGAATTCAGCCTTGTCGTTGCGCCCGTTCTCGTTACGGAGTATCACCGGTATGTGGTCGGGGTAGAGTTGTTCGATCGCTTTGATGGCTTTGGCATACATCACGGTGTGGGGCGTGTTGGCCTGGATTACCTGCGGATGACAGGCAAACAGGCTGTCCTTGACATTGAAAACGTTGATCACCTTGGCGTCGGTACCGGCAACGGCGCCGGCGATAGCAGCGAGCTGGGCGGCATTGTCGGGAGCGATTATGACTGACGCGTTGGTGATGTTGGAGTCAGACAGCAACTCTTTGACATGCGCGAGGTCGCCCTTTGTGTCGTAGGTGAAAATTCTCAGGCTGTCGCCGCGGTTCGACAGTGTGTCGGCCGCCAGCAGCAGGCCTTTGTAGAAATCGGTATAGTGGAGCGCCTGTCGGTCGGGATTTTCACTGTCAAGCATAAACGGCAGCATGATTGCCACGGAAGCGGCGCGTTCTGACTGCTCCGGGGCGATGTCTTCCGGATCGTTGTATGCAGGGTCTTCGTCGCTTGTGGCGGCAGAGCTTTCGTCGGTCTCATCGGCCGTCGTTGGAGTTTCAACGGTTTCTTCAGCCGGATGTTCGATGGGGGGGACGGCCGGAGTTGCGGCGCTTTCGGGTCCGGCTGTTTCTGCCGGCTGTCCGTCAGACTGTATTCCGACGGGGATTCGCAGAGTCGAGCCGGTCTTCACGCCGAAACGTGCTTTCGGATTCAGATCGACTATGCTTTCCTGATCGACGCCATATTTCTTGCTTATGCCATAGAGCGTCTCGCCTTTTCTGACCTGATGGTAGACTATTCCGGGTTCGTGCACAGCGGTGTTTTCTTCTTGTTCGACAGTCACCGGCTTGCCGTCGCCGAACTTGTCGACGGCGAAATACAGTGTGTCGCCTGTCTTGAGAACATCGGCTGCTGCCGGATTGCTCTCAACGAGGTCTGAACGCGTGATGCCGAAACGGGTTATCAGGGAGTAGACCGTGTCACCTTTCTTTACGGTATAATAGTAGTATTGCTTGCCATTGATGGTCTTGACGGGCAGATCAAGCGCATACATGGCCTGAGATGCGAGCGCGAACAGGGCAAGGACAAATAATCGTATTAAATGTTTCATCATTCAGATCTATTTATTTGATTAGAGCGTAGTCTGTTTCAACTAACAAAGCTACGACTTTTTTCTGAATTGAGAAAACTCTATCTGCCGGTCGGACTAATTTTGTGTTAATGGAGTTGAAATACATCGCCTGTGGCTCGACTTATCAAACGGTCTCTTAATCCATCTGCCGGCAGAACGGTGATCATAACGGCCGGACGTGATTTCAGATACTCGCTAACCGTCTCCCGACCCGATGGGCGTAGATAGCCAAGGCTCTTTATGAAGATGGAATATCCGGTCAACGATAGTATGTTGACGGTAGGGGGGCGAGGCGTGGCGGCTCTCCGGCAATGGGAGAGTGCGGCACTCGGATTTCACGACCTCTAAGTATACTGCGTTGACCCCCTAATTCAATAGAGACGATTTTCCTGAGGTTGACATACGGTTGGCAGAAATATAAAGAGAAAAGCCCTAAGTATTTAAAATAATACTTAGGACTTTTCAAGGTGTCCGAGATGAGATTCGAACTCACACAGCCTAACGGCCACTACCCCCTCAAAGTAGCGTGTCTACCAATTCCACCACCCGGACGTTATCGGTTTTTTTAGAGCTTTGAGCCTGTTGGCAAAATCTGAGCGAAAAACGGGACTCGAACCCGCGACCCCAACCTTGGCAAGGTTGTGCTCTACCAACTGAGCTATTTTCGCATTTCAATGTTCGTTTTTTGCTTTTGCGATGCAAAGTTATGGCTTTTATTTTAAACTGCAAAATCTTTTGACTAAAAAAATCTCGAAAAACGTTTGTCAAGCCGGTTGTGGAGCGCTTTATCGTTTGGCAATGAGGTTGTTTGCGCCGCAATATTTTTTTGTCTTTTTTTCAAAAACTGATCTATAGAATAGGGCTGAGGAGGCGCACAAGCGATTCGACCGCCTTCTGGCGGTAGGGCCGGTTGCGCCATTCGAAAGGAATGATACGTGTCGAATGCCCGAGATCTTTGTTGAAAATGTCTGACATCTGAGCGTTGACTTCTTTTGAATATATGAAGATGTTGGATTCGAAATTGCATTCGAAACTTCTGAAGTCGAAATTGGTTGATCCGACAGATGTGAATTCGTCGTCGATGATCAGAGTCTTTGCGTGAAGCATGCCGGGCTCATAGAAATAGATCTTTATGCCGGATTTGAGGGATTCGGCTATATAGGAATAAGAAGCATAGGTGAGCATTTTCGAGTCGCTGTGGCGGGGTATGATCACCCTGACGTCGACATGGGCGAGAGCGGCGACCTGCAGGGCTTTCAGCAGGCCTTCGGTGGGGAGAAAGTAGGGGGTCTGCAGGTATACACGTCTCTTAGCGCCGGCAATGGCCTTGTGGAACATAAAAGCTATGTTGCTCCACTGGGATGTCGGACCTGATGTGAGCAGCTGCATGCCGGCGCGCGGCGCGTCGGTCGCGGGATAGGACACCAGATCGATATCGTTTTCGAGCAATGGCTGGCCCATGAAGTTCCAGTCGATCGCAAACGAGTAGCGCAGGGCTCTGACTACCGGGCCTGTAAGGCGCAGGTGGGTGTCGCGCCATAGATCGAATTTTTTACCACCGTCGAGATAGCGGTCGGCGATGTTCATTCCGCCGATATATCCTATGGATCCGTCGATGATGCATATCTTGCGGTGGTTGCGCCAGTTGATGCGTGTGCCGAACTGGGGGAACGACACTTTGAGAAAAGGATAGGCCTGGATGCCTGACCGTCGCATTTTTTTGAAGAAACTCGACTTTACTTTGAACGATCCGACGTGATCATAGATCACTCTGATCTCTACGCCGGAGTTGTGTCTTTCGATCAGTATGTCACGGATTTCGCGGCCGATATTGTCGTCCTCAAATATGTAGTACTGCAGGTTGATCGAGTGGCGGGCATTGCGGAGATCCTTTTTGAACGCCTCGAACTTTGAGGTCCCGTCGGTGAAAATCTCGACTGAATTGTCGGGGTAGTAGGGCGACGATGCGAGAGTGCCGGCGAGATTGATCATCTGCAGAGACTCCTCGCTCAGACCGAGTGAATGCTTGTCGATGTTAGGCGCTCTCTCATATTTGCGCAGTCTGCGACGGTTGCGCCGCGAGATCATGCGTTGGTTTTTTATGCTGCGGCCGAAAAAGAGATAGAGTATGATGCCGACGATAGGCAGTAGAAACAGGACTGTCACCCACGCGAGCGACTTGACGGGGTTGCGGTTTTCAGACAGGATCACCCCGATTATCGTTATTGTCGTGGCTGCATATATACATATAAATGTATAGTAGACCCACGGCAGATTGAAATATGTCGATACTGTTTCAAACATTATTGCAATTTAGGAAAAATATGTAATTCAGCTTCGCTTTGCGATGAAAAATTTTGTAAATTTAACAGTTTTGAATTTGCAAGCCCTCATATTGCAAATTTGACAGAATATAATTAATTTTGTGCGACCAAAATTTGTGAGTGTTTCAAATGCCATGATATTGTTACCAATCATTTACAGGATATGAACATCCAAGCTACCGCCGCTGAACTATGAAACAAAAAGCAAACAGACTTTCATTCGATAATTATATACGTCCGACATTGTTGCGGGTAGCCCTGTTCTCGTTGTCGCTGTTGCTTCTGTCTGCTATCGGGTGCGATAATCCTACGGTCTATAAAATAGGTGTGTCACAATGCAGTGCCGATGACTGGCGCACTAAAATGAACGACGAGATCAACCGCGAGACGATGCTCCATGACGACGTTGTGGTCGAGATCCGCTCGGCTGATGACAGTAATGCTCGCCAGATCGAGGACATTTGGAAAACCCGGTCCCGGATGACCCCTGCGGCCAAGGTTGGTTTGACCCCTGAAAATAAGTTGTTTTTGCCCCCCTGAAGAGTTTGGCCGACGGGGTCAGTTTTATTTTGGTTTATCTGAAGTAGTCAAGACTTAATCTGACAATCACGGATAAAAACATTACCTTT
>CAJUMI010000085.1 GCA_910587545.1 uncultured Muribaculaceae bacterium | reverse complement strand
GCTCGTTGGGCTCATAACCCAAAGGTCGTAGGTTCGAGTCCTGCCCCCGCCACCAGAAAGCCGAGATCCGAACTGGATCTCGGTTTTTTTTGCGTCCCCACCTATACATTTCCCGGATAGCAGCCCTCGGAAAAACATAGCAAAATATTTAAAAATCCATACAATTAACGTAACTTTGCCGGAAAACAGAGCAACATAGGCCCAATATGTCAAACACCCCAGTCTATTTCAGAAAAAATAATGTCATTCCAAAAAAATCCTGTCACATAAAACCATTTTTAATCATGAAAAAATCTTTTTTACTTCTGTCGTTGCTTGCAGCCATGTCTTTTGCCGTGTCGGCTGCAAACGGTGACGCAACTCCGTGTCTGCAACCCGGCCGGACTACTGTATATAAAACAGTCGACGCATCGGGCAAGGTGACATTCGATGTCAAAACACAAGCCGAGGGACTCAAGATGCTGCAGGCCAAAAGACAGACCGCCGAAGCCACAGCAGAAACATACGAGGTCAAGGTTATCGTTGATCCCGACGGCAAGGGCAACGACGTGCCCCAAGGCGTCTGGATCATGCAGGACAGCTACATATCATTTCAATCGATGCGGAAAGCCGTCAATAAATTCTCCGTTCCGGCCGGCAAGTATCTCATCCAGGCTATATTCACCAACAACGACGATGCTGGAGCGGTGATATTCATTCCTGATATCGAAGTGTCGGGACCGACAGAAGTCCATCTGAGCGCGTCGATGGCCGACAAAAAGGTGTCGACCGCCCTCGTTCTTCCGTCCGGCGAAAAGGCGATATTGCCGACGGCCGGTTCTGACGGCCGGCCGACCGACGCACCATATAACATCAAATTACTGACCGCTGACATCCACCTTACTTACGACGGTTTGTCAAAAGGCTCGGTACAATCAGCCATCGGACTTGGCGGCGAGGACTACCCTGAACTGCTATCGCTGAGAACCAATGTCAACAACGCCCACGGCGAGGTTTCGTTTATAGCCAACGCCGAAGCCGCCGACGGCTCGGCGCGCTATTACTATCTGGCATCCGCGACAATGGATAAGGTGGATGAATATACGATCCTGTCAAACGACCACACCTTTTTCCACAAAATTCCAACCGACAACATTGCCCACACCCCAGCCTATGAAAAGTTAGGCGCAGGCAACGACAAGTGTGGTGTTGATTTCTATGCCTACAACAGCACGGCATCATTTGTGGGCGGCGTCAGCAATACGTTCAGCCGCAACACAGATCTCTACATCTGCGCGACACCGACAGATTTTTCTGCATTACATCCCATGACACGGCTTTACAGCATCGACTATCTTGACGAGGACGAATATATTTACGACGGTGTCAGCACGCCGTTCTTCGGTTTCTCAGAGAGTGGCGACATCATGTATATCGCAAACCAAGAGAACAACACCTACCGCAATGATGCTCCTACATGGGAGCGTTTTCCCCACAACCCCGCGTTGAACTTCGACGACAAGAACGGCATCAAATTCGGAGACAACTTTGCCGTGTGTGTCAGCGCTGTCCAATACGAGCCCTGGGAAGAGGTTCCCTTCAGCTACATAGTCGCCGACGGTTACTATGGCAACTACGGAGAGCGTCGCGACGTCGACGCCGACCTCACGACAACCTCAGTGAAATACAACGGAGTACTACAGGACTACACTCCCGGCAAAGATCTGTACGACTGGGCGTATGCATGGGCGACCAACGGCCACAAACCCGGACGTATGACCTATACAATCAGCAACAACAACTTTGCCATCGACGGTCTGCCAGGCTCAAACATCTGCGAGGTAAGCTACTACGAAAATGCCGGCGATTCAACGCCGCCAACTGTGCAACGCATCATACTGAAAGACGCGTCGGGAGACATCACCAATCGATTTACCGATGACAATAAGGGATATGTAGTGGTTATCGGCGGCGACTTCGTCAAGAATAGTGAAACCCGAAATTGCGGAGCATACGAATCTTCCTTCAAATATTATACTTACGCCGACGCCTCATGCGAGATCGAATACGCCCCCTATGGATCGTCGTCATTCGAGCCTCTTGATGTCAATATCGACGAAAACAAGTTCTTTATGCCAGCATTCGGAGCCTATTACCATGCGTCTCTTGACAAGGTCAGAGCCAAGAGTGAAAACGGATGGTACGATCTCCGCGTAACTCTGACCGATGGCAATGGCAACAGTCAGATCCAGACCATATCGCCGGCATTCAAGATTGAGAGAAGCAGCAGCCTGGACGACATCTCCGCAAGCGACGCCGGATTTGAGATTGTCGGCGGTTCGATCGTAGACAGCTGCGGCTCTCCGGCCGAAGTATTCTCGATCTCGGGAGCCTGCATTCTGAATCAAGACCTTGCGCCCGGCATCTACATCGCCAGGGCCGGAGCCGAAACCGCCAAAATAGCCATCAGATAATCAGCGGTTTTCGCCGCCCGAAAACGCCCGTAACCGACAGCGTCACGGGGCGTTTTCTATCTCTTGCCGTTTCGCTTTAAAATATAGCATGACAATAATGAAACTTTTTACGATAATATTGATACTATTATAAAATATTTTCATACCTTTGTCAAAAGAAAAATATCTTACCATACAAATCAATATCATCCTACAGTAGCATGAAACCATACGTATTAGGTATCGACATCGGCGGGACAAACACCGTATTCGGAATCGTTGACGCGCGAGGCGTCGTTATCGCAAGCAACTCAATCAAAACCCAGAAGTATCACAAGTTTGAAGACTATCTCAACGAACTCTACACAGAGGCAAAGAAGATAATCGAGGCCAACGATGCCGTCGACAAGATATATGGTATCGGCATAGGCGCGCCCAATGCCAACTACTACACCGGCATGATCGACACCGCGGCCAATCTGCCCTGGGAGACTCCTTTGGCTCTCGCCGACCTCGTAAGCAAAAAATTCGGCATCCCCGTCGCCATCACCAACGACGCTAACGCTGCGGCTATCGGCGAGATGACCTACGGTGCGGCCCGAGGCCTGAAAGACTTCATCATGATCACCCTCGGCACAGGCGTCGGATCAGGCATTGTCATCAACGGCCAGCTCGTCTACGGACATGACGGATATGCCGGTGAACTCGGGCATCTCATCGTCAAGCGCAACAACGGCCGTCTATGCGGCTGCGGTCGCACGGGCTGTCTCGAGACATACTGCTCGGCCACAGGCGTCGCCCGCACTGCCCGCGAATTCCTCGAAGCACGCACAGAAGCATCGCTTCTCCGCAACATACCCATCGAAGACATCACCTCAAAAGATGTCTACGACGCAGCGATCAACGGAGACAAGATAGCAAAGGAAATCTTCGAATACACCGGAAAAATACTCGGAGAAGCAATGGCCGACATGACGGTGTTCTCTTCGCCTGAAGCATTCATCATCTTCGGTGGTCTCGCCAAGTCAGGCGAACTACTGCTCAAGCCCATGCGCGAAGCCATGGAGAAGAACATGCTCCCCATCTTCAAAGGCAAAGCCAAAGTGCTTCTCAGCGAACTCAAGGAGGCAGATGCCGCTGTCCTCGGAGCAAGCGCCCTCGGATGGGAAGCCAAGACCACTCCCATTCCGGCAGCGACAGTAGCCCCCGCAACTGCCGTTACAGTCTGATCTATATCAATTCATAAACAACAAAAAGGCTTGGATCTCACAATTTGAGAGATCCGGGCTTTTTTAGGATAAGCCGTAAAACATATTCAAAACCTCATCCACAATGACATTCGTCAAGATCAGCGAACAATCTTCGCTTTACAACGACCTCGAAAAGAAACCGGTAGGCGAGATCCTGCGCGACATCAACGCCGAAGACCACAAAGTCGCCGAAGCCGTAGGACGCACCATACCCCGGATCGAAGAGCTTGTCAACAAAATTGTCACCCGCATGAAACGCGGCGGACGCATCTTCTACATGGGTGCCGGCACCTCGGGTCGCATCGGTGTGCTCGACGCATCCGAGATACCTCCGACCTTCGGCATGGATCCGGGTTGGGTGATAGGCATTATCGCTGGTGGCGACACGGCTCTCCGCAACCCGGTCGAGAATGCCGAGGACGACAAGCTCCAGGGCTGGAAAGATCTTGAGAAATTCGACATCAACACCAACGACACAGTCATAGGCATCGCAGCATCCGGCACAACACCCTATGTGATCAACGCCCTGCTTGAATGCCGGCGCAACGGCATTCTGACAGCCGCCATAACGTCCAATCCCGACGCTCCGATCTGTCATGCGGCCGATATCCCCATCGAGATGATCGTAGGGCCCGAATATGTAACCGGTAGCTCACGCATGAAATCGGGATCGGGACAGAAGATGATATGCAACATGATCACCACAACCGTCATGATCAAGATGGGACGGGTCAAAGGCAACAAGATGGTAAACATGCAGCTGTCCAACGCCAAACTTGTCGACCGCGGCACCCGCATGGTGATTGACGAACTCGGACTGCCTTACGACGAAGCAAAACGGCTTCTGCTAATGCACGGATCGGTCAAACGAGCCGTCGACGCTTTCAACGGGGTCGAATGCAACGACTGACCCCTGACAGCAGCCAGCGACAGATAATCGACATTCATGGCTCGCGCGCACTTGTGCTCGCAGGACCGGGGTGCGGCAAAACCCATCTGCTCACCCGGCGCATAATCCATGCCCACGCCGACCTCGGCATACCGTTTGCCGACATGATATGCCTGACATTCACCAACCGCGCGTCGCGTGAGATGAACAGCCGCATACTCGACGAGCTCGGCAGCATGCCCCAAGGCCTTTTCGTCGGCAATCTACACCGCTTCTGCAGTCGCTTTCTCCATGACAACCGCCTCCTCGGCCACGACACATCGCTGCTTGACGAAGACGACCGCGACACATGGCTCGCCGACTCACTGGGCATCCGCCGAAAATTCGAGCTGAAGCAGACCGTCGACCTCGCCATGCTTCAGAGTCAGCGCGACGCCGACTTCCCCGACCCACTGCTGCGCCGACTCGATTTCATACCATCGCCCGCCCACATCAGAGCCGCCGAGGCATACCGCGAATACAAATCGGCCAACCATCTGATCGACTTCGACGATCTGATGCTCCTCACCTACCGCGCCCTGTCGTCCCACCGCCGGGGATCACTTCTCTACAGTTCTTACAGATGGCTTCAGGTCGACGAAGTGCAGGATCTGACTCCGCTCCAGCTTGCTATCATCGATCTCATCAGCGCCGACGGACCGTCGACCGCCGTCTATCTCGGGGACGAACAGCAAGCAATATTCGAATTTATCGGCGCAGGCGGCCCGGCTCTCGACAAACTGAAACAGCGATGCAGCGACAACATCTACAGACTCGCGCGCAACTACCGCTCGCCGGCCTATCTGGTCAGCCTGTGCAATGACTTCGCCGCCGCATGCCTCGGCATCTCACGCGATCTGCTCCCCGAAGCCGCAGACAGTTCTCAGCGTCCGGCCGGAGCGATGCAGTTGCTGCCGGCCACAGACTGCAATCTGACCAACGCCGTCGCCGCCAAGGTACGTCAATGGACCGACGCGGAGCCCAGTTGCCGAATAGCTGTGCTCACGCGCACCAACGACCTCGCCGAAGACATCTCAGCCTTGCTCACCGCCCACGGCATCGACAACACCCTGGTGTCGCGCAACGATCTTTTCCGGCGCGTCGCCTTCAAGACAGTCTACGCCCACCTCG
This sequence comes from uncultured Muribaculaceae bacterium, assembly GCA_910587545.1. GTDB lineage: Bacteria > Bacteroidota > Bacteroidia > Bacteroidales > Muribaculaceae > CAG-873. The sequence goes on along the minus strand of CAJUMI010000085.1, from coordinate 5,089 downwards.
CCGTTGTCGCCGACCCTAACCGCACGGCCGAATGGGCACGGCTACTGTATCAGACCGGAGCTGTCGCCACCCACACCGAAGCCCGCGGCCTCGTCGGCCGTCTTCGCGACTTAGGCTTGACTCCTGTGACACTCCTGATCGACGACGCCATGCCCGAAGATGCCCGCGACTGCGCCCGCGACTTCGTTGCCTCTCCCGTCGTAAGACGCATTGCGCAGAAATTCAGAACCAATTACGGCCCGCTCTACAGCCATACGACAGCGATGCTCTCAGCCACCGAACCCGGCGACGACAACACCCTCGCAGCCGAGATGAACCACGCCTACACCTACCTGAACTCCCACGGATATATCAGCGCCATCGGGCGCTGGCCGGCAGTCGTCACCTTTGTCGGACGAACGTTTGCCGGCTCTCGCCCCGACACGACTTTCGCCTCACAGCTTTTCTCACGCCTGTCCGAACTGCGGACCTTCAACGAAGGAGACCTGCTCACCGACGAACGCGTGACCGTGATAACCGTCCACAAAGCCAAAGGCCTCGAATTCGACAACGTCATAATATGTGATGTCGCGCGGCACCCCGCCGGTCGTGGGGGCGACGATTCGCGTGTCTATTACGTAGCATTCTCGAGAGCAAGACAGCGCCTCGCCGTATTCCACACAGGACATCCGTCAACACCGGTTGCAACCGTCATACGCCACTTCGACCTCATCAGTCCCGACGAAGTCGAAGCCATGTCGCTCCTCGAACGGCTCCACTCACTCCCCGCCCCACCCCGCCAACGCCGCTGATCACTCACACGACCAACCGGACGCGCAGTTACCACAAAAACAACCTCCACAGCTGATAACACCCGAAATAACAACCCAAACAGCTCAAGCCGAAACTTCCACCACTCTATCCATCCATACAGCTATCGTTATAAAATAACACGTTTCCCGAGAATGAGACGAAATCTTAAATGAAAGAGCCGGTGTTGAGCCGTGGGATTGCATGTGTAAAAATTTGTAAGTATAAAAATAATTTTTAATTATGCACCGAAACAAATTCATCCAAAAATTTAAAAGTTTATGAACCAAAAAATCGTTTTTACAACGGCAGTTGTCGCGCTCATGGCATTGGCTAGTTATTTTGGTTATGCAAATCATCACGATGAACTCAGCGACATGCAACTAGCAAATATCGAAGCATTGACATACGGCGAATTTATAGCTGGAAAAGGTTGGGAATGTTTTGAAAAAGTCTATGACGACGTTACAAACCCGCAGTTCATGACTGTAATAAACTGTAATGGATGTCATGTCACCTCAGCTGTGTATGTTAACACTCCTGGATTTTGTACACTTTCAGGAATGTATGACTGATAAAGTTGCGAAATTTGGATGCGTGTGGTTATTGGTTGCATGTCTGTGGGGATGTGCTAGAAATGGTCACATTACGGACAGTGCGTCAATGCCGGAGGCGATACCCCTAACGGTTGAAACCGTTGTGACCGAAGTAGATGCACTATTGCCGAGAGCCATGTTCGTGTATGACGGAAAATTGGGAATTTATAAGGAGCGTGAGGATTTTATGTTGGATTTCTACACCCTCCCGGATTTCAAATTCATTTGTAGCACAGCCCTTAGAGGACAAGGCCCTGATGACTTAATCGGACTTGAGTGCCGCAATATCGAGGTGTCGGACACTGCATTCAGTGCTTTAGAGCACATGACATGGCGTATCAAAACAATGACACTTGTCGGCGATAGCGCAATGCATGTTGTCGAAGTGTCAAAGCCGTTGGAAACTCACGGAGCTATCAATATGTTCCATAGACTTGACTCATTGCATTATCTGAGCCTGGGTTCGACATCCAATCAGAAAGAATTCTGCATATTCGACCTTTCAGATGGTTCAGCCCATGAAGTGGGAGAATACCCCGATTGGATAGATGATGCGTCGACGGTAACTAATGGGATGCCGCTACAGTTCCCTTATGGTAAATTTTTGGCAATAAGTCCAGATGGCATGAAATTTGCGGCGTTCTACTGGCATTTCGACCGAGTGAGATTCTTCGACAGAGATTGCCGGTTGCTCAATGATGTTACCGTCAGACGCGAAAGTAACGTAGATCATGAAGAAGACGCGAATTGTCTTCCGTCATACTACTATGGAGTTACGACTGCAGGCGACAAGATATATGCTTTGCATGCCGATACCGATTCGACACGGGTGGTCGAAGTGTGGGATTGGGATGGTCGTCCCATAGCTGCGTTCAAGCTTGACCGACCTGTGACAATCATGACTGTCGATACTGTCTCTCGCCGATTGATAACAAAGGATGCCGAACATTCTAATGAAATATATCTGTATAAATTGGCCGCCGATTCTTAAGGGATTGTTTTTCGGGGCTATGCTGGCAATTCCTGTGTCAGTGTTATCGGTTGAGAGCAATGCAAACCGAGTGCGCAAGGAGTTGTGCGCACTCTATGAAATTACGTTGCCGACACACTGGATTCGTGAAAGTTCGTTCGCTGTCTCCGGGATGCCTCCGGTGCGTGGGGCGTTGTTGTTTGATGCCGCCGGGAGTGAGACCAAGTGCCATCTGTGCTATCAGTCATGGCAATTCTTCGACAAGAATCATTTTGAAAATGCGGAGAGTTGCCATATTCGAAGCTATATATTGCCGGATGGCGGCAAAGTTGATATCGAATTACTGAAGACTATGTTAGATCGTCAGAACAGTCACCCTGGTTCTTGGAAAAAGATTGACCATGGCTATATGAAGTCTGCGGATGCGGAAAACGAAGGCTTTAAAGTTGGTGCGGCCGGACTCGAAAAAGTGGTTACATACGACCGTTTTATCGATGTGTTGCTTGAAGGAAGCGACTATGTGCATCATTTGTCAATAATTGTACCTGAGGACAGATATAGGTCTGATGAAAAATTCCGCCAAGTGATAGATATTATATGGAAGAACTGGAGGCTAAAAAAATGAGATTATAAAATAATATTATTTGCCATTGTCTATTCGTGTTTGATTCTCTTAGAGATATCTGTTTATGCTTGGAAGCTCACTCAAAAATTCTATATCATCTCGGTTTTCGTAACACTGTTAACCACACATCGTTGTCACGAGCCAACGAAAGCCGGGACTATCGTATTTTTGAAGGTCTTTGAATGTAACTCATCGGATTGGTCAGGCCAATGTATTCAAAGGCCAAACTATCAGATATAAGCATTGACAATGTGATTTATGCATTGGACTCCACAACAATATCCACCAGCATAAAACTTGCAGCGTGGGCATTGGGTAAATACAGCAAAGGCGCAGTCAAGATGCACACATTGCTTGATTTGCGAGGAAGCATTCCGGCCGATATCCACATTACTGATGGAAAATGGCATGATAGTAATGAACTCGACAATCTTACACCCGAACCATTCGCATTCTATGTGATGGACAAGGCGTATATTGACTTCAAGGCACTGTCCAGATTCCATCAGTCGCAAGCTTTCTGGGTGTCCAGACCATAGGAGAACATGAAATTCACAACCGTCAAGCAGATGGGAATACCCGATGAAAAATCCGGTGTCGTAGAAGACTCGCTAATCCGTGTTACCGGATACAAGTCGCGTAAACTTATCCAGAGGACATGAGATTTGTGCGGGTCTATGATCCGGAAAATGACACGATTGTGGACTGTACATCCAACAATCTTGAAGTCAGCGCATTGGAGATCTCCAATCTTTACCGCCACCGTTGGGATATAGAAGTTTTCTTCAAGTGGATGAAACAGAACATTGTTGTTAAAACCCTTTGGGGATTTTCAGAAAATGCTGTTAAAATTCACCTTTGGACCGCTATAATATCCTATCTGACAATAGCACGGATAAAGGCTGATAACGGAAGATTCCATCACCGAAGTGGCAACCATGATTAGAATCTCTGCTTTGGAGCGTGTCAAGTTACTACAACTCATAACCAAACTGGACTCAACAATAAATTCAAACCAAAATGTCAAGGGACTCTCTTTATTTGATGATTTTTTAAACTAACGCGATTTTATCGCACCAGTAGTATTTGCAAATTAAAAAACTAAACAAATGAACTCTAATGCTTCTAAGTTGTTTTTGTTACTCGCGATATCCATATCTCTTTGCAGTTGCAAGGGAGAACGGGGCGACCATGCGGAAGTCATTTCCGAATGGATTGGCCGCGAGATTGTGTTGCCGGATGGTTTGGTCTATAGGATTCAGGACGATACCGTCGGTCTTAATCTCAACCGTCAGGACTTCAAGATTGTGAGCTATATCGACTCGTCGGGATGTACATCGTGCCGCATGAAATTGGATATGTGGTCCGATATAACCAATGAGTTCAAGGCTTTGACTGACCTTGACATTGAAGTATTAATGATCGTAAATACTATTGATACTGCAGACGTTTTAGCTAATATGTATCGCAACAATTATCTCAATCCTGTCGCCTTTGATCCTGACAATGTATTTAATCGGACCAATACACTGCCTCCGCGTCCGGAGCACCACTGCTTCTTATTGGACTCAGAGAACAAAGTGGTGGCTATAGGTAATCCCGTTCTCAATCCCAAGATTAAGGAACTTTACGAACAATACATTACGGCTGACTTCGAACCGGGATATGACAGTGTCGTGAATCCCAGACAGGCTAAGCCGCTCGGCGTCGTTCATAGCGGAGAAGCCGTGACCAAGTCGTTCTATCTCAACGTTGGAGATTCGGCTGAGTATACTGTTCAGGCCGTAGTCCCCTCGTGCGACTGCGTCGTGGTGTCAGTCGGGTCTGCAAGTGATGCGGGTGCCTTCAAAGTCGACTTGACTTACACCGCCGACAGTGTGCCGGGCGCGTTCAGCCGCTATGCCGACGTGTTTTTCAACGAAAAAGATACACCCGAAAGACTCGTCGTCTACGGTTTCATTAAGATGCCTCACGCCGAGATTGCGAATGACGCAAAGAAATAGAATTAATACCAGTCAAGAAATTGACCGTTGAATAAATAATATAACAACCCTCTAAGTACGAACTATATTAAAATCCAAATAAAATGAGGCAAAAATTACATCCACC